>NZ_CP080467.1:332500-632500 GCF_022674245.1 Alicyclobacillus acidoterrestris
GTTTAACGTGAAAACGGTGTATTTTCAACGGACTGTCACCTGGCTTGCGTTTCAAAAACTGAGGTGTATAATATGGTCAAGATAAGTCAAAGTCAATTATAGTGAAAGTCAGAGGGCGGTGCTGCCGAAGGATGGGAGTAATCAGCCATGCCGAATAACATATCAGATATTATTGAGCAATATCTTAAGCGCATCCTTGAAGAGAGTGATGTTGGCGTTGTCGAGATTCAGCGCAGTGAGTTGGCCGAATTGTTCAATTGCGTGCCGTCGCAGATAAACTACGTCATCAGTACTCGGTTTACGACGGATCACGGCTATGTCGTCGAGTCCAAACGTGGTGGCGGAGGATATATTCGAATCCGCGAAATCAAGTTGGATCCCGAGCATACTCTGTTGACCTTGTTGAGGAATTGGCCGAGTGAGTTGAGTCAGGCGACATCGGAGGCGCTCATTGAACGGTTAATGCGCGAATCTTGGCTGACGAAGCGGGAAGCTGTCATGTTGGAGAATATGCTGCGGAGAGAAGTGGTCAATGTGGATTTGCCACTGCGTGACCGTTTGAGATCGCGTCTGCTATACACAGCAGTTCAAGTCATCGCAACGTATGACAACGAGGACCACTGACCTTCGTGGATGGGAGGTGTCGTGCCGAATGCTTTGTGAACGATGTCACGAGCGGGCTGCGACCGTACATGTGACCAAAATCGTAAATGGAGAAAAGACAGGGTACCACTTATGCGAGCAGTGTGCCAAGGAGCAGGGTGAAATTATGAACCCGTTCGTCGCTGGCAATGCGTTTGATTTTAACAAGCTCCTGAGCGGGCTTTTGAATATGGAGTCCTCCCCTGGGTATACGCCGACGCAAGTGAACCAATTGCGTTGTTCGACGTGTGGGATGACATATAATCAATTCACCCAACTTGGGCGCTTTGGCTGTCCCGATTGCTACGACAACTTCGCGAGTCGGTTGGAGCCTTTGTTGCGGCGGATCCAAACAGGAAATAGCCATTCCGGAAAAGTGCCGACCAAGTCCGGAGAGAAGATTCAGCAGCAGCGTCGGCTAGAAGCCCTTCGCCGTGAACTGCAACAGGCGGTGGCCGAAGAGAATTTTGAGCGGGCCGCAGAGCTCCGGGATGAGATACGGACGCTTGAGCAGAATGCGGGAGAATAGGAGGGAGCACAGATGTCGCTCAGTGATTTTCTGCAGCGGGCAATGAGCAGATGGATGCGCGATGGGGGACCGGATGACGACATCGTGATCAGCAGCCGGATTCGCGTCGCGCGGAACATCCAGGGGTATCCGTTTCCGATTCTGCAGACCGACAGTCATGCCACGGAAGTCATCCAGTTGGTTGAGCAAGCGATGAGCACGATGTCTGTCAACCAGCTCGGAAACTACGAAATGGTGCGCTGTCGAGACTTGTCTCCCCTGGATAGACAAGTGCTTGTGGAAAAGCATTTAATCAGTCCGGACTTGGCGCAACAGGACAAACATGGTGCAGTCGTTCTTCGGGATGACGAATTGGTCAGCATTATGGTCAACGAGGAAGACCACATTCGCATTCAATGTATCCTGCCAGGGATGCGTTTGAAGGAGTCCTGGCAATTGGCCACTTCGATTGACGACGCGTTGGAGAGTAAGCTGACATACGCGTTTCATGAGAAGTACGGGTATTTGACGGCTTGTCCGACCAATGTCGGTACAGGCATCCGGGCCTCCGTGATGATGCATCTGCCGGGATTAGCCTTGTCCGGCAGTATTCAGCGTCTCCTGTCGGCCGTGTCGCAGGTTGGGCTTGCGGTGCGGGGTATTTATGGAGAGGGATCGGAGTCATATGGGAATTTATTCCAAGTATCAAACCAAATCACGCTCGGCGAGACTGAAGAAGAAATCATAGACAACCTGCAGAGCGTAGTCGCCCAGTTGATTGGACACGAACGCAACGCGCGCGAACAACTGTTGCAGCGCAACCGGGTTCAATTAGAGGATAGAGTCAGCAGGTCGTTTGGGATTCTGGCTTACGCGCGGAGGATGGACTCTCGGGAAACGTTAGAGCGCCTATCCGACGTTCGTCTCGGCATTGACCTGGGCATTATCCAGGGTGTGTCTGCAGGGATATTGAAAGAATTGATGATCTCGACTCAGCCGGCCTTCTTACAGAAGTATTTCAACCGCGAATTGTCTGCTTCCGAGCGGGACGTTCGGCGGGCCGCGTTGATTCGCGAACGACTTCGACAAGATGATACGGAGGTGCATGGTTAATGTACGCACGATTTACGGAACGAGCTCAAAAGGTCCTCGCGCTAGCCCAAGAAGAGGCGACGCGCCTTCACCATCCTGGCGTCGGTACGGAACACATTTTGCTCGGCCTCGTTCGCGAGGGCGAGGGAATTGCTGCACGCGCACTGCAGATGCTTGGCGTCCAAGCGGATAAAGTACAACAGGAAGTGGAGCGCATTATCGGGCAGGGGCAAGGGCAGTCCACTGCGATGACCTATACGCCGCGGGCGAAGAAGGTCATCGAGTTGTCCATCGATGAAGCGCGGAAGCTCAATCATACTTATGTGGGGACGGAGCACATCCTGCTCGGCCTCATTCGCGAGGGAGAAGGCGTTGCGGCGCGTGTGCTCGCGAATATGAACGTGAGTTTGAACAAGGCCCGCCAGCAGGTTCTGCAACTGCTTGGTGGCGATGCTGCGGAAATGGTGGGCGACAAGGACAGCGCGGCAGGTACGCCGACCTTGGACGGATTGGCGCGCGATTTGACGCAGATGGCGCGGGATGGCAAGCTCGATCCGGTGATTGGACGTGCGACCGAGATCGAACGGGTGATTCAGGTGCTGTCCCGGCGCACGAAGAACAACCCCGTGCTCATTGGCGAACCTGGCGTCGGTAAGACGGCGATTGCCGAGGGCTTGGCTCAACGCATTGTCGCGGGAGACATCCCAGAGACGCTGCGCAGCAAGCGGGTGATGGTGCTCGACATGGGGACGGTCGTCGCTGGGACGAAATACCGCGGCGAGTTTGAGGATAGACTCAAGAAAATCATGGATGAAATTCGTCAGGCGGGCAATATCATCCTGTTTATCGACGAATTGCACACGCTGATTGGCGCGGGTGGCGCAGAAGGTGCGATTGACGCGTCCAACATCCTGAAGCCCGCACTTGCCCGTGGGGAGCTGCAGTGTATTGGCGCTACGACGCTTGATGAATATCGCAAGCATATTGAAAAGGACGCGGCGCTCGAACGTCGGTTCCAGCCGATCACGGTTGATCAACCCTCTCCGGAAGAGGCTTTGGAGATTCTCAAGGGATTGCGGGATAGGTACGAGGCGCACCATCGCGTGAAGATCACGGACGAGGCGCTGGAGGCTGCTGTTCGCTTGTCGGAGCGATATATCTCGGATAGATTTTTGCCGGATAAGGCGATTGACTTGATTGACGAAGCGGGATCCCGCGTGCGGTTGCGCACGCATACGGCACCGCCGAATTTGAAAGACCTTGAGCAGAAGCTCGAAAAAGTTCGCAGCGAGAAGGATGCGGCGGTACAGGGACAAGAGTTTGAACTGGCGGCGAACCTTCGCGACCAAGAGCAAAAGATTAAGCAGGAACTCGAGCAACTGAAGGAACAGTGGCAGCAGACGCAGCAGCATGATGACGTTCGTGTCACCGCAGAAGACATCGCGCACGTCGTGGCTGCGTGGACGGGCGTGCCGGTGAAGCAGCTGGCGCAGGAGGAGTCCGAACGACTACTCAATATGGAGAATGTCCTGCACAATCGCGTGATTGGCCAGAACGAGGCCGTCGAGGCCGTCTCTCGCGCGATTCGTCGGGCGCGCGCTGGGCTGAAGGATCCCAAGCGTCCGATTGGCTCTTTTATCTTCCTAGGCCCGACAGGCGTTGGGAAGACGGAATTGGCTCGCGCGTTGGCAGAGTCTATCTTCGGTGACGAGGACGCGATGATTCGCATTGATATGTCCGAGTTCATGGAGAGGCATTCGACGTCGCGGCTCGTCGGATCGCCTCCGGGATATGTAGGGTACGACGAAGGCGGACAGTTGACGGAAAAGGTGCGCCGGAAGCCTTACTCTGTGGTTCTCTTAGATGAAGTTGAAAAGGCACACCCTGAGGTGTTCAACATCCTGTTGCAGGTGCTCGACGATGGGCGATTGACCGATGGCAAAGGGCGTACGGTCGATTTCCGCAACACCGTCATCATCATGACGTCGAACGTCGGTGCGGAGGAGTTGCGCAAGGGTGGCAGCGTCGGATTTAAGCCCGATAACGCAAGCCAATACAACGACATGAAAGAGAAAGTCATGCAGGATTTGAAGCGGACGTTCCGGCCGGAGTTTATCAACCGGATCGACGAAATTATTGTCTTCCATCCGCTCGACGAGGGTCAAATTGGCCAGATTGTCGAATTGATGGTAAAAGACTTGCAAAAACGCCTCAGTGAACAAGACATTCAGTTCACGTTGACGGATGAGGCGAAGGCCTTCCTTGCAAAAGAGGGATTCGACCCGCAGTACGGCGCTCGTCCTCTGAAACGCGCAATTCAGCGCCACATTGAGGATAAACTGTCGGAGGCGCTGCTTTCTGGCAGTGTGACGCGCGGTGATACTGTGCTGCTTGGGTTGGAAGGCAATGAGCTGAAGGTCGTGCAAAAGGCACAGACTGCGACACAGGCGTGAGCCTGGACCGGTGAACGTTCATCCGGGGTATTTTCACCCGCCGCATATTTTGCGGCGGGTTTTTTGCGATTGTTGATAGACGTGTCGACAAGCTGAGGTATCATCAAGGGAGAGTTTGTGAAGAAGGGTGGAGGCCTGTTGGCAAAGACGAAGACCCAATATGTCTGTGGGGCCTGTGGACATGTTGAAATCAAATGGATGGGCCGCTGTCCGGGGTGCGGCGAGTGGAACACATTAATCGAGGAGACCGTTGCACCTGTGCGCACGGGGCCTGTGACTGGCGTTCGCATGCAACCCATGCCGATTGAATCGATTCCACCGCAGACCGAGCAGCGCGTTCGAACCGGATTGGCTGAGTGTGATTTTGTTCTCGGCGGAGGGATTGTACCGGGGTCTTTAATGCTCATTGGCGGGGACCCTGGAATTGGCAAGTCCACACTTCTGCTTCAATTGTCGCAATCGATTGCGACTCAAAATAAACGGGTATTGTATGTATCTGGAGAGGAATCGGCCAATCAGATTCGGTTGCGCGCCGAACGACTGGGCACCGTTCATCAAAACCTATACGTATTAGCTGAAACGGATTTGGACTTAGTCGTGGAATCGGCCACGGCGCTAAAACCGGATTTTTTGATTATCGATTCGATTCAAACGGTATTTCGTCCGTCGCTGACGTCTGCTCCTGGAAGTGTCGCACAGGTACGGGAATGCACGGGTGTGCTTTTGCGCCTGGCGAAACAGCAAAATATCGCGACATTCATTGTTGGGCACGTGACAAAAGATGGCGCGATAGCGGGGCCGCGAATGCTTGAGCACATGGTGGATGCGGTACTATACTTTGAGGGCGAACGTCATCATATGTATAGAGTGTTGCGGGCGGTGAAGAACCGCTTTGGGTCCACCAACGAGCTGGCCGTATTTGAGATGCACGACGACGGACTGCGCGAGGTGTCGAATCCATCGCTGCTCTTTTTATCGGAGCGTGACAGGGCGGTCCCTGGGTCTGCCGTGGTCGCCGCCATGGAGGGGAGACGGCCGCTGTTATTAGAAGTGCAGGCGCTCGTGGCACCTACTGGCTTTGGCACACCGCGACGGATGTCCACAGGGGCAGACCACTCGCGAGTCAGTATGCTGTTAGCGGTGCTCGAACGCCGCCTCGGGCTACAAGTGCAGGCTTCGGATGCCTACGTCAACGTCGCGGGCGGCGTGCGGGTGGATGAACCTGCCGTAGATCTTGGCATTGCTCTCGCGCTCGTGTCGAGTCACCGCGATAGGCCGCTTGCCGCAGGTGATCTCTATATTGGCGAAGTGGGCTTGACCGGTGAGGTGCGCACGGTGACACGCTTGGCGGAGCGGCTTCGCGAAGCCCATAAACTTGGGTTTACCCGTTGTTTCATACCGGCGGGCCAGTCGCTTTCGGAGACGTTTTCGGGACTTGAAATCGTTCCAATCAAATCGCTGCAGGATGCCATACAACGCGCCTTTTGAGGGTTGTCTGGCCACAGGGGTGACAAATATTGAGGGAAGAAGCAAAGATGGACGTGACTGTCAACAAGATTCTGCGGATGGTCGCGCCGGGAACCGTGTTGCGTGAGGGCATTGAAAACATTTTGCGTGCCAAGACAGGTGGACTCATCGTCGTCGGCGCTACGGAGAAAGTGCAATCCATTATGGATGGCGGGTTTACGATTCACTGTGAGTTGACGCCTTCTCAATTGTATGAATTGGCGAAGATGGATGGGGCTATCATTATTAGTGATGATTTGAAGCGCATCCTGTACGCCAATACCAACTTGAACCCGGATCACACCATTCCGACGTCGGAGACGGGCACGCGTCATCGCACTGCCGAGCGGGTGGCGCGGGAAAGCGGGCAGTTGGTCATTTGTATTTCCCAACGCCGCAATGTCATCACGTTGTATCAAGGGCAGTTTAAGTACGTGTTGCGCGATATCTCGGTGATCTTGACAAAAGCCAATCAGGCAATGCAAACTCTGGAGAAGTATAAAACGGTCCTCGACCAGGAACTGACCGATTTGAGCGCCCTGGAGTTTGAAGAGGCAGTCTCCCTTGACGAGGTCACCACTGTGCTACAGCGCTTCGAGACGGTGTTGCGGATTAAAGCGGAAATTCGCCGATACATTACCGAACTCGGCAGTGAAGGTCGCTTGGTGACCATGCAGCTGGAGGAATTAGTCGCGAACGTCGACGAGCAGGCGTACCTGCTGGTCAAAGATTACCTGCACAGTGAAATGGATGCCACCCCGCACCACGTGCTGTCGACGCTTCACAACATGAGTGCTGACGAGTTGTTGGATGGCACGTTGGTCGCCAAAGCGCTGGGCTACCAGCCGAGTGTCAATCTGCTGGAGGAAGTTGTCCCTTCCCGTGGCTACCGGTTGCTGAATCGAATTAGCCGGTTGCCGCAGCCTGTGATTGAAAATCTAGTCGAACATTTTGGAATTCTGACGAATATCCTTGCTGCCAGTGTGGATGACCTCGACGAAGTCGAAGGAGTGGGCACCGTTCGGGCGCGCGTCATCCGCGATGGTCTCAATCGTATCCAAGAACAGGTCCTCATTGATCGTCATTTATAGGCTTTTACGTTTTCCTACGATACTTGGGAGGTCTTGTCATTGTTCATCAAGTCTATCCCCAGCTTGTTGACTCTGGGGAATTTGGTCATTGGCATGGTGGCCATCTTGATGTCGATTCACGGGCACTTTAATGAAGCTGCTCTGTTGGTCGTCATCGGCATGCTTCTGGACGGCCTAGACGGGCGTGCAGCCCGGTTGTTGCACGCAGAGAGCGAATTTGGGAAACAACTCGATTCGCTGTCTGACTTAGTCACCTTTGGTGTGGCGCCAGCCGTTATCATGTACCAGGTCCTGTTGTCGCATCTCGGCCTGCTCGGCGCTGTACTGGCTATCTGGTTTCCCATCTGTGGCACGCTGCGGCTCGCTCGTTTCAATGTCGAAACGAAGTCGTCGTCGTATTTTGTGGGACTACCCATTACTGCCGCAGGTGGCATTTTGGCGACAATGGCTTTGACCCGGCCAGTTCTTCATCCGGCCATTGTCATTTTACCGCTGGGTATGTTCATATTGTCTGTATTGATGGTCAGCCGCGTCCGCTATCCAAACTTTAAGCGAGTCGCGTTCCCAAAATCTGCAGTGGTGCTCGTGCCGTTGTTTGTGGTCATCGTCTTTTGCGCGATTAAATTTCATTTCATCCGCGCAAATTGGATCATCTTTGGCGTTCTTGCCATTTACGCGGTCTACGGGATGTTGCGCGGCGTTCGCCGCCATCGTATCCGCCGCGCGCGGGGCATGTCTTCAAACGATGTGGAGATGGATGGAGAGGTCGAACCTTCGAGTCCATTCCGCGAAATGTGACGGTTCAATTCGAACAACATCCTGACAAAAGTTCATCGGTTTTGTGACGGGCCCGCGACTGGGCCCGCTTTACTTTGACCGAACATGGGCTCTTTGTTACACTACAATCACTACCCCAATATTTAGAAGGGACACTTGTGGTGCTTAATGAAAATCGGTCACACATGATTAAGACAATGGCGCATATGCCCATACTATTGACAGGAGGTGACTGAATTTATGTTAAAAAAGGTTGTTCATCTGTTTTTTGCGGTCATCGGGGTAGTCCTCGGTTATACGTTTGGCCCGGACTTATTCACACGTGTTTTTCATCTCAATTCTAATTTGTTTATCACGCACAAGTGGTTTGGGGCCGCAATTGGTGGTGCGCTGTTCATTTTGGCGACCATCTCCCTCGTGAACTATGTTTCAACGCTCTTGCGCTGGGTGGAAGAGCGGTTGAAGAGTGCTCCCCTCGCGGACATTCTCGGTGGTACCATTGGGATGGTTATCGGGTTGGTCGTGGCCTACCTGTTGTCTCCAGAGGTTCGCTCGATTCCAGTCGTAGGGGTGCCGGTTCAATTCTTTGTCAGTATCTTTTTTGCATATCTCGGTCTGAGGATTGGTTTTACCAAGCGAGAGGAACTGCTGAATTTGTTTGCAGGAAAGATTTCGCTGAAGGACCGGGGCGATAAAGAGAAAGATAAAGACAAGAAAGCGGCTTTGCGGCCAGGTGAGGCAAAGTTGCTAGATACCTCCGTCATTATCGACGGGCGGATTGCAGACCTCGTGGAGACAGGATTTTTGGACGGCGTGCTGATTATCGCCTCGTTTGTCCTCGAAGAATTGCAGCATATCGCGGATTCCTCCGATGTGCTCAAGCGCAACCGTGGACGTCGCGGGCTCGATGTACTGAATCGGATTCAAAAGGAATTGAAGGCGCCGGTTCAAATTGTCGAAATCGACTTTGACGATATTCAAGAAGTGGATTCCAAGTTGGTTCGCCTCGCGAAGCAAATGCACGGCAAAGTCATGACCAATGACTTCAATCTCAATAAAGTGTGCGAACTGCAGGGTGTTCCAGTGTTGAATATCAACGATTTGGCGAACGCGCTGAAACCTGTGGTCTTGCCTGGTGAAGAGTTGCACGTACAAGTCATCAAGGACGGCAAGGAGTATAATCAGGGTGTCGCCTATCTGGATGACGGTACGATGATTGTCATCGAAGGCGGGCGCGAGTATATTGGCGGGATGTTGTCCGTGCTCGTCACAAGTGTGTTGCAGACATCTGCTGGGCGTATGATTTTTGCGAAGCCTAAACTTCTTGAGCGCGCTTTGTAATCGCTCGTCCCATGGGCTTCTGTACATTTGCATGTCGACAGGACCGGTACATGCCGGTCCTGTTTTGTGAATACGATGGCCTGTAGGTGACAGAGAGGACGGGAAGCTACTATGTTGTTTGCCATCGTCGTGGCGGCAGGCCAGGGTCGGCGGATGGGATTTAAAAAGCAGTTCTTGCAGCTCGCCGGGCGGCCGATGTGGACGAGATCGGTGGAGGCGATGTTGGCCGGCGGCGCCCAACGCGTCGCAGTCGTCGCAAGTGCGGAAGATATACCCCAGATGCGCGGCACGCTGGAGGAAGTTGCGTGGAATGAGCGATGTGCGGTTGTCCAGGGTGGACCGACCCGGCATGCATCCGTCGCGGCAGGTATGCGGTATATCTATGACACTGTGTTGGAAATCGGGCTAGACTTACGAGAGGTCTTGGTCGCAGTGCATGACGCCGCGCGCCCTTTTGTCAGTCGTGACGACGTCATTCGTACATATGATGCGGCGCGCCCTAGTGGTGCAGCCATTCTTGGCAGAAGTTGCAGGGATACGGTAAAGTGGCGCACGGATCAGTATGTCGATCACACGGTTCCCCGCGAGCAATTATTTCTAGCAGAAACACCACAAGTTGTGCGAGGGGACCTCATCTACTCGGCGTATCTCGAAGATTCGTCGGTGGAGTCTCCAACGGACGACAGCGCATTGCTCGAGTCGCTTGGCTATCGTGTGGCCTGCGTGGAGTCTACGGCGTATAACGGAAAGGTGACGACTCCGGCAGATTTGGATTACGCCGCTTGGCTGGCGAGCAAACTGTGGGGAGAGGAAGGAGATTTATGATGAGAATAGGGAACGGTTTTGACGTGCACGAAATCGTCTCCGGCCGACCGCTTGTCTTGGGTGGTGAACGCATTCCTGCGGAGTTCGGATTGTTGGGGCATTCTGATGCGGACGTCGTTTTGCACGCGGTGATGGACGCGATGCTTGGCGCTTTGGCCTTGGGCGACATTGGACATCACTTTCCGAATACAGACGCCCGTTACAAGGATGCAAACAGTATGGAGTTGTTGCGACACGTCGTCCGCCTCGTGACAGAACAGGGATATCGTCTTTGTAACCTAGATGTTATGGTACTTGCTGAAGCGCCGAAACTGGCACCACACGTCACGCGTATGCGGGAGAATATCGCTGGTGCCTGTGGATGCGATGTGCAACAAGTGTCTATCAAGGCGACCACGATGGAGACGCTTGGCTTCGTCGGTCGCAAAGAAGGGATTGCGGCGCAGGCTGTGGTTCTGCTCGCACCATTGGAAGGAGTATCGAGCAAATGACCGTTCGGGTTCGTTTTGCACCCAGCCCTACTGGGCATTTACATATTGGCAGCGTGCGCACCGCACTCTTTAACTTTTTGTATGCGCGGCGCCACGGTGGCGAATTTGTCTTACGCATTGAGGATACTGACACCAACCGAAACATCGAAGGCGCAGAGCTGGCCTTTCTGGACGGGTTTCACTGGTTGGGTATTCAATGGGATGAAGGAATTGACGTAGGTGGTCCATACGCGCCGTATCGTTGTATGGAGCGCTTAGACCTGTATCGTGAGCACGTGCAGAAGCTCCTTGACAATGGACAGGCCTATCCGTGTTTTTGCACGGATGAGGAGTTGGCGGCGGAGCGGGAAGCGGCTGAACGCGAAGGGCGGGTCCCGCAGTACAGCGGCCGCTGTCGCGCGTTGTCCGAAGAAGAACGGCAAGCGAAAATTGACGCAGGTATCCCGTACAGCATTCGCTTTCGCGTGCCGGAGAATCAAGAAATCGTCGTCGACGACTTGATTCGCGGGCATGTGACGTTTAATAGCAGTGATATTGGAGACTATGTGATTGTGAAGTCGAACGGAATACCGACTTACAATTTTCAGGTCGCTGTGGATGATGCGGCGATGAAAATCACCCACGTCATTCGCGCTGAAGAGCACTTGTCCAATACGCCGCGGCAAATTTTGGTGTTCCAAGCGTTCGGCTATGAGATTCCGACATTTGCTCATTTGCCTATCGTACTCGATCACAACCGCAAAAAATTGAGCAAGCGCGATCCGAGTGTCCTTCCGATTCAAACGTATGAGGAGCTCGGCTATGTGCCACACGCGATTATCAACTTCCTCGCACTTCTCGGGTGGTCGCCTGAGGGTGAAGAAGAATTGTTTGATATCGACGCGTTGTGTTCACAGTTTGATCTCGGGCGCGTCAGCAAAGCTGGAGCTGTCTTCGATGTAGACAAGCTGAACTGGATGGCTAATCAGTACTTTAAGGCGCTTGCGCCCGACGAGGCCACAGCGATGGTGAGGCGGCAATTAAAGCGCGTCGGACAGGCCTTGCCGGATGGTGTTTCGGAGGATTGGCTGGAACAAGTGGTGTCACTGTATCAGGAACAAATGGTCTGTGCAGCTGATTTCATCGAACTGTCGAAGGGGTTCTTTGACAAGCGTGTCGCGTATGATGAAGAAGCCCTGGAATTGTTAGAGCAGCCAGGCAGCAAAGAAGTTGTAGCTGCGTACTTGGCGCTTGCCAAAGCGGATGACGAGTGGACCGCGGAAGCGAGCCGCGCGCGCTTTAAGCAGATTCAAAAGGAGCAAGGCGTCAAGGGGCGGGCCTTGTTTATGCCAGTCCGGGCGGCGTTGACAGGTCAGGTTCATGGTCCCGACCTGCAAAAGACGATTGCGCTCTTGCCTCGCTCTTGGGTCCTTGAGAGACTTGCCAGCGCGCTAGAGAGCAGGTCATAATGGAGTCAGTCGCCGTGACGGTGGGATATCCGTACGGTTAGTATATATGTCAACGCGCGGCAGGAGGCCGGTGTGCATATGCTGCAACAGAGAGCACCCACCTGGGCGACCAGGCTGCGAGTGGGTGCGCAGCGTCGCATCGGGGTGCGCTTGCCAAGTGCATCGGAAGGAACGGCCGTGAGGCTCAGTAAAATCCGACGGTGAGCACCGTTATATGCTTCGAGTGGACGTCAGGGTATTTTGATGTCAACCAGAGTGGAACCGCGGGAACACCGTCTCTGAGTAGAGACGGTGTTTTTTGTCAGTGCTCACTTGTGATACGCACTGGGAAGGGATGAGGAAACGTGGCAATTGTGTTATATAACAGCATGTCAGGGAAGAAAGAGCAACTTCAGACTATCGAACCGGGAAAGGTTCGTTTCTACGCGTGCGGACCCACCGTCTACAATTTCTTTCACTTAGGCAACGCGCGGATGTTTGTCGCGTTTGACACGATCCGCCGGTATCTTGAGTACCGCGGTTACGAAGTGCGGTATGTACAAAACTTCACGGACGTCGATGACCGCATCATCCAGCGAGCCAATGAAATGGGTATTCCGCCGCGAGAATTGGCGCAAAACAACATACAGGACTACTTTGACGACGCGCGGGCGCTGTTTATTCGGGATGCATCCGTGCATCCGCGAGTGACTGAATGCATTCCGCAAATCATCTCCTACATCGAGGATTTGATTGCGGGGGGCCATGCCTATGAGCGCCATGGCAACGTCTACTTTGACACGTCGTCCTTCCCTGAGTACGGCAAGTTGTCGCATCAGTCGCCAGAAGATATGCGAGCGGGTCACCGCATTGACGTGCAAGAGGAGAAGGATGACCCAACCGATTTTGCACTGTGGAAGGCTGCGAAACCGGGTGAGGAGTTTTGGGAGAGTCCATGGGGACCAGGGCGACCGGGTTGGCACATCGAGTGCTCGGTGATGAACGCCTTGTACTTAGGTGAGGAAATTGATATTCACGCGGGTGGACGCGACCTTATCTTCCCGCATCACGAAAACGAGATTGCGCAAAGTGAAGCCCACTCGGGCCACGTCTTTGCCCATTATTGGCTGCACAACGGAACCCTGAACATCAACGGCGAGAAGATGTCTAAGTCGACTGGCAACTTTATCACCGCAAGAGATTTGTTGACCCGTCGGGATCCGCGGACGATTCGCTTCTTCTTGCTGTCGGCTCATTATCGGCATCCTTTGAACTACACTGAGGAGGGCTTAGATCAGGCAGAGCAAGGGTTATTGCGAATCGACCGGGCCATTCAGAGCATTGACCATCACTTGGATGCGCTGCAAAGGCTTGATGGCGTGATCGATGTGGCCGGTAAAGGTCCTTCGACGGACGTCGCAGCGGACGTGGCGGAGATTCGAGAGGCGTTTACCACGGCGATGGATGACGATTTCAACACCGCTGATGGGATTTCCGCCATTTTTGAAGGGGTTCGTCGGATTAACACGCGTTTGGCGCAAGGTAATTTGCTGGTGACGGATTTGCACGCCTACCGCACGGTGTTAGTTGAACTGCTGAATGTGCTTGGTATCCCGGAAAGGCAGGGGGTCAGTTTGGAGCAGGAAATCGCTCAACTGATTGAGGAGCGAAATGAAGCGAGAGCGCGCCGCGACTTCAACCGTGCTGACGAAATTCGCGACGCGCTGAAGCGCCGCGGCATTATCCTGGAGGATACGCCGCAGGGGACGCGGTGGAGCTTTGAGGTATGAAGCAAGTTTTTACGGTTGCTGAACTATCCCCATTGGGCTTGGCCTTTATTGGCGATGCCATTTGGGAAGTGTATGCGCGGCAGCACTGTTTAAACCAGGGCATCCGCAAGCCGCACGAATTGCATAAGCGGTGTACGCGATACGTGAGCGCCACGGCTCAGGCGAAGGCGCTGGCAGGGATTGCGACCGACTTGAGCGAAGACGAGGCAGATGTCGTTCGGCGGGGCCGCAATGCGAAATCGGCGCATGCCCGGAAAAACGTCGACGTCATTGTCTACCGTCACAGTACAGGGTTTGAAGCGCTGATTGGCCATTTGCATGGCACAGGTCAACAGGCGCGTCTAGAGGATATTATTCAACGAGCACTCGCCTATTTGGATGAGTTAGCAAAGGAGTCTCATGGATGAACGAGCGACGCAGGTCAGGGAATCGAAACGAGAATAGGCAGATGGGTTCGCGTGCGAACCGCGGTGAAGGTGAGCGCCGGGGCAACCGTGGCGATACGCGCAGGCGGAGCCCAGAAGGGGGCGCAGGTGCACCCCGCCGTGCGGACGCCTGGCGCCGTGGAGAGGCGCCACGTCCATCTGCTCGCCGCGATGGGGAAACGCGTCGGAAACCGCGGCAAATAGACGCTCGCGATGCATCCTGTGAGGAACCTATCGTCGCATTGGATGAACAAGTCCAGACGCAGCTCATCAAAGGGCGGCATCCGGTCGCGACGGCGCTCGCCGAGGGGCGTCCGATTAACAAAGTCGTGATCGCTGAGGGAGCCGTGGAAGGCGGATATGAACACATCGTCGCGCGCGCCAAGGAACAGGGAATCGTCGTCCAGTTTGTACCCCGGAGCCGCCTTGACGCGATTGCGGGGCAAGCACATCAAGGCGTTGTCGCGTATGTCGCACCTTACGAGTATGCCGAGCTAGAGGATATTATCGCGCGCGACACGGGCGTGACGGGGCTTGTCGTGGTGTTAGACGGCGTGACGGACCCGCACAACTTGGGCGCCATTATTCGGACGGCGGAGGCGGCTGGGGCACAAGGTGTGGTCATTGGCAAACATCGCGCCGCACCGCTCACGGAAACGGTCGCTAAGGCGGCTGCGGGGGCGCTCGAGTACCTACCTGTGGCGCGGGTGGCCAACATCGTACAGGCGTTGGAGAAGCTCAAAGACGCAGGGTATTGGGTGGTTGGAACGACCGTCGACGCTGACCACCGCATGGTCGATGTCGATTATCGCCACAAGACTGTCGTCGTGATTGGATCCGAAGGTGCGGGATTGCACCGCTTGGTCAGTGACCGCTGCGATTTCCTCGTGAACATTCCTATTCTCGGACGAGTTCAAAGTCTGAACGCGTCGGTCGCGGCGGGGGTCATGCTTTATGAAGTCGTCCGGCAGCGAACGTAAGCGCAAGGGTCAACGCTGCTTGATTGTCGACGGGTATAACGTGGTGGCCCGAAAATCTGGAACCAGTTTGACGAAGATCCCAGATTTGGAGTCGGCCCGCAGAGATTTGGAAGATTTGCTATCACAATACAGGGCGATGTACGACGAAGATGTCATCGTCGTGTACGATGCCCATCACCGTCGGGGCCTTGGCGTCTCCGAACGGCGGGCGGGCATTGACATCGTTTTTACGGATGCGGGCGAGACTGCGGACGCCCGCATTGAGCGACTTGTCTACGACATTCGGGAAAACTATCGAAATATCACGGTGGCGACGTCGGACGCCGCCGAACAGCAGGTGTCGTTCGGCGGCGGCGCATTGCGCATTTCCGCGGCGGAATTATTGCGCCGACTGGAGTCGATGCAACGGCTGGTTCGCCAGCAAACAGGCCGAATACACGACAAGACAAAGTCCCGCCTAGGCGACAGCATTCGTGACGATATTGCAAAAGCGTTAGAAAAATGGCGGAGGAAGTAGATTTTATCCGAAAACAACGATTGATAATCATAGATTACATAATGTATAATGGCGACAACCATCTGGGCTCGGGGTGATATGGTTTGTCGACACAGCCAACACAGTTGGATGCCGATTATTCGGATTACGAAAATCGAACAGACGAAGAACTTGTCGAGGCGGTGCGCGCCGGGAATACCGATGCACTCGAGTACCTCATTCACAAGTATCGAAATTTCGTTCGAGCAAAGGCGAGATCATACTTCTTAATTGGTGCCGACCGAGAGGACATTGTCCAGGAGGGCATGATTGGGCTGTATAAGTCTATTCGTGACTTTCGTGGGGACAAGCTCTCTTCTTTTAAAGCATTTGCCGAGTTGTGTATCACTAGGCAAATTATTACCGCGATTAAAACGGCCACCCGCCAAAAGCACATCCCGTTAAACTCCTATGTCTCGTTGGACAAGCCGATTTATGACGAAGATTCGGATAGGACGCTGCTCGACGTAATTTGCACTGTGCGTGTCTCTGATCCCGAGGAACTGGTTATACACCAGGAAGAATTTGACGATATTGAAGATAAGATGTCGGAATTGCTGAGTGACCTCGAACGAAAGGTGCTCATGCTGTACCTTGATGGCCGGTCTTATCAGGAGATTGCCGTCGATTTGGCACGACATGTCAAATCGATTGACAATGCGTTGCAACGCGTCAAACGCAAACTAGAGAAATACTTGACGTTCCGCAACGTGATATGCTAATGTAACACAGGTATGTGAGTCCCCGTATGGGGGTTCTTCTGTTTTTGCGTCATGTTTTAGTTTTCTCGTTTGAATAAGCGTCGTTCAGAACATCCTCGCCGTTTAAAGCGGATGATGTTCGGACAACCGCTTGTAGGGGAGGTGCCCTGAGTGCGCGATATCATTACGCTGGCATGCACAGAGTGCAAACAACGGAATTACATCAGCAACAAGAACAAGAAAAATGATCCAGACCGGATCGAACTCAAGAAATATTGCCCGACGTGCAACTCGCATACGACGCACCGTGAAACCCGCTAAGTCGAAGTCAGCATCAAAGGAGTCATCCGGTATGGCAAAGGCAAACGAAAGATTGGTTGAAGCTAAGACACGCCACCGCTCGGGGTTTTTTGCCTTCTTTGCGGAATCGTGGAGGGAACTCCGTCGAGTTCGCTGGCCGAAGCGTCGTGACATTGTGCTCTATACCGCCGCTTCGTTGGTCTTGTGCGTCATTCTCGGATTGTTCGTTTGGGGCTTTGACATTGGTGTGTCTCGGCTGTTGACCTTCATCGGTGTAGTTTAAGGACTGAGCTTTGGAGGTGTCCGGGCGAATTTGCCCCGAGTTATGGAAAACCTCGAAAAACATTGGTATGTCATTCATACGTATTCGGGCTACGAAAACAAGGTTAAGAGCAACTTGGAAAGTCGCGTTCAGTCCATGGGGATGGAAGATCGCATTTTCAATGTGATGGTTCCGACAGAGGATGAACTCGAGCTGAAAAACGGGAAGAAACGCGTGGTACAACGCAAGGTGTTCCCGGGATACGTGCTCGTTGAGATGGTCATGACGGATGACTCTTGGTATGTTGTGCGCAACACGCCGGGGGTGACGGGGTTCGTCGGATCGACAGGGGCTGGTTCGAAACCTGTTCCTCTGCTGCCTCACGAAGTACAGGCCATCCTGAAGTCGATGGATGCGAACGAACCAAAGAGCAACGTCAAGTATGATGTTGGCGAGGTTGTGCGGCTTGTCGAAGGTCCGTTTGCGGATATGGTTGGCACGGTGGAAGAGGTTAACCCGGAACACCAGAAGCTGAAGGTGCTTGTCTCGATGTTTGGTCGTGAGACACCGCTTGAAGTGGAGTACCAACAGGTAGAACGCCTGTCCTAAACTGGCAGTATGTCGAGTGGCGATTTTGCCCTCGCTTCTGTGACTCGCATTGTCGAGTCTGATAAATGCGTGAAGGATTCGTTCTTCATGACGCGTCCCGTGGGAGGGCACATACCCGATTACCACATTATGAGCGAAGGAGGTGGGCGTGTTGCCAAAGAAGATTATCAAGGTTGTGAAGTTGCAAATCGCAGCCGGAAAAGCAACACCTGCGCCGCCGGTAGGTCCTGCGCTGGGTCAAGCGCAGGTTGGTAACATTATGGGGTTCTGTAAAGAGTTCAACGCGCGCACTGCGGATCAGGTAGGTCTAATCATCCCGGTCGTGCTTTACGTTTACGAAGACCGTTCGTACACGTTTGACCTCAAAACTCCGCCGGCTGCTGTCTTGCTCAAGAAGGCTGCAGGCATTGAATCTGGATCCGCTGAGCCGAACCGCAACAAAGTGGCTACGGTGAAACGCGAACAGGTTCGCGAGATTGCCGAACAGAAGATGGCAGACCTGAATGCAGCAAACGTAGAAGCAGCGATGCGCATGGTCGAAGGGACCGCGCGCAGCATGGGAATCCTGATTCAGGACTAATCCCGCGGAGAATCGTGGGAGGTTTACGAACCGCAGACCACATGGAGGTGAAACAATGGCTCGTAACTCTAAACGCGCTCAAGAAGCTGCAAAGCTGGTTGACCGCGAAAAATTGTATGACGTACAAGAGGCACTCGGTCTCGTGAAACAAGCTGCAAAGGCGAAGTTTGACGAAACGGTCGAGGTTGCTGTTCGCTTGGGTGTTGATCCGAAGAAACAAGATCAACAAGTCCGTGGCGCGGTTGTTTTGCCGCACGGTACAGGTAAAACCTCACGTGTCCTTGTTTTCGCCAAGGGTGACAAGGCGAAGGAAGCACAAGAGGCAGGCGCCGACTACGTGGGCGACGATGACCTCATTCAAAAGATTTCCCAGGGTTGGTTCGACTTTGATGTCGTCGTTGCTACCCCGGATATGATGGGTGCCGTCGGCCGTTTGGGTCGCGTGCTCGGTCCAAAAGGCTTGATGCCAAACCCGAAGACGGGTACCGTCACGTTTGACGTGGCTCGTGCGGTGCAGGAGATCAAGGCTGGTAAGATTGAGTACCGTCTCGACAAAGCGGGCATCATTCACTGCCCGATTGGCAAAGTGTCGTTTGAAGTTGACCAGTTGGTTGGCAACTTCCGCACCTTGTTGGACGCCTTGCAAAAGGCGAAGCCGTCTGGCGCGAAGGGTCAATACGTGCGCACTGTCACAGTGACGTCGACGATGGGCCCTGGTGTTCGTGTCAACGCACAACGCGTTGCAGCTGCTGCAGAATAATTTCTGCTGTAGTTCGTGTTGTTGTTACAATCGAAAAGCTGACCGTAGACAGTAGGTCCTATATGGTACATCGCGTTCTAGCGTTCTCGTCGAACAGTTTGTGCGATATGGGTTAAAGTGCCTACCGAGGTCGTGTGCATCCTGGGTTCAGTATGCGTGCGCCTCGTATGTCGAGGCGCTTTTTGTATGTTTGATTTTCGCAAGGAGGTGGATGGATTGGCAGTACGTCCAGAAAAGGAACAACTCGTAAATGAGATTGCAGAGCGCATTGAACGCAGTAAGAGCGTCGTGCTGGCGGACTACCGCGGACTCAATGTCGCTGAAGATACAGAACTTCGTTCGAAACTTCGTGAGGCAGGCGTGGAGTACCAGGTGTTGAAAAACACCATGACCAGCCGCGCGGCTGCAAAGCTGAACTACGCAGATCTAGATCAGTACCTCGCAGGCCCAACGGCTGTCGCGTTTGGCTACGACGACGCAGTAACTGCTGCGAAAGTGTTGTACGACTTCTCTCGCGACCACAAAGCGCTCGAACTGAAGGGCGGTATCGTCGAGGGTCGTATCGTATCTGCTGAGGAAGTTGCAAGCATCGCGAAGCTGCCTTCTCGCGAAGGTTTGTTGTCGATGTTGCTTAGTGTCTTGCAGGCGCCTATGCGCAACTTGGCTTACTCGTTGCAACAGGTTGCTGACCAAAAAGGCGAGGGTGCAGAGGCACCGGCCGCAGAATAAAACAAATTATTTACCAGAGTCTGGTCTCTGGAATTCAGGGAGGTTATTCGCTTGACGACTCAAGAAATCTTGGATGCCGTTAAAAATATGACGGTGCTCGAACTGAACGATTTGGTTAAGGCGATTGAAGAAGAATTTGGCGTAACTGCTGCTGCTCCTGTAGCGATTGCTGGTGGGGCTGCTGGTGCTGAAGGCGGCGCTGCTGAGCAGACCGAATTCGACGTTATCTTGGCGAATGCAGGTGCTTCGAAGATTGGTGTTATCAAGGTTGTTCGTGAAATCACCGGTCTCGGCCTGAAGGAAGCGAAAGAACTCGTTGACAACGCTCCGAAGTCGATTAAGGAAAAGGTTTCGAAAGAAGATGCTGAAGGCATCAAGGCTAAGCTCGAGGAAGCTGGCGCTTCTGTAGAAATTAAGTAAGCTTTTCAGCCGAGAAGGGTGCTCCGTAGGGGTACCCTTCTTGCGCGTTGTGCGGGTTGAGGTGGAGGTGAAACCGTGTCTGAACACTACTATTCGAAAGATCCGCAGGCACAGAGTCAGGAGCGTACGATTGCGGTTGAGGTGCGCGGCGTGAACATGCACTTGGTCACGGATAACGGCGTGTTTTCGAAAAGTGCGCTGGACGATGCGACTCGGCGTCTTCTAGAGCACGTCGACTTGGCTGGTACGTGTCATGCACTCGATCTCGGCGCGGGTTACGGAGTCGTGACGGCAGTGCTCGGCACGGTTTATCCGAACACGAGGTGGACGCTCATCGAGATCAATGGACGAGCTCTCGACCTCGCGAGGCGGAACACTTCGAAGTTCTCACATCGCTGCACGTATCTGCACAGTGATGGGGTTCCGGCGGACATCGTCTCGGAGTTTGACGACGTTTTGCTGAACCCGCCGATTCGCGCTGGTAAACAGGTGGTGTATCGCTTGTTTGCCGACGCGCATCGGGCACTTGTTCCAGGTGGGCGGCTTTGGATTGTCATTCAGAAGAAACATGGTGCGCCCTCCGCGCTCGAAGAGCTGAGGCGGATTTATGACAGCGTGGACGTTGTCTACAAGAGATCTGGTTATTTCATTTTTCGCGCGGTGAAGGGGTATCGCGCGGACGCGCAATCTCGCGAAGCATAAAGACGATGAATAGAAGTTGACTCCACAATTTGCTTGTGATATCCTTATCCAATGCAAACTGTGATGATTGGACGGATGCTCACCTCTTTTGAATAAAAATCATCGTTTTTGGACATAGGTGAATATTAGTCGACTCTATTTGCTAAATGTGGTTGGATTTGGCCTCATTTTCTTTTTGTCTTTAGAGCCTCCTTGAAATTGCATCGTCCAACAAATCCGCTTGAGGGGTGACGGTTTTGCAAGGACACATGGTCAAGTACGGATGGGCTGAACGCCGCACATTTTCACGCATCCGTGAAGTCCTCGAATTACCCAATCTGATTGAAATCCAGCAAAAATCTTACGAGTGGTTCCTTCGTGAGGGGTTGCGGGAAATGTTTGCGGACATTTCGCCAATCCAAGACTTTACCGGGAACTTGGTCCTTGAGTTCATCGACTATAGCCTCGGTGAACCGAAATACGACGTCGAAGAGTCGAAAGAGCGCGATGTGACTTATGCAGCTCCGTTGCGTGTCAAGGTTCGGCTCCTGAACAAGGAAACTGGCGAGGTGAAGGAGCAAGAGGTCTTCCTCGGCGACTTCCCGCTGATGACGGACACAGGTACGTTTGTCATCAATGGCGCGGAACGCGTCATCGTCAGTCAGCTAGTGCGTTCGCCTAGTGTCTATTATAGTAGTAAGATTGACAAAAATGGCAAACGTACGTTTGCTGCGACTGTGATTCCGAACCGCGGTGCGTGGTTGGAGTTTGAAACAGACTCCAAGGACGTCGTCTACGTGCGGATTGACCGCACGCGCAAATTGCCTATCACCGTGTTGCTTCGGGCGCTAGGGTTGTCATCGGACGCGGAGATTATTCAGCTCCTCGGTGAAGATGACTATCTCCAAAATACGCTGGACAAGGACACGACCGATTCGACCGAGCGTGCGCTCGTCGAGATCTACGAGCGGTTGCGTCCAGGTGAGCCGCCGACAGTGGAGAATGCCCGTGCGTTGCTCGCATCGCGCTTCTTTGATCCGAAACGTTACGACCTCGCGAATGTAGGTCGTTATAAAATCAATAAAAAATTGCACATCAAGAATCGACTGCTCAATCAACGGCTCGCAGAAACGCTGGTCGATGCGGACACTGGTGAAATCATCGCTGAGGCGGGGACTATCATTGACCGCCGCGTGTTAGATCGCCTGATTCCGCGCCTTGAGGGCAATGTGGGTCGATTCACGATTCGCGCGACGCGTGACCTCTTGGAAGATGAGGTTGTGCCGTTGCAGATGGTGAAGATTTTTAGTCCTTCAGAGGACGGCCGCATCCTGAATGTCATCAGTAACGGCGAGATATCCACGGATATCAAGTACATTACGCCGTCCGACATTTTGGCTGCTGTATCGTATTTCTTCAACTTGCTGCGCGGCGTCGGCACCACAGACGACATTGACCATTTGGGCAATCGTCGCCTTCGTTCCGTCGGTGAACTGTTGCAGAATCAGTTCCGAATTGGATTGTCCCGGATGGAACGCGTGGTTCGTGAGCGTATGTCCATTCAGGACGCGAGTGCTATCACGCCACAGGCGCTGATCAATATCCGCCCTGTGATTGCTGCGATTAAGGAATTCTTTGGGTCTAGTCAGCTGTCGCAATTTATGGACCAGACGAACCCGTTGGCCGAACTGACGCACAAACGTCGTCTGTCGGCGCTCGGTCCTGGTGGTCTGACGCGTGAACGCGCTGGCTTCGAAGTCCGCGACGTACACTATTCGCACTATGGTCGGATGTGTCCGATTGAAACGCCTGAAGGTCCGAACATCGGCTTGATTAACTCGTTGTCGACGTATGCGCGAATTAACGAGTACGGATTTATTGAAACGCCGTATCGCCGGGTAGACCCTGAGACCGGCGTTGTGACGGATAAAATTGATTACCTGACCGCCGACGAGGAAGAAAACTACGTCGTCGCGCAGGCAAATGAGCCACTGACAGAAGACGGTCGACTGGCGTCAGAGGAAATCATCGTCCGCCGTCGTGAGGACGTTATCGCGGTGCCGCGGGATCGGATTGACTATATGGACGTCTCTCCGAAACAGGTCGTGTCTGTCGCGACTGCGTTGATTCCGTTCTTGGAAAACGACGACGCGAACCGCGCTTTGATGGGTGCGAACATGCAACGCCAAGCTGTTCCGTTGCTCGTCACCGATTCGCCGTATGTCGGTACGGGAATTGAGCACCAGGCGGCGAAGGATTCCGGCGTCTGTGTGGTATCTCGCCACAATGGTATCGTCGAACGCGTCACGGCCAAAGAGGTCTGGGTGCGTCAAGAGACCGAAGTGGACGGCCGACTTGTTCGCGGTGACGTTGCGAAGTACCGCCTGACGAAGTTTACGCGTTCGAACCAAAATACGTGTGTAAACCAACGGCCGATTGTCCGCGAGGGGCAACGCGTCAAAGTGGGCGACATTTTGGCGGACGGACCTGCTACGCAGAACGGTGAGCTCGCGCTTGGTCGCAACGTCTTGGTCGCGTTTATGACGTGGGAAGGCTACAACTACGAGGACGCGATTCTTCTCTCGGAGAAGATGGTGAAGGAAGACGTATATACGTCGATTCACATCGAGGAGTACGAACTCGAAGCGCGCGACACGAAGTTGGGGCCTGAAGAAATCACGCGAGATATCCCGAATGTCGGTGAGGATGCGCTCAAGAATCTGGACGAACGCGGCATCATTCGAATTGGTGCCGAAATCCGCACAGGTGACATCCTGGTCGGCAAGGTTACGCCAAAGGGCGTTACCGAACTGACGGCGGAGGAACGTTTGTTGCACGCCATCTTTGGTGAGAAGGCGCGTGAAGTTCGCGACACGTCTCTACGCGTACCACATGGCGGCGCCGGGATTGTCGTCGACGTGAAGGTCTTCACCCGAGAAAATGGCGACGAATTGCCTGCTGGTGTAAATCAGTTGGTTCGCGTTTACATCGCCCAGAAGCGGAAGATTTCTGAAGGTGACAAGATGGCTGGCCGCCACGGAAACAAGGGTGTCGTGGCCCGTATCTTGCCTGAAGAAGACATGCCGTTCTTGGAAGATGGGACGCCAGTCCAAATCGTCTTGAACCCATTGGGCGTGCCATCCCGTATGAACATTGGGCAGGTCTTGGAAACGCACTTGGGAATGGCGGCGAAAGTTCTTGGCGTGAAGATGGCGACGCCTGTCTTCGACGGCGCGCACCCTGAGGACGTCTTCAACACGTTGGCGGAGGCGGGGCTACCTGCAGACGGCAAACAGGTGTTGTATGACGGACGCAGTGGTGAACCGTTCGAGAACCGAGTCACCGTTGGCTATGTCTACATGCTGAAACTGCACCACTTGGTCGATGACAAGATTCACGCTCGGTCGACTGGACCGTACTCCTTGGTTACGCAACAGCCGTTGGGTGGTAAGGCGCAGTTCGGTGGCCAGCGTTTTGGTGAGATGGAGGTTTGGGCGCTCGAGGCGTATGGTGCGGCCTATACTCTGCAAGAGATCCTCACCGTCAAATCTGACGATGTGGTGGGCCGTGTCAAGACGTACGAAGCTATCGTGAAGGGCGAAAATGTACCTGAACCGGGTGTGCCCGAGTCGTTCAAGGTCCTCATCAAAGAGCTGCAAAGTCTCGGTATGGATGTGAAGATCCTCTCTGGAGACGAGCAAGAGATTGAGATGAAGGAAATCGACGACGAGGACGATGGTTCGGAGAAGCTCAACTTGAATCTCGAATACAACGAAGTCGGCGACTGATAACCCACACCACGCTAGGATTGGAGGGTGCACGATTTGCTAGACGTGAACAATTTCGAGTTCATGAAAATCGGGCTGGCATCACCTGAGAAGATTCGTTCTTGGTCACACGGTGAAGTGAAGAAGCCGGAGACCATCAATTACCGTACCCTACGGCCTGAAAAAGAAGGGCTGTTTTGCGAGAAAATTTTTGGACCGACCCGCGATTGGGAATGTCACTGCGGGAAGTACAAGCGCATCCGCTACAAAGGCGTTGTGTGTGATCGTTGTGGCGTCGAAGTCACGCGTGCAAAGGTTCGCCGCGAACGGATGGGACACATCGAGTTGGCTGCACCGGTTTCGCATATTTGGTACTTCAAGGGGATTCCAAGCCGCATGGGCTTGGTCCTCGATATGTCGCCGAGGGCCCTCGAAGAGGTCATCTATTTTGCTTCGTATGTCGTGACGGACCCGGGTGATACCCCGCTGGAAAAGAAACAGTTGCTCAGCGAGAAAGAGTACCGCTCCTATCGCGAGAAATACGGTTACGCATTCCAAGCGGGCATGGGTGCGGAGGCTATCCGCACGTTGCTGAACGAGATCGATCTCGACCGCGAGGTCGACTTCCTGCGCGAGGAGCTTCGCTCCGCGCAAGGGCAGCGCCGGAATCGGGCGATTAAACGGCTGGAGGTCGTTGAGGCGTTCCGCGCCTCCGGCAACAAGCCGAGTTGGATGATTCTCGAGGCGCTTCCGGTTATTCCGCCTGATCTGCGCCCGATGGTGCAATTGGACGGTGGACGTTTCGCGACATCCGACTTGAACGATTTGTACCGTCGCGTTATCAACCGGAACAATCGTTTGAAGCGATTGCTGGACCTAGGGGCACCGGACATCATCGTCCAGAACGAGAAGCGCATGCTCCAAGAAGCGGTCGACGCGTTGATTGACAATGGTCGTCGCGGCCGCCCGGTCACGGGACCTGGCAACCGTCCGCTCAAGAGCTTGTCGCACATGCTCAAGGGTAAACAAGGCCGATTCCGTCAAAACCTGTTGGGTAAGCGCGTGGACTACTCTGGCCGTTCCGTTATCGTCGTCGGTCCGGAACTGCGGATGTATCAGTGCGGGCTTCCTAAGGAGATGGCGCTGGAGCTGTTCAAGCCATTTGTCATGAAGGAACTCGTCTCCCGTGGTTTGGCGCACAACATCAAGAGCGCGAAGCGCAAAGTGGAGCGCGTGTCGCCTGAAGTGTGGGATGTCGTCGAGGACGTCATCAAGCAGCACCCAGTGTTGCTCAACCGTGCACCGACATTGCACCGCTTGGGCATTCAGGCGTTCGAACCGACGTTGGTCGAGGGGCGCGCAATTAAATTGCACCCGCTCGTTTGTACGGCTTACAACGCCGACTTCGACGGCGATCAGATGGCTGTGCACGTTCCGCTGTCGGCTGAGGCGCAAGCAGAAGCGCGCTTGCTGATGCTCGCTGCGCACAACATCTTGAACCCGAAGGACGGCAAGCCGGTCGTCACGCCGACGCAGGACATGGTTCTCGGACCGTACTACCTCACCATTGAGCGCGAGGGCGCACCTGGAGAGGGTCGGATTTTCTCGTCGATGGCCGAGGTGGAATATGCCCGTTACAATGGGCACGTTTCCTTGCAATCGCGGATTATTGTGCCTGCGAAGGTGCTCGGAAAGACGAACCTGACAGAGGCGCAGCAGAACGCACTGCTGATCACGACGCCTGGTAAATTGATTTTCAACAGCATTTTCCCGGCTGATTTCCCGTACCTGAATTCTGCATCCAAGCAGAATCTGTTGTCCGGGGCGCCGGATGAGACGTTTATCTTTGCCAAGGGTGTGAACCCTGCAGAGGCACTGCAGAACCGACCGATTCCAAAACCGGTGGTCAAGAAGGACCTTGGAAATATTCTGGGTGAGTGTTTCCGCCGTTATGGTACGACGATGACCGCGGAAATTTTGGATAAGATTAAGCGGCTCGGCTTCAATTATTCGACGCGCGCCGGTATTACGATTGCCGTGAGCGACATTGTCGTGCCGGAAGAGAAGCATCGGATTATTGAAGATGCAGAGGCCAAAGAGCACAAGCTGAAGCAACAGTATCGCCGCGGTCTCATCACCGAGGAAGAGCAGTACATCACGTTTAGCCAAATTTGGTCAGAGGCGAAGGAGTCCATCTCGACAACTTTGATGGAGAGCATGGATGAGTTCAACCCGATTTACATGATGGCGACTTCCGGTGCTCGTGGTAGTAACTCGCAGATTACACAGTTGGCGGGTATGCGCGGGTTGATGGCGAATCCGTCGGGTGAGATTATCCAGTTGGCGATTAAGTCGAACTTCCGCGAAGGCCTGTCGGTGTTGGAGTACTTCATCTCGACGCACGGTGCGCGGAAAGGTTTGGCCGATACCGCGCTGCGGACGGCTGACTCGGGTTATCTGACACGCCGCTTGGTCGACGTTGCACAGGATACAATCGTTCGCGAATTTGATTGTGGCACCGATAAGGGCTTGCGCGTGGCGGAGATCCGCGATGGGCGCGAAGTCATTGAGGAAATTGGCGACCGTCTCGAAGGTCGAGTTGCGTTCCAGGACATTTACCATCCGGAGACGGGTGAGTTGATTGTCGCGAAGAACCAACTGATTGACGAAGAGGCGACCGACAAGATTGTCAAGGCGGGCATTAAAGAAGTTTATATCCGCTCCGTTCTCACCTGCCGTACTCGCCATGGGGTATGTATCCAGTGTTATGGCCGCAACCTCGCAACGGGTAAGATGGTGGAAATCGGTGAGGCGGTCGGCATCATCGCGGCTCAGTCCATCGGTGAACCAGGTACGCAGTTGACGATGCGCACGTTCCACACGGGCGGTGTCGCAGGTGATGACATCACCCAAGGTCTCCCGCGTATTCAGGAGTTGTTTGAGGCGCGGAACCCGAAAGGTCAGGCTGTCATTTCCGAGTTTGAAGGCGTGATCACCGACATTCGGGAAGGCAAGGACAAACGCGAAATCGAACTGCAAGGCGAGAGCGAGACGAAGATCTATCAGATTCCGTACGGTTCTCGCATCCGTGTGACCGTCGGTCAAAGCCTGGAAGCGGGCGAAGAGTTGACGGAAGGCTCCGTGGACCCGAAAGAGATGCTGCGCGTCAAGGGGCTTCAAGGCGTTCAAAACTACCTGCTGCGTGAAGTACAGCGGGTATACCGCCTGCAGGGTGTGGATATCAATGACAAGCACGTCGAAGTGATGGTGCGTCAAATGTTGCGCAAGGTTCGGATTCTCGATGCAGGTGACACGGATCTTCTGCCGGGTACGTATGTCGATCTCTTCGACTACGAAGCGGCGAACAAAGTGGCGCTTCTGTCGGGTCGGGAACCGGCCGTGGCGCGTCCAGCTCTGTTGGGTATTACGAAGGCATCGCTGGAGACGGACTCCTTCTTGTCCGCTGCATCCTTCCAAGAGACCACTCGTGTCTTGACAGAGGCGGCTATCAAGGGCAAGGTTGATAGACTGCTCGGTCTCAAGGAGAATGTGATTATTGGTAAGCTCATTCCAGCCGGCACGGGCATGTCTCGTTATCGTCAGATTGGTATGGGCGAGGAACAGGCGGCCGTGGATGAGAGCTCTGCGAATGCGGAGCAGGACGACGTGACGTTGGAGGCTGAGTCTGCACAGACGGTTGAATAAACTACCATGGAATTTGGGCTGTCATCTGCATACTTTGAGTTGACAGCCCAGAAACCTCGGTGATAGAATTCCGTAGTGTGCGTCAGCGCGGTGTTTTCCATTGGGGGAGGCTCGTGCGGTGTCACTAGACGACATACGCCAAGCGAGGAAGAAGACCATAGGCACAAACCAGACGTTGAAGGTCCTCAAACAGTCCGCCGAGCAAATCGTGCGGCTGTACGTAGCGCGTGATGCGGAGGCTCGTGTCGTCGACCCGGTTGTTCAATTGGCGGAACGGCAACGCGTTCCCATTGAGTGGGTCGATTCGATGCGCACACTCGGCAAAGCGTGTGGCATTGAGGTTGGTGCGGCTACGGCAAGCATCATCTCTGAATGATGCTAGCTTAGTTTGGTATGTTGTCTTTGGGATTTTGTTTGCTCATTGATGAATCACCAGGCTCTGTGGGCTTGGTGGTGACCTGTCGAACAGGTCTGGATTGACGACGAGAGGAGGTGCAGTTATGCCGACGATTAACCAATTAGTTCGCAAGGGTCGCAAGGATGTATTGAAAAAATCTACGGCACCGGCGCTGCAAAAGGGGTACAACAGTCACATCAAATCTTTGACGGATCTGCCGTCCCCACAAAAGCGTGGTGTGTGTACTCGTGTGGGTACCATGACCCCGAAAAAGCCGAACTCGGCTCTTCGGAAATACGCCCGTGTCCGTTTGACAAATACAATCGAAGTGACCGCGTACATTCCTGGAATTGGCCACAACTTGCAAGAGCACTCCGTGGTGCTTGTTCGCGGTGGTCGTGTAAAGGACCTTCCGGGTGTCCGTTATCACATCGTTCGCGGTGCGCTTGATACCGCTGGTGTGAAGGACCGTATGCAAGGTCGTTCCAAGTATGGCGCAAAGCGTCCGAAAGCGAAGTAACCGTCTCTGGATGGTTGATAATCATATCGAAAATGGGAAGGAGGGTGTTCCGTGCCGCGTAAAGGACCTGTTCCAAAACGTGATGTTCTGCCGGATCCAATCTACGGGAACAAACTTGTTAGCCGTCTGATCAACAAGGTGATGTTGGACGGGAAGAAGGGTGTTTCTCAGCGCATTGTCTATGGTGCGTTTGATTTGATTCGCGAGCGCTCTGGCAAGGACCCGATGGAAGTGTTTGAAACGGCAATGCGCAACATTATGCCGGTGTTGGAAGTGAAGGCTCGCCGCGTTGGCGGATCGAACTACCAAGTGCCTGTTGAAGTGCGCAATGACCGCCGGGTAACGTTGGGTCTGCGCTGGTTGGTCAACTACGCTCGTCTTCGTGGTGAGAAGACGATGGAGGAAAAGTTGGCGAACGAGTTGCTTGACGCAGCGAATAACACAGGTGGCGCTGTTCGCAAACGCGAAGACACGCACCGTATGGCTGAGGCAAACAAGGCGTTTGCTCACTACCGCTGGTAGGATGAATTTTTAATCTGGAAGGAGGCGGCGAGATGGCACGCGAATTCCCGCTCGAGCGTACGCGCAACATCGGTATCATTGCTCACATTGATGCCGGTAAGACGACGACCACCGAGCGCATTCTGTTCTACACCGGCCGTGTGCACAAGATTGGGGAAGTCCACGAAGGTGCGGCGACCATGGACTGGATGGTCCAGGAACAGGAGCGTGGTATCACCATCACGTCCGCTGCTACGACTGCCCAGTGGAAAAATCATCGCATCAACATTATCGACACGCCGGGTCACGTCGACTTCACCGTTGAAGTCGAGCGTTCCCTGCGCGTGCTCGATGGTGCTTGCGCGGTGTTTGATGCCAAGGGTGGCGTAGAGCCGCAATCGGAGACGGTGTGGCGTCAAGCGGACAAGTATCACGTACCTCGCATTGCCTACGTCAACAAGATGGACATCATCGGCGCAGACTTCCTGTCCTGTGTCGAGCAGATGAAAACTCGACTTGGCGCAAAGGCCGTTGCGATTCAATTACCAATTGGTGCCGAAGACGAATTCCGCGGCATTATCGACTTGGTCGAGATGAAGGCCATCATTTATACGGATGACCTTGGAAGGCAGTCTGAGGATACCGAAATTCCGGCTGACATGAGAGCGTTGGCTGAAGAGAAGCGCACGGAATTGATCGAAGCTGTGGCAGAGGTCGACGAAGAGCTGATGATGAAGTATCTGGAGGGTGAAGAAATCACCATTCCGGAAATCAAAGCAGCACTTCGTAAGGGTACAGTCAACGTTCAACTGTTCCCGGTTCTGTGTGGTTCCTCGTATCGCAATAAAGGTGTGCAGTTGATGCTCGACGCTGTCGTCGATTATCTTCCAGCACCGACGGACGTGCCGGCCATTAAGGGCGTCACGCCGGAAGGCGAAGAAATTGAACGTCACTCGTCTGACGATGAGCCGTTCTCCGCTTTGGCCTTCAAAATTATGACGGACCCGTTTGTCGGTAAGTTGGCGTTCTTCCGCGTGTACTCCGGTATCTTGGAGAGCGGATCTTACGTGCTCAACTCGACAAAGGGCAAGCGCGAACGCATTGGGCGCATTCTGCAGATGCATGCCAACCACCGCGAGGAGATCTCGCAGGTCTATTCCGGTGACATTGCCGCTGCAGTTGGTTTGAAGGACACGACGACAGGCGACACGCTCTGCGATGAGAAGAGCGTTGTGCTGCTTGAGTCGATGGAGTTCCCAGATCCCGTTATCTCCGTCTCGATTGAGCCGAAGACGAAGGCCGACCAGGATAAGATGGGCATCGCCCTTTCGAAGCTGGCGGAAGAGGATCCGACCTTCAAGACCTATACAGACCAGGAAACTGGCCAGACGATTATTCAAGGTATGGGTGAATTGCACCTTGAGGTTATCGTCGACCGCATGCAACGCGAGTTTAAAGTCGACTGTAACGTAGGTATGCCGCAGGTTGCCTACCGTGAGACGATTACGCAACGCGTTGACCAGGAAGGCAAGTTTGTTCGCCAATCCGGTGGTCGCGGTCAGTATGGTCACGTCAAAGTCATTTTCGAGCCGCTGGAACGCGGACAAGGATTTGTCTTTGAAAACAAGGTTGTCGGTGGTGCGATTCCGAAGGAATACATCCCGGCAGTCGAAGAGGGCATTCACGAGGCAATGCGAAATGGCGTTCTTGCCGGATATCCATTGGTCGATGTGAAGGCTACTCTGTATGATGGTTCCTATCACGACGTCGACTCGTCAGAAATGGCGTTTAAGATTGCTGGTTCGATGGCACTTAAAGCAGGCGCGCAAAAGGCTTCTCCAGTCCTTCTGGAGCCAGTCATGAAGGTCGAAGTGACCGTTCCTGAGGAGTACATGGGTGACATCCTCGGTGATATCAACTCGCGCCGCGGTCGCGTAGAAGGCATGGATTCGCGCAACAACGCAAGCATCGTTCGCGGTTTCGTTCCGCTGTCCGAGATGTTTGGTTATACCACATCTCTGCGTTCTCGTACGCAAGGTCGCGGTACGTTCGCGATGGAACTCGCAGCGTATGAAGAAGTGCCAAAGAGTGTAGCTGAAGCAATTATTAAGAAGAGTAAAGGCGAATAAGGAGTGAAGTTTTGTGGCAAAGGCAAAATTTGACCGCAGCAAACCGCACGTTAACATCGGTACCATCGGGCACGTCGACCATGGTAAAACCACGTTGACAGCTGCTATCACGAGCGTACAAGCTTCCAAGGGTAGGGCTCAGGCTCAAAAGTACGACGAAATCGACAAGGCGCCTGAGGAACGCGAACGCGGTATTACAATTAACACCGCTCACGTTGAATACGAGACGGAAAAGCGTCACTATGCTCACGTGGACTGCCCAGGACACGCCGACTATGTCAAGAACATGATCACCGGTGCAGCGCAAATGGACGGCGGTATCCTCGTCGTATCTGCAGCTGATGGCCCGATGCCACAAACGCGTGAGCACATCCTCCTGTCCCGTCAGGTAGGCGTGCCATACCTGGTTGTCTTCTTGAACAAGTGCGACATGGTTGACGACGAAGAGCTGTTGGAACTCGTCGAAATGGAAGTTCGCGAACTTCTGAACGAGTACGAATTCCCTGGCGACGACATTCCGGTTATCCGCGGCTCCGCTTTGAAGGCGCTCGAGGGTGACCCGGCTTATGTTGCGAAGATCGAAGAGCTGATGGATGCAGTTGACAACTACATCCCAACGCCAGAACGCGACACGAGCAAGCCTTTCTTGATGCCTGTCGAGGACGTGTTCACGATTACCGGTCGTGGTACGGTTGCTACCGGTCGTGTGGAACGCGGTCAGTTGAAGGTTGGCGACGAAGTTGAAATCGTCGGCTTGCACGAAGAAAGCCGCAAGACGGTTGCAACGGGTATCGAGATGTTCCGCAAGCTTCTCGACTTCGCTGAAGCTGGTGACAACATCGGTGCTCTGTTGCGCGGTGTTGAGCGCAAGGACATCGAGCGCGGCCAGGTTGTATGTAAACCAGGCAGCATCAACCCACACACGCAGTTCGCTGCTGAGGTTTACGTTTTGACGAAGGAAGAAGGCGGACGCCACACGCCGTTCTTTAATGGCTATCGTCCGCAGTTCTACTTCCGTACGACGGACGTAACAGGTGTGGTTACCTTGCCAGAAGGTACCGAAATGGTAATGCCTGGCGACAACGTCGCTATGACGGTTGAACTCATCGCGCCTATCGCGGTTGAGGAAGGTACCCGTTTCTCCATCCGCGAAGGTGGCCGTACGGTCGGCGCGGGCGTTGTTTCTTCGATTATCAAGTAATTTCGTTTACAACACCTGATATCAGGAAATCCGGGACGGGGAAACCTGTCTCGGATTTTTTTTGCAGCTCTTCTTGTCAAATGGTCATTGGTCTAGTATAATACCGCATGTTGGTCTTTTCTTGCGATGAGGCGGAAGGTTGCTTATGTGTCCAGAGCCATATGGGATACCGATGGGGGAATTTCCGCGGAGTATGTCCAACTGAAATGGGCGATAAAGGAGGGAAAACATATGGCTAAGCAAAAGATTCGCATTCGACTTAAGGCGTATGATCATCAAATTCTTGATCAGTCGGCTGAACGTATCGTGGATACGGCGAAACGGTCCGGTGCTAAGGTTTCAGGTCCGATTCCGCTTCCGACAGAACGCGAAGTGTTCACTATTCTTCGCGCGCCGCACAAATATAAGGATTCTCGCGAGCAGTTTGAGATGCGTACGCATAAGCGTTTGATTGACATTAACAATCCGACGCCGCAAACGGTCGATTCGCTGATGCGTTTGGACTTGCCGTCGGGTGTTGACATCGAAATTAAGCTATAAGCTCTGGAATGAAACACGTGGTGCCGTTGCACACACGGTCCTAGGGAGGTGCACACATGAAAGGGATTCTCGGTCGTAAACTCGGTATGACTCAGGTCTTCACGGAGGAAGGTCAGGTAGTACCGGTGACTGTGATTGAGGCTGGTCCGTGCGTCGTGCTCCAAAAACGTGAACAAGCGGTTGATGGGTACGAAGCGATTCAGGTTGGTTTTGCGGACCAAAAGGCGAACCGCGCGACAAAGGCGGAAAAAGGTCATGCTGCAAAGGCTGGCACAGCTCCGAAACGGTTTGTGCGCGAATTTCGCGGTGTCGATTTGTCGGCATACGAAGTGGGTCAGCAGTTGAAGGCGGACGTGTTCGCTGCTGGTGAAGTTGTGGATGTCATCGGTGTGTCGAAGGGTAAAGGTTACGCAGGTCCTATCAAGCGGCATAACCAACACCGCGGCCCAATGGCGCACGGCTCGAAATATCACCGTGGGGTTGGCTCGCTCGGCGCGATCGCGCCGAACCGTACGTTCAAAGGCCAAACGATGGCTGGACGCATGGGTGGAGAGCGCGTTACGGTTCAAAACCTCGAAGTTGTTCGCGTCGATGCGGACAAAAACATTTTGCTGATTAAGGGTTCTGTGCCGGGTCCGAAGAACTCGTATGTCACAGTCCGTTCAGCAATCAAAGCTAACGACTAATGTTGTTTGAAAGGAGGCAGAAGTGATGCCGACGGTTGCAGTTTATAACACAGCGGGTGAGCAGGTTTCCGAGATCGAATTGAATGATCGCGTGTTTGGCGCGCCTATCCGCTCTGATTTGATGCACCAGGTCGTGTTGCAATACCTTGCGGCACGTCGTTCGGGTACGCACAAAGTAAAGAATCGTTCTGAGGTTGCTGGTGGTGGACGCAAACCTTGGCGCCAGAAGGGCACGGGTCGTGCTCGTCAAGGTAGCACGCGTTCTCCGCAATGGAAGGGCGGCGGTGTCGTCTTTGGACCAACGCCACGTTCCTACGCATTCTCCGTTCCAAAGAAAGTTCGTCGTCTGGCACTGTACAGCGCATTGTCCTCGAAGGTGGCCGAAGGGAAAATCATCGTTCTCGATGGTTTGAACATCGAACAGCCGAAGACGAAGGAAATGGCTGCTGTCCTCGACAAGCTGAACCTGAAAAAGGCTTTGATTGTCGACAGTGAGAAGAAACGCGCTCCGTATCTGTCCACCCGCAACATTGAGGGTGTCAAGTACATGGAGGCGAACGGTATCAACGTTTACGAGCTTCTCCGCTATGAGCACCTCGTGTTGACGAAGGATGCAGTGGCGAAGGTTGAGGAGGTGTTCGCCTAATGGATGCGCGCGACCTCATTAAACGCCCTGTGATTACAGAGCGTTCCAGCGAATTGATGGAAGAGAACAAGTACGTCTTCGAGGTTGATCCTCGTGCGAATAAGGTTGAAATCCGCAAGGCCATCGAGAAGCTGTTCGACGTCAAAGTGGAACAAGTTCACACGATGAACCAGGTCGGAAAGCAGAAGCGCGTTGGACGCTATGTCGGACGCACCTCTGATCGGAAAAAGGCAATTGTGAAACTTGCTGCGGACTCGAAGCCAATTGATTTCTTCGGCGAAGCGTAAGTGACGCAGAACGGATTTAGTGAACAAGGGAGGTTGTCAGTGTGGCTGTGAAGAAGTATCGCCCGACATCGCCGGGCCGCCGCTTCATGTCTGTCTCGGCGTTTGATGAGATTACGACAGACACGCCTGAAAAGTCCCTGCTTGCGCCGCTGAAGAACCGTGCGGGCCGCAACCACCAGGGTAAAATCACAGTTCGCCACCACGGTGGTGGACACAAGCGTCAATACCGGATTATTGACTTTAAGCGCAACAAGGATGGTATCCCGGCTAAGGTCGCGACCATCGAGTATGATCCAAACCGTTCCGCACGTATTGCGCTGTTGCACTATGTGGATGGCGAAAAGCGCTACATTTTGGCGCCACACGGTTTGAAAGTCGGCGATGTGCTCTATTCTGGTACAGATGTCGATATTCGCGTAGGTAACGCGTTGCCGCTAGCGAATATTCCAGTGGGTTCTGTCGTCCATAACATCGAGTTGAAACCTGGCAAGGGTGGTCAGCTCGCACGTGCAGCTGGCGCTTCGGCACAGTTGATGGCTCGTGAAGGTGTTTATGCGACGCTTCGTCTGTCCTCTGGTGAAGTTCGCCGCGTTCGCGTGGAATGCCGCGCAACCATCGGTCAGGTCGGTAATCTCGACCACGAGAACATCAACATTGGTAAAGCGGGTCGTAGCCGCTGGATGCGTCGTCGTCCGACGGTTCGTGGTTCGGTCATGAACCCGGTCGATCACCCACATGGTGGTGGTGAAGGTCGTGCACCAATCGGACGTAAGTCTCCGATGTCGCCTTGGGGCAAGCCGACCTTGGGTAAAAAGACGCGTAAGAAGAACCACCCAACAGACAAGTATATTGTTCGTCGTCGCACGAAGTAATCGCATAGATACGGTTAGGAAGGGAGGCGCACGACATTGGCTCGTAGCTTAAAGAAGGGTCCGTTTTGTGATGAACATCTGATGAAGAAGGTTGAAGCGCAGAATGCGGCTGGAGAGAAGAAGGTTATTAAGACCTGGTCTCGCCGTTCTACCATCTTCCCGCAGTTCGTCGGGCACACATTCGCAGTGCACGACGGCCGCAAACATGTTCCGGTCTACGTGAGCGAGGACATGGTCGGACACAAGCTCGGAGAATTTGTGCCGACTCGTACGTTTAAGGGTCACGCAGGTGACGAGAAGTCATCTCGTTCCCGTTAACTCGGACTTTAACAGGTAAGGAGGTTTGATGCATGGAAGCCACGCAAACCCGCGCAGTTGCGAAGTACATTCGCATTGCGCCTCGTAAAATGCGCCTTGTGGTCGATCTCATCCGTGGCAAGGACACACGGGAAGCTTTGGCGATTCTGAAGTTCACGCCGCGTGCCGGTTCTCCGGTAGTGGAGAAGGTCTTGAAGTCGGCCATCGCGAATGCGGAAAATAACCACAATATGAATGCGGATCGTCTGTACGTGAAGGAGATTTTTGTGGACGAGGGTCCTACCCTGAAACGGTTCCACCCCCGTGCACAAGGCCGTGCGTTCAGTATTTTCAAACGTACCAGCCACGTCACAGTCGTCGTCGCGGAAAAAAAGGAGGGATAATGCGGAATGGGTCAAAAGGTTAACCCTGTTGGTCTACGAATCGGTATCATTCGCGATTGGGAAGCGAAATGGTTTGCAAATAAAAAGGATTACCAAGATCTTCTGCACGAAGATCTGAAGATCCGCAACTACGTTGCACGCCGTCTGAAGGACGCCGCAGTGGCATCCATCGACATCGAACGCGCTGCAAACCGTATTAATGTTACGGTGCACACAGCGAAGCCTGGTATGGTTATCGGTAAGGGCGGTTCGGAAGTCGACGCGCTTCGCAACAGCCTCAACAATTTGACTGGCAAGCGAGTTCACATTTCCATCTCGGAAATTAAAACGCCGGATCTCTCGGCGAAGTTGGTTGGCGAAAACATCGCACAACAGCTGGAACGTCGCGTGTCCTTCCGCCGTGCGCTGAAACAAGCGATTCAACGTTCGATGCGCGCTGGTGCAAAGGGTATTCGCGTACAGGTGTCTGGCCGTTTGGGCGGTGCGGAAATCGCGCGGACCGAAGGTTATTCGGAAGGTACGGTTCCATTGCACACGCTGCGCGCTGATATCGACTACGCACTTTCTGAAGCACACACCACCTACGGTCGTATTGGTGTGAAGGTATGGATTTACCGCGGTGAAGTCCTCCCGCAGCGCACGAAGGCTGCTTCGGAGCAACCGCAGGACGCTGTCGAAGGAGGTAAGTAACCCATGTTGATGCCGAAACGCGTTAAGCACAGAAAAGAGTTCCGCGGACGGATGAAGGGTCAATCCAAAGGCGGCAACGAAATCGCGTTCGGTCAGTACGGTTTGCAAGCGCTGGAACCAGCGTGGATTACCAACCGTCAGATCGAGGCGGCTCGTATCGCAATGACTCGTTATATGCGTCGTGGCGGTAAGGTTTGGATTAAAATCTTCCCGAGCAAGCCAGTCACCCAGAAGCCTGCTGAAACACGTATGGGTAGTGGTAAAGGTTCGCCGGAGAAGTGGGTCGCAGTCGTTAAACCTGGCCGGGTGATGTTCGAAATCGCCGGGGTCAGTGAGGAAATCGCTCGTGAGGCAATGCGTTTGGCAGCGAACAAACTGCCGATTAAAACGAAGTTCATTGTTCGCGATGAAGTGGGTGGTGACGCAAATGAAGGCAACTGAACTCCGCGGTTTGAGCAGTGAAGAGTTGGAGAGTCGGATTGACCAGTTGAAGGATGAGTTGTTCAATCTTCGCTTCCAGCTCGCGACCGGGCAATTGGAGAATCCAATGCGCATCCGTCAAGTACGGAAAGACATCGCGCGTGCCAAGACCGTCTTGCGTCAGCGCGAACTCGGTATTGTTTGAAGCATTTGATGCACGCAAGAAAGGAGGCCGTTCATCGTGGAACGCAACGAACGTAAGGAACGCATCGGGAAAGTCGTCAGCGATAAGATGAACAAGACTATCGTTGTCGCTGTTGAAGAGAACGTGAAACACCGTTTGTACAGCAAGACGATTCGTCGTACGAAAAAGTTCAAGGCGCATGATGAGAACAACGAAGCCAAGATTGGCGATACCGTGCGCATCATGGAGACCCGCCCGCTGAGCAAAGACAAGCGCTGGCGTTTGGTCGAAATCATCGAGAAGGCAGTTATCATCTGACGATTGCTTAAGCGAAGGGAGGATGCCAAATGATTCAACCACAAACGCGTCTGGTCGTCGCTGACAACTCGGGAGCAAAGGAAATTATGTGTTTCCGTGTGCTTGGCGGATCGAACCGGAAGACGGCGAACATTGGCGACATCATTGTCGCGTCTGTAAAGAGTGCAACACCCGGCGGCGTTGTCAAGAAGGGTGACGTTGTCAAGGCGGTTATTGTTCGCAGCAAGCGTGGCTACCGCCGCAATGACGGTTCACACATTCGGTTTGACGAAAACGCAGCGGTGATTATCCGTGAAGATAAGAGCCCACGTGGTACGCGTATCTTTGGGCCCGTTGCCCGTGAGTTGCGCGACCGGGACTTCATGAAGATCATCTCGCTGGCGCCAGAGGTTCTTTAATTTCTATAGCACTGTGCTGATGCGGGAGGTGTCAAGTTTGGCTAAGTTGCGTGTGAAAGCTGGCGATAAGGTCGTCGTCATCGCTGGTAAGGATAAGCAAAAGACGGGACGTATCTTGAAGGTGTTCCCAAGTGAAGGACGCGTCATCGTTGAAGGTGTCAACGTCGTGAAACGGCACACGAAACCGAATGCTGCGAATCCGGATGGCGGTATCGTCGAGAAGGAAGCGCCGATTCACGTTTCGAACGTCGCGATTGCAGATCCGAAGACGGGTGCTCCAACTCGCGTCGGTTTCAAGATTCTCGAAGACGGTAAGAAAGTACGGTATGCGAAAAAGTCTGGCGAAACTTTGGACTGAGTAGCCAGGTGAAGGGAGGTTGCACGATTGGCTCGTTTGTATGATATGTATCGCAGTGATGTGGTGCCGGCACTGATGAATCAATTCGGTTACAAGAATGTGATGCAGGTGCCGAAAGTCGAGAAAGTCGTTATTAACATGGGCCTCGGTGAGGCGACGCAGAACCCGAAAGTGATTGACAGTGCAGTCAGCGACTTGCAGCTTATCGCCGGTCAGAAGCCGGTCGTCACACGGGCGAAGAAATCCATCGCTGGTTTCCGTCTGCGTGAGAACATGCCGATTGGTGTGAAAGTGACCCTGCGCGGCGAGCGCATGTATCACTTCTTGGATAAGTTGATGAACGTTGCGTTGCCACGCGTCCGCGACTTCCGCGGTGTGTCTGAGCGCGCGTTTGATGGCCGCGGGAACTACACCCTCGGACTTCGTGAGCAATTGATTTTCCCTGAAATCGACTATGACCAGATTGATAAGGTTCGTGGCATGGAAGTCGTTGTCGTCACGACGGCAACGACGGACGAAGAGGCACGGGCGTTGCTCACGGAAATGGGCATGCCGTTCCGTCGGTCATAACCCTAATCTGATAGGAGGTAGAAACTGTGGCCAAGAAATCGATGGTCGTGAAGGCACAGCGCCGTCCGAAGTTCAGCACGCGCGCCTATACGCGCTGCCGTGTCTGCGGACGTCCGCATTCGGTGCTTCGTAAGTTTGGTATTTGCCGCATCTGCTTCCGCGAGCTGGCGTACAAAGGTCAGCTGCCGGGTGTTAAAAAAGCTAGTTGGTAAGTTTATCGGGAAGGAGGGCAATGAATTATGATTATTTCCGATCCGATTGCGGATATGTTGACGCGCATTCGCAACGCGAATCAAGTGCGTCATGAGAAGGTAGAAATTCCGGGATCGAACATCAAGCGTGCCATCGCGGAGATCCTCAAGAACGAGGGCTATGTGCGCGATACGGAGTTCGTTGATGACAATCAACAGGGTGTGATTCGTCTGTTCCTGAAGTACGGAAAAGGTCAGGAGCGCGTGATCACCGGTTTGAAGCGTATTAGTAAGCCAGGTCTGCGCGTGTACGTCAATCATGACAACATTCCGCGTGTCCTTGGTGGCCTGGGCGTTGCGATTCTTTCGACGTCCAAGGGTATTTTGACGGATCGCGAAGCACGCCAACAAGGTATTGGCGGCGAAGTGCTCTGCTACATCTGGTAAACCCGTAGGATTGGAGGTGTTTGTATGTCCCGCACAGGACGTAAACCGATTCCGGTTCCCGCCGGTGTCGAAGTAAAACTGGACGGATCGAACATTCGCGTGAAAGGGCCGAAAGGCGAGCTGGCACGCGAGTTGCATCCGGACATGAAGGTTATTGTTGAGGATTCCGAAATCCGCGTTGAGCGCCCAAGCGACGATAAGAAGCACAAGGCGTTACACGGAACGACTCGCAGCGTTGTCGCGAACATGGTGGAAGGCGTAACCAACGGGTTCACGAAGAACCTGGATTTGGTCGGCGTCGGTTACCGCGCCGCGAAATCGGGGGCGAAGGTGACCTTGTCACTCGGCTTCTCGCACCCTGTTGAGCTGCCAGTGGTGGATGGCATCGATGTAGAAGTTCCAGCGCAGACCAAATTGGTCGTTCGCGGTATTGATAAAGAGTTGGTCGGTTCTTATGCAGCCAAGGTTCGCGAGCTTCGTCCGCCCGAACCGTATAAAGGCAAAGGGATTCGCTACGAAGGCGAGAACGTGCGCCGCAAGGTTGGTAAGACTGGTAAGAAGTAATCTCACGAGACGTGGAAGGAGTGAACACGCTTGATCACAAAGGCAAATCGCAACGTAGCGCGTAAACGCCGGCATGTACGTGTACGTTCACGTGTATCCGGAACCGCCGTGCGCCCTCGTCTGAATGTGTTTCGCTCAAACAAGCACATCTATGCGCAATTGATTGACGACGTCAGCGGTGTCACGTTGACGAGTGCGTCGACAGCGGAAAAAGGTTTTGAAGGTAACGGTGGCAACGTAGAGGCCGCTCGTAAAATCGGTACGGTGGTCGCACAGCGCGCGATCGAAAAGGGATATAAGTCTGTCGTGTTTGACCGCGGCGGTTACTTGTACCATGGTCGTATTCAGGCTTTAGCCGACGCTGCTCGCGAAGCAGGTCTCGAATTCTAATAAAGAGAGGAAGGTGTTCACGTGCGCATTGATCCAAATCAACTCGAATTGTCCGAACGCGTCGTATCTGTCAATCGTGTTGCGAAGGTTGTCAAGGGCGGCCGTCGCTTCTCTTTCTCCGCACTCGTGGTCGTAGGTGACCAAAACGGCTACGTGGGCGCGGGCATGGGAAAAGCTCAGGAAGTTCCGGACGCGATTCGCAAAGCGATCGACGATGCAAAGAAGAACTTGATTCACGTACCAATGAAGAAGACGACCATTCCGCACGAGAGCCTCGGTCGTTTCGGGGCAGGTCGGGTGCTTATCAAGCCGGCTCCGCAAGGTAGCGGTGTAATCGCTGGTGGCCCGGCACGTGCTGTGCTCGAGCTCGCTGGCATCAAGGATATTGTCACCAAGTCCTTGGGTTCTGCGAACCCGATTAACATGGTTCACGCAACCCTCGATGCTTTGGCACAACTCAAGCGTGCGGACGAGGTTGCTCGTCTGCGCGGCAAGAGCGTCGAAGAAATTCTTGGTTAAGGAGGCCGCCTAGATGGCTAAAAAATTGGCGATCACGCTGAAAAAGAGCCCTGTCGGCCGCCCGGAAAATCAACGAAAGACTGCGGTGGCGCTCGGCTTGACACGGTTGCAACAGACTGTTGTTCGCACAGATACACCTGTGATTCGCGGAATGATTAACCGCATTTCGCATCTCGTTGAAGTTGTAGAACAAGAGGCGTAAGGATTAGAAGAGGAGGTGTCTTAGGATGCAGTTACACGAACTGAAGGCTCATCCGGGATCCCGCCACTCCAGAAAGCGAGTTGGCCGTGGTTCTAGTTCCGGTATGGGTAAGACGTCCACTCGCGGTCACAAGGGCCAATGGGCTCGCTCTGGCGGCGGTGTACGGATTGGTTTCGAAGGTGGTCAGACGCCGTTGTTCCGTCGTCTGCCAAAGCGTGGGTTCAACAACAAGCGTTTTGCCAAGGTGTACGCGACAGTGAATGTGCAGGACTTGGCGAAGTTCCCAGCAGGGACGGTCGTTACGCCTGAGTTGTTGTTGGAACAACGCGTCATTCGAGAACCTCTCGATGGCGTGAAGGTTCTCGGAACGGGCGAGTTGCAGGTTCAATTGACGGTCAAGGCACACGCGTTTTCCTCTGCTGCTACGGAAAAAATTCAAGCAGCAGGCGGCACCGTTGAGGTGATTTAACGTGTGGCAGGCCACTTTGAACCTGTGGCGACTGAAACATCTTCGCAATCGGATTTTGTTTACGTTGATGGTGATTGCCGTGTATCGGATTGGCTCGTACATTCCGGTACCCGGCATGAACGTCGGTGCGTTGAACGCCGGGCAGGACACCAACCAGTTGTTCAATCTCTTGAATATGTTCTCTGGTGGTGCGTTCTACCGGTTTTCCATATTTGCGATGAGCGTGACGCCGTACATCACGGCGTCGATTATCGTCCAGCTCTTGCAGTCCGGTGTCGTTCCTCGCTTTGAGGAGTGGCAAAAGGAAGGCGAGTCAGGACGACAGAGATTAACGCAAATCACGAGATACCTGACGGTGGGCCTTGGGCTGCTACAAGCCGTCGGATTCACGTTCATGTTTCATCGGAGCGGCTTGTTGTTACCTGGTGCAGATAATTGGTGGTCCTATATCGTCATCGTCTTGGCGTTGACGACAGGTGATACGCTGCTGATGTGGTTTGGTGAGATGATTACGGAGAAGGGTGTCGGGAACGGCATTTCCATTATCATCTTTGTCGGTATTCTGGCCCGCTTTTCGAGCATCGGTCAAGATGTCTATACAAAGTGGTTTATGGGGCAATCCGGTCATCTGTTCTTGAGCATTTTGAAGGTGCTGCTCCTCCTTGCGGGGATTGTCATCATCTTCGTGCTCATTGTCTGCATTCAACAGGCAGAACGAAAAATCCCCATCCAGTATGCGAAGCGCGTAGTTGGCCGCACCGTGTATAGCGGTCAGCAGTCGTATATCCCAATTAAGGTGATTGCGGCTGGTGTGATTCCAGTTATCTTCGCCGTGTCGCTTCTGATTTTGCCATACATGATAGCATCCTACTTTCAAACACATGCGTGGGCAGGATTTATCCTGCGCTACCTGAGCCCGAATACGACCTGGTACATGGTGCTGGAAGTACTGCTCATCATCGCCTTTTCGTTCTTCTATACGCATGTGCAAATTAATCCGCAGCAACTCGCGGAACAATTGCAGAAGCATGCCGGTTTTATCCCAGGCGTGCGTCCCGGATACGATACGGAACTGTACATTGTCAAGGTCATCAACCGCGTCACGACATTTGGTTCTGTATTCCTGGGGCTTATCGCTGTGTTGCCGTACGTCTTGCTGCAGAGTATTGGATTGACCTCGTCGGTCTCGATTACGGGTACGTCGTTCATCATCATCGTCGGTGTAGCACTGCAGACGATGCAGCAGATGGAAGGTCAACTCCTGCAAAGGCAGTACAAAGGGTTCATTCGATAAGAAGTTTGAAATTAAGGGGGATCTCAGGTGCAAGTGATACTCGTTGGCCTTCCCGGTGCAGGGAAGGGCACCCAAGCCGAACGCATTACGGCGTCATTCGGCATCCCGCACATTTCGACCGGAGACATGTTCCGGCGCGCGGTGGCCTCTGGTACGGAACTGGGGAATACGCTGAAGTCTTATCTCGATAGTGGACGGCTCGTGCCGGATGAAATCACGATTGAGGTGGTGCGTAATCGGTTCAAGGAAGAGGATGCACAGCGCGGCTTCTTGTTGGATGGATTCCCGAGGACGTTGCAACAGGCGAATGCACTTGACGTGATGCTTGATGAATTGCAGCGCCCCATTGATGCGGTGTTATACATCCACGTCAATGAGGATGTGCTTTTGTCCCGCCTCACCGGCCGTCGCATCTGCAAAAATTGCGGCGCGACGTACCATACGGTGTTCCAGCCGCCGAAGCAGGAAGGGATTTGTGATCGCTGCGGCGGAGAGCTTTATCAGCGTGCCGACGACACAGTTGAGGCGGTGAAGACACGCCTTGAGCAGTATCAGCACACTGCACCTCTGATTGACTACTACCGGAACCGCGGCTTGTTACATCAAATCGAAGGTGAACAACCTATCGACAAGGTGTTCGAGGACGTGTCGAAGGTGCTACGGGCTATTGAGGGGTGAGCCTGCGTTGACGAATTCTCGTGAGTTGCCTGCCATAGGGACCATGGTCGAAGTGATTCAGGGCAGAGACGCAGGTCTCGTGGCAGTGGTCGTCGGACATGTGGAAGACAAGTTTCTTCTGATAGCAGATGGGTCCGTGCGTCGGGCAGATAAGCCGAAGAAGAAGAATGTGTCGCATGTTCGCAAGCTCGCGTACGTTGCCGAAGACGTGGCTGAGAAGCTTCGCTTGGATGGGCGCGTGAACAATGCACAGTTGCGATATGCGGTCCGCAAGTTTTTAGAAGAGCGCTTGGTAGCAGTAGAAGAAAGCGCAGAAGGAGGCGCGTTTCGTGGCTAAGGACGATGTGATTGAAGTCGAAGGCAAGGTCATTGAGCCGTTGCCGAATGCAATGTTCCGTGTTGAACTTGAGAATGGACACAAGATTTTGGCGCACGTCTCCGGAAAAATCCGGATGCACTACATCAAAATCTTGCCTGGAGACCGGGTCACGGTGGAACTTTCCCCGTATGATTTAAGTCGTGGAAGGATTACCTACCGTTACAAGTGATAAGAGACTGGTATTCCACTTCAATATGCGGTATGATACCGCAAGTGAGGAGGGTTCTAGATGAAAGTGAGGCCTTCTGTCAAGCCGATTTGCGAGAAGTGCAAAGTGATTCGTCGCAAGGGCAACGTGATGGTCATCTGTGAAAACCCGAAACACAAGCAACGCCAAGGTTGAGTAAAAGAGTTTTCGCATCGCGTTACTACCACGTTCACAGCGCGGCTGATTCCCGAAGGGCGTCGCTCCGGCGCGTGTGTCGCGTTGCGTGATGCCCTTTTACATGGGACTGTGAACGTGTTTCTATAGATTTGATGACATTCTGGAGGTGGACAGACAGCATGGCTCGTATTGCCGGCGTCGACTTGCCACGCGATAAGCGTGTCGAGATCGGCTTGACGTATATCTATGGCATTGGTCGCACGATGTCGAACAAGATTTTGGCTGAGACCGGAATTGACCCTAACCGTCGTGTGAACGAACTGACGGAAGAAGAAGTTGTGCGTCTTCGCGACGAGATCGAGAAGAACCACAAAGTTGAAGGCGACTTGCGTCGTGAAATCGCCATGAACATTAAGCGGCTTACGGAAATCGGTAGCTTCCGTGGCGTTCGCCACCGTCGTGGCTTGCCAGTCCGTGGTCAACGCACGAAGACGAATGCGCGTACGCGCAAAGGTCCTCGTCGTACTGTCGCAGGTAAGAAGAAGTAATTAGGGGGTGTAACGTTTGCCAAAGGTGAAAGCAGGACGTCGTGGGGCGACTGCTCGTCCGCGCCGTCGTGATCGTAAAAACGTCGAAGCAGGTGTGGCACACATCCGTTCCACATTTAACAATACTATCGTGAGTATCACGGACCCGACTGGTGCCGTAATTTCTTGGTCCAGCGCGGGTAACGTTGGGTTTAAAGGTTCCCGTAAGAGCACGCCGTACGCAGCTCAGATGGCTGCAGAGACGGCTGCGCGCACAGCGATGGAGCACGGTATGAAGTCTGTCGAAGTCGCTGTCAAGGGACCTGGGGCAGGTCGTGAGGCCGCAATTCGCGCGCTTCAAGCGGCTGGTCTCGAAGTGAGTGGGATTCGCGATGTGACGCCGATTCCGCACAACGGTTGCCGCCCACCGAAACGCCGTCGCGTATAATCGATTTGGGCTAACTGAGTAATTTGAACGAGTTTTACTCGTTTTATGTAACGTGGGTATACAAGAAATTGGAGGTGTCAACACTAGAATGGCAAGATATACAGGCCCAGTGTGCCGTCTATGCCGTCGCGAGGGCATTAAGCTCTATCTGAAGGGCGACCGCTGCTTCAGTGAAAAATGTGCCATCGACAAACGGCCATACGCACCTGGTCAGCATGGACAAGGTCGCAAACGCAATTCGGAGTACGGCCAGCAGCTGCGTGAAAAGCAAAAGGCTCGCCGTTACTACGGAGTTTTGGAAAGTCAGTTCGAACGTTATTATGAGGAAGCTAGTCGCCGTCGTGGCGTTACTGGTGAAAATCTATTGGAATTGCTCGAGAGCCGTCTCGACAACGTCGTCTATCGACTGGGTATGGCTGCATCCCGCAAGGAAGCTCGTCAGTTGGTGCGCCACGGTCACTTTAGTGTGAACGGCCGCCGCGTCGACATTCCGTCCTACCTCGTTCGTGAGGGAGATGTCATTGCAGTTCGTGAGAAGAGCCGTGAGGCAGGTCGCGTCAAGGAACTCATCGAACTGTTGAGCAGCCGCACGATTCCGGCGTGGCTTGAGCTGGACGCTGAAAACCTCAGCGGTAAGGTTCTGCGCAAGCCTGCGCGCGAAGAAATCGACACGCCAGTCGAAGAGCAAATGATTATCGAGCACTACTCGCGGTAATCCGGTTGCGGCATAGGCACGGATGGACCGGCAGGTTCCGAGCGTCGACAAGGAGGATTATGAATGATTGAAATAGAGAAGCCGCGGATTGAGATTGTAGAACAGACAGAGAACTACGGCAAGTTCGTCTGTGAACCTCTGGAGCGTGGTTATGGTACGACGTTCGGAAACTCTTTGCGCCGAATTTTGCTGTCTTCTATCCCTGGAGCAGCGGTTCGGTCGATAAAGATTGAGGGCGTACTTCACGAATTCGCCACGATTCCGGGCGTTGTTGAAGATGTCACTGAGGTGATTCTCAATCTCAAACGGCTCTCGCTCAAAATTCACTCCGACGAAGAGAAAGTTCTTATCATCGACGCGGATCATCCGGGAGCAATCACGGCCGCTGACATTCGAGCCGATTCGGATGTAGACATCATGAATCCGGATTTGCACATCGCAACGCTCACGGAAGGCGCGAGGGTTTACATGGAACTTCGCGCTGGCCGTGGCCGCGGTTATGTGCCTGCGCATCGGAACAAACCGGAGGAACAGGAAATTGGGTTAATTCCAATCGACTCATTGTACGCGCCTATCTCGCGTGTGAATTTCTCTGTGGAAAACACACGTGTAGGTCAAGTGACGGACTATGACAAACTGACGCTCGAAGTTTGGACGGATGGCAGTATCGCTCCGGACGAGGCTGTCAGTGTCGGGGCCAAGATTCTCACGGATCACTTGATGCTCTTCGTAGGACTGACCGATCGCGGTAAAGATACCGATATGATGGTCGAAAAGGAAAGTACGCAGAATGATCGCGTGATGGATATGCCAATTGAGGAACTCGACTTGTCGGTGCGTTCCTACAATTGTCTGAAGCGCGCGGGTATCAATACAGTCGCTGAACTTTGCTCACGCTCTGAAGAGGAAATGATGAAAGTTCGCAATCTGGGACGCAAGTCGCTGGAGGAAGTCGTCGAGAAGCTTGAAGGCCTTGGTTTGGGCCTGCGAGACGACGACTGACGACGGTGGCTGAATCCTGCGAAGGAGGGGAATATCGTGGCTTATCGTAAACTGAACCGTACGTCTTCGAACCGTAAAGCGTTATTCCGTAGTTTGGTTACGGATCTCGTATTGTATGAGCGCATTCAAACGACCGAAGCGAAGGCAAAGGAACTGCGTTCAATTGCTGACAAGATGATTACGTTGGCAAAGCGCGGCGACTTGCACGCACGCCGTCAGGTGGCATCGTACGTTCGTCGTGAGCACCTCGACAACGGTGATGAACAGAACCAGGATGCGATTCAAAAGCTGTTCAGCGTCCTCGCTGATCGCTATAAAGAACGCAATGGCGGTTATACGCGCATTGTGAAAATCGGACCTCGTCGTGGTGATGCGGCTCCGATGGTACAGATTGAACTCGTTCAATGAGTACCGAGTCTGTTGAAAGCCGTGGAGGGCGCATTCGCCTTGTCGTCTCGTACGACGGGGCGGACTTCCACGGCTTTGCTCGTCAAAAGGGTCTACGGACCGTGCAAGGTGTCTTGGAGGACACGTTATCTAATTTGCTGGGTACGTTCATTGAGGTTCATGGTTCTGGCCGAACGGACAAGGGTGTTCATGCGCGTGCTCAAGTTGTTCACTTTGATTTGCCGTATGGACCACCGGCGGATAGGATTGTACACGTGTTATCCAGACGGCTTCCAAACGATATTATTCCCATCTCCGCATCTCAGGTCGACTCGACATTTCATGCCCGCTTCTCGGTTGTTCGTAAGACGTATCGGTACCATATTTTTCGAGGGAATCTCCCGGATGTGTTTAAGTACCGGTTCTCATGGCACGTGCCAGAGGCGCTGGACATCGCGGCGATGCGACGCGCTGGAGCGCACTTGGTAGGCGAGCACGATTTTACGAGTTTTTGTGCGGCTGCCGCCCCTCAAGAGGACAAGGTTCGGACCATCTACGAGCTTCGCATCGAAGAGTCTGGTGAGGACTTGTATCTCTACTGTGCGGGCAGTGGTTTTCTGCAATATATGGTGCGGATTATCACAGGGACGCTCGTGGATGTGGGCCTGGGTGGCATGTCGGCGGAAAGGTTGCCAGATATCCTGGCCGCGAAGTCCAGAGAGGCGGCGGGTCGGACAGCCCCTGCGCACGGCTTGTGTCTGTGGAACGTGGAATATCCAATCGTTTACGGTGGTCGAGTACTTGATCTATAAGGGCACATGGATTAAAATTATGCAGGTATATTTGACCCGCTGACTCCCCGTTACTGTCAATGGTCAAATCATCGATTCGGAGGGAACCCTAACATGCGTACGACGTATATGGCTAAGCCAGGCAGCGTTGAACGCAAGTGGTACGTGATTGATGCTGCAGGCTGGCGTGTAGGTCGACTTGCAACTCATATCGCATCCATCTTGCGTGGTAAACATAAACCAGAGTTCACACCACACGTGGACACCGGAGATTTCGTGATTGTGATTAACGCCGATAAAGTAGAATTTACCGGTAAGAAATTGCAGGACAAGAAGTATCGTCGTCACTCTGGATATCCAGGCGGATTGAAAGAGACGACTGCGGCAGAAATGCTGGCAAAGCATCCTGAGCGCGTACTTTATTACGCTGTTCGTGGTATGTTGCCGCACAACTCTTTGGGCCGTGCGCAACTGAAGAAGTTTAAGGTCTACGCAGGACCTGAGCATCCACACGCAGCACAACAACCTGTGCCGTTTACACCTGGCAATCAGGAATAAGGGAGGGACAGAATCTTGGCTCGTTTACAGTATATGGCCACTGGGCGACGCAAAACGTCTGTCGCCCGTGTACGTTTAGTTCCTGGCGATGGAAACATTCATATCAACAAGCGCACGATGGACGATTACTTCGGTCTTGAGACTCTGAAGTTGATTGTTAAGCAACCGTTGCTGTTGACGGAGACATTGGGTCAGTACGATGTACACGCCAATGTCTACGGTGGCGGCATGTCAGGTCAAGCCGGTGCAATTCGTCACGGTATTGCCCGCGCTTTGCTGAAGGTTGACCCTGAGCTCCGCGGTTCCTTGAAGAAGGCCGGTCTGCTCACGCGTGACGCACGCATGAAGGAACGGAAGAAGTACGGCTTGAAGGCTGCACGTCGTGCACCACAGTTCTCCAAGCGTTAATTTGCGGTTCTATGGTTTGGAAGGCAGCGCATTGATGCGCTGCCTTTTTGCGTGCGTAAGGTGATTTGCGCGCATCGTTCATGATTTTTCACCGACTGCGCACACTGTGATCATTCACTTCTCAGCTAAGGAGCGAAAGAGAATGAGGGGTCACAAGTGGCGATCCGGCTTCGCAGTGTGGATGAGCCTGGCGTGCGTGTTGGTCAGTTCGATTGGGTGGGTGAATCCGAATTCGGCATCTGCCGCATCAACGATTGGGTCGTCGCGTACGAATGAAGAGGCAGAGGGCGATACGACGCTGCGCCCTGGTTTGGTGGGTAAGGTGATTGTGGTTGACGCGGGGCATGGTGGGAAGGATTCGGGCGCGAGAGGTGTCGCCGGCGTCCATGAGAAAGAGATTACACTTGCGGTCGCGCATCGATTGACGTCGTACCTGCAAGAAGCGGGCGCCACAGTCGTCACGACGAGAATGACGGACACGGATTTAGCTTCCGATGAAGACGAACGAAATCGACGGCGACATTTAGGCGATTTGCGCGGGCGTTTTGAGGTGACCAAGCGCCAGAAGATTGATGCGTTCGTCTCCATTCACTGTAATGCCGCTCCTTCGCCGGATTGGCACGGGGCACAGGTTTTGTATTTGAAGGACAATGAACACGCCAAGCAGTTGGCCACGGTTATGCAACAGACGTTTCAGGAAACTTTGCTTCCGACAAAGCGCAGCATTCAGTCGAATCGGACCTTGTATTTATTGAAGCGGATCGACGGACCGACGGTATTGGCGGAGATTGGGTTTATTACGAATCCGAATGAGGCACACTGGTTGCAGCAGCCTAGCTATCAAGATAAGGTAGCGCTTGCCATGTATATCGCGTTGCGTCGTTATTACGACGGCGGTCAGACAACAGGGAGGCCTTCGTCTGCGAACGACAGTCATCGTGTCTCTTAGGGGATGAGCTCGCGTTGCAACAGCGAAAGCGTTGGTGGAATATCGTCTGCGGTGTGGTTCTTGCCTGTGGGCTGGCTGCCTTGGGGCCAGTGTGGTCAGCTTCTTCTGCAGAAGCGGACGGTCAGCCTGCGGCAATTGGCCATGAGGCGACGGAACTGACACAGTATCTCGTACTTACGGCCACGGGTCAGACGTGGTTCGGAAAACCTATCTATCAGGTGCGGAATCGTTCGGGAAGCACGCTTTCACATGTCGTTCTTAAATCCCTCAGTGGTGAATCTCTGCCGGTGCTCTATGTGGGGCAATCGGCGCCTCGCGCTTGGCCAAAGCGCTCTTCGCAAATTCTCTCTGCTCCATTTACACTTCAGGTAGGTCAATCCATGTGGTTCGTAGGTCCTAAGAATCCCCCGGCACAGTTTGAACTATTGTGGCAGGCGTCAGGTGACCGTCCACGCTTTGATATCATTCAGACATCGTAGTTTGCGAGGGGTTTCCACATCCTTCCCGCATCCTCGCGTCGTTTGGTTTCCAGTCCTCATTGATGTACACTGGATGACAGCATTAGGGCAACAACTTCGTTTGGAGGCGAACGATGTGGTCACGAAGGAACAAGTGTTAGACGTATTGCGGGACGTTGAGGATCCCGAGGTCCATAAAAGTATTGTGGAATTGGACATGGTGAAGAACATCGAGATCGAAGAGGGACGAGTGAACGTTGAGGTATTATTGACGATTCGCGGATGCCCGTTGCGGACCATCATTGAAAAGGAAGTCGAAGAACGCATTCTCTCCCTTCCGGGCGTTGAACAAGTCAACGTGCAGATTGGCCATATGACGGATGAGCAACGCGCAGCGTTTACGGCTAAGGTACGCGGCGGGAACACGGAGTCAGCTGCGCCACAACAACAAGCGGTTCCGGCACTTTTACGCGGAGACAAACCAGTTCAATTCCTCGCGATTGCATCCGGAAAAGGCGGCGTTGGGAAGTCGACAGTCACTGCCAATTTGGCCGTCGCATTGGCTCGACAAGGCGTCCGGGTAGCGGTAATTGATGCCGACATCTATGGATTTAGCATTCCTGCCATCTTTGGTGTGCAGGATAAGAAACCAACGGTGATTGACGAACTCATCATGCCGATAGAGGTGGAAGGCGTCAAACTGATTTCCATGCAGTTCTTTGTGCCAAAAGACACACCGGTGGTATGGCGTGGACCTATGCTTGGAAAAATGCTTCGTAACTTCTTTGGCCAAGTTCATTGGGGCGACGTTGATGTGGTGTTACTCGATTTGCCACCAGGGACTGGGGACATGGCACTCGACGTTCACTCGCTGCTGCCGAATAGCAAGCAGCTGATTGTCACGACGCCGCAGGCGGCTGCTTCCGCGGTAGCGGTGCGCGCTGGTCTGATGGGTGTGCGGACCAACCACGAGGTCATTGGTGTCGTCGAGAATATGGCTTACTTCCAGTTCGATGATTCCGACGAGCGCGCTTACATTTTCGGCCGCGGAGGCGGTGAGCAAGTCGCTTCCCAGTTGAATACGGAACTGTTGATTGAGATTCCGATCGCGAACCTGGACAAGCAAAAGGATCCGTTGTTTGACGAGTTGTCCTTACAAGGGCAAGCATATCGGCAGTTGGCTGAACGCGTTGGTATGCGGCTTGGTGTGAAGACCCAGCCACTTCAACGAAACGCGTGATAGCCTTACGTGACGAATGAATGGTAAAAGAGCACCTTCGACGAGGAAGGTGCTCTTTTTCTATTGTGCTGGCTTATGAGGAAGAGCCACCGCCGGATCCGCCTTGGCTTCCCCCGCTACTTCCGCTGCCACCACCACTACCGCCGCCAGAGCCCGCTTGTCCCTGTTGCATCGACTGTTGAACGGCTTTCTGAACCGCGCTTTGAAACTGCATTTGGAACGCTGGGGAGCTCATGGATTGGAGAATAAGTCCCTGTAAGGTGTTGCGAAAATCTGGTCCTTTCATGAGCGCTTCCAAATTGCTCGTAAAGTCGTTCGACTTCAAGAGGACGAGCATATCCTTTTGAAAGTCGGGCTCTTTCATCAGTTGTTGAACGGTGGTTTTGAGTTCAGGTTGTGCTGCTTTGGCCAGTGCAGCGGCAAACTTCGGATCTTTTGCGCCTTCCGTGAGAAATTTCTGCGTCTGCGGCGATTCAATGGCCTTCGTCAACGCTTGTTGCACGTCCTGCGGCGAAGCGATGAGTTCACTTTTAACCTGTGGATTTTTCAGTGTATCCAATAACGCCTGCTGTCCATCCTTCGAGTTTAGGATATCGATGACCATTTGTTTGGTCTGGCCGTAATCTGCGTTTCCGGCACCACTCGTATCGGCACTGGCATTGGAAATACCACAGCCCGTGACGATGATGGCGGTGAGGGACAGCACGGAGATGATGGCACGTCGTCTATTCACGCTAAATCCCCCCGATGTCCAACTTGTCAATGATAATATGTGACGACTTTGCGCCCTCTATCCAGGCGGGTGAATGGTTTGTCTGGCGACATTCGGTAGGGTATGATAACAGCGACAAAAAGCCGCGGTTGTCCGCGGCCACATGCATTTGTAAATGTAAGCCTGTACATCCAAACGACTGAACGCCAATCGGTCAGCGTACGATGGAAGAGGAGACTTTCGCGTTTGCCAGCAGTTCCGAGACCGTCACAAACTGATAGCCGTCCTTGCGCAGTTGGTCAATGATTTGCGGAAGCGCTTCGACAATTTGTTTTGACGAGTCGCTGGCGTGCATCAAAATGATGTCCCCAGGCACGGCCCGCTTGGTCACGCGGTTGACAATGTTTTGGGTGCCAGGGTTCATCCAGTCAAGAGAGTCTGTGTTCCACTGAATGACCGTGTATCCCATGCTGTTGAGGCAGCGAATGACACGCGGATTGAAGTCGCCGTTTGGGGTACGGATGAGTTTCGTTTTTACACCGGTCACCTGCTGAATGGATTTTTCCGAGATGGAAACCTGTTCGCGAATCCAGTTGTCTGGGTAACGCGAAAAATCTTTGTGCAGGTTGCCGTGATTCCCAATTTCGTAACCCATGTTTTTGATTTGTTTGGCGATTTCAGGATGGTGTAACGTCCAAGGCCCGCTCAAAAAGAATGTGGCTTTCGTCACTTTCTCTTTTTTCAATACGTCGAGCACCGGTTCTGGGACCTTGTTTCCCCAAGAAATGTCGAATGTGAGAGCGACCACTTTTTTATCGGTGTCGACCTTGTAAATTGCCTTGGGTTGTGCGTTGGTTGCCGCGTGGGTGGTGGGCAGATCTGACACGAACAGGCTGCCCACAGCCATCACCGCGGTGAATACCGAACACAGTACAGCGCGTCGAAGTCGTAACATGTTTTCAAGACCTCCTTTGTTCTCTCGGGAAAGTGTTTGCGTGGAAACAGCAAGGTATACAAGGGAGAGGATAGATTGAAAAAAGCTACACTCGCCTACCGGCCGGAGATGCGCATCTACGTCGCTTGGGTTATCGTTCTCCTCGTTGTGGGATTCCTGGTTGGCTGGCTCAATCCCGCCGATATCAAGAATCAAATCGCCCCGATGATGAAAGAGCTCGTCCAGAGCGTCGACTCTGGCGGCAGTTTGTCATGGGTTCAGGAGTTCTGGCGAATTTTCTTGCACAATGCTGCCACGGCCACGGAACTTTCCATTTTTGGTTTGGTGTTCGGTATCTTCCCGGCATATTCGATGTGGATAAACGGACTGATCAGCGGCTATGCGGTGTCACTCGTCGTCTCAGAGCAGGGTGTGCCAGCTTGGAAGACCATTGTCTTTGGGCTATTGCCGCATGGCGTGATCGAATTGGCGGCCATTTTGTGGGCTGCAGCTTTAGGCATTGCCAACGGCATGGCTGTCATACGCGCGATTGCGCGCGTGTTTCGGCGGCGCCTTGAAACTGCGGACGGACCGGCGGAGTCTGCTACGAATGCCCAGAGTCAAAGCCATCCACTTTGGTTCGCACTGTTGCGCACGGCGCGTAGCCTGCCGTTCATCTGGGGAATGTTAGTCATTGCGGCACTCATCGAATCTGCCATCACCCCCCATCTACTTCATTGGGGGATACCAAACTTAAAACATCATTGAGGAGCGTTTGCGATGAAAGAGTTGCGGATTATTGGCGTGCCCTCCGACTTGGGACAGGGGCGCCGCGGCGTCGACATGGGACCGAGTGCAATTCGCTACGCTGGGCTGAGTGCAGCGTTGGAGGGTCTTGGTTACACGGTTCAAGACCTCGGGAATATCAATGTGCCCACGCCAGAGATGAAGGAGCAAAATCAAAATACAAAGCTTCGCTACCTCCACGAGGTGACGGAGGTGTCGAAGAATTTGTGCAACATTGTCAGCACGGTCGTCACTGAAGGCCACATTCCAATTATTCTCGGTGGCGATCACAGCATTGCCATTGGCAGCCTAGCAGGCATGGCGCAGTCGAGCACAAATTATGGCGTCATCTGGTTTGATGCGCACGGGGACATGAACACGGCGGAGACGACGCCCTCCGGGAACATTCATGGAATGCCACTGGCTGTCAGCCTCGGTTATGGACATGAGGATTTGCTGGCGATTGGGGGATTAAAGCAAAAGGTCAAGCCGGAAAATGTGGTTATGGTTGGCATCCGCTCCATTGACGAAGATGAGGCGAAACTGATTCACGAGACGGGGATTCGCTGCTACACGATGGCGGAGATTGACCGGCGGGGCATGGCGAAAGTCATGACGGAAGCGATTGAAATTGCGACAAACGGAACGGATGGGATTCATCTGAGTCTAGACCTTGACGCATTGGATCCCATGTTTGCCCCTGGTGTTGGCACACCGGTGTACGGCGGGGTGACATACCGGGAGGGCCATTTGGCGATGGAAATGTTGGCTTCGTCGGATGCCTTGGTCTCGGTCGACGTCGTCGAAGTAAACCCGATTTTGGACGAGCGCAATCGAACGGCGATGATGGCTGTCGAACTGGTCGAATCGCTGTTTGGAAAAACTGTGTTGTAAGAACCAATCTGTAGGCTAGTGTCGTACATGCGTCCCAGGCAGCGCTTTCACACCTGGGACGCAGCGGTTTTCTAGACCGGTGTAGTGACGCGTGCAAGCCCTCGCCCATAGTTTATGAGGTGATACCTTATCGCGACTAGGGGAGGTTTAACTTTGTGCTGATGCTTGCACTCGGAGACTCCATTACATATGGATATGGAGCGACTTCACCGGATTTAAGCTATCCTGAGAGACTTCGCAAACACTTAGCGCGCAACGCACGCGTCAGTCTGCACGTTCAGGCCAAGCCGGGCTGGACGTCACGACAGTTGAACAAGTCACTGCCTGAGGTGCCCCAGTGCATCTACGACGAGGCCGAAATCGTCACGCTGATGATTGGCGGCAACGATTTACTGCGCGGTGCACCCGTATTATTGACCGGTAAACCTGAGCGGATTGCGCAGGTGTGTGAGCGGTCGCAAAGCGAGATCGAGGAAATTGTCGAACGCGCAAACCGCCCGTACAACACATTTGTGATTGCCACCCTCTATAATCCCTTCCCTAATTTTGAATTGGCAGAGCGTATCACACAGACATACAACGACATGATTCGAAAGGTAGCCGCGCACCACCGACTACACGTCTTCGATGCCTCACGGGCGTTTCGCGGGCACGAGGCGGACTATGTCGAACACTACAAAAATGGCCAGTTTCGGGATATTCGGCTATACAAAAACCCCATTCACCCGACAGACGCAGGGCACCATGCGCTGTATCAGGGCTTCTTTCGGACATTGCAGCGGGCAAAGGCAAGCCGACAAAAGCGAAAAGGTATCCGCCAACGCAACCGAGCTTGACCATCTGGACTTGACTCAGGCCTTCATTGTGCGAAACAATGGGGGACGATGGTTTTAGTTCGGATTTCCGGTTGGGTGGATGGACATGGACACATGGCTGGCCGTAGTTCGAAATTTCAGCTTTAAAGACGTCATCGACATCTTATTTGTCGCGTTTGTGCTGTACTTTTTGTTGCTTCTCATTCGGGGTACACGCGCGGTGCAGTTGTTAAAAGGTGCGATGATTGTCGTGATTGTCACGCTCATTAGCCAACTTCTGCACCTTTCTGCATCGAATTGGCTGCTTGGCAAGATCATTCAAATTGGCTTCTTTGCGATTCCCGTCGTCTTTCAGCCTGAGTTGAGACGCGCCCTGGAACAATTGGGACGGGGCGGGTTTTGGTCTTTGTCGTTGAATCAACAGGGACAAGAAGAGGATCAACAGACCGTCAATGAGATTGTCAAGGCCACACAGGTGCTCTCGAAGACGAAAATCGGCGCGCTGATCGTCATTGAGCGCAGGACCGGGCTATCGGAGTACATCGAGACGGGCACTTCCATTGAAGGGCATGTCAGCAGTGAGTTGTTTATTAACTTGTTCATCCCAAACACGCCGTTGCACGATGGCGCGGTCATCGTCAGGAACAACCAAATTGTTGCAGCTGGGTGCTTTCTGCCGCTGACAGAGAACCGGAGTTTAGATAAACAGTTGGGAACCCGCCATCGAGCGGCCTTGGGGATTACCGAGCAGTCCGATGGGGTCGCGGTGGTCGTATCGGAGGAGACAGGCAGAGTGTCGGTCGGTGTGGATGGTGTGCTGCACCGCAGCCTCGATGAGCAAGGGTTGAAGACGCTCTTGACCAACTTGCTAGTCGCCAAGCGCTCCAATTCCCTTCCGTTTTGGAACCGAAAGGCGGAGTCGTGATGCTGGATAGATTTCTCCGGAACAATTTGTTCCTTCGCATCTTCGCACTCGTCTTGGCATGCATCATTTGGTTCGTGGTTCATGTCTTACAGGATAATTCTTCGGCGATGTCTGCGCAGCAGAGTGCTGGTGTCACACAGGCGTATAACTTACCTATCCACGTGCAGGTGGGCGACGATATGGTCGTGTCCTCGATGAGCCAGTCGACGGCGACCATCGACGTGACGACCAGCGCCCTCAATTTGCCCACTTTGCCGACCGATATGCTCAAGGCAGAGTTGGTCGTCAATGCACAGGGGCTTGCACCCGGCAAACAGGTTCTTCATATTGCCGCAGTGGACTTACCGAATGACATCAAGAAATACCAGGTTAAGCCGCTGACAGTCACGGTCGTCCTCGAGAAAAAAGTCAGTGAGGCCAAGCCCATTGATGTCGAAATCAGCGGTACCCCAGCCGATGGCTACGGGATGGGGCAGCTGTCGCTGAACACCCAGTCCGTTACGGTCAGCGGCGCACGTACGCGCGTTGCAGCCGTCTCTCGGGTCGTCGGTCATGTCGAGGTGAGTGGGATGAAGGCGACCGATACGAAAATTGTCAATCTCACGCCCGTGGACAGCCAGGGGAATACCGTGCAAGACGTCGATATTTCCCCATCCAGCATCAGTGTCAACGTGCCCATTCAAGCGGCCAATCAAAAGGTTGTGTTGTCACCAGAAGTGACAGGAACGCCCGCGCCGGGATACGCGGTGGCCGGCGTGAAGCTGCAGGATACGCAGGTGAGTGAGTCGGGCATTCCTGCGGCATCGCTGCCGAAGACGGGGTTGACTGTGCCTATCGATGTTTCCGGCTTGAGTAAGACCACGACGGTTGATGTGCCTGTGCCGCTCGTGCAAGGGATGACGCAGGTGACGCCGAGTAAGGTGACTGCCATTGTGCAAGTTGAACCAGCGGCCACCGCGACGTTCCAACAGGTGCCGGTGACGCTGAGCGGATCGGGCAGTGCCGTGACGCTTCCGAACCAGCCGACGATTGACGTGACCGTGACGGGGCCGGCGAGTATTGTACAAGGAATGACGGCGAAGGACGTGAAAGTCACCGTGGACACGTCAAACGTGAAACCAGGTGCCAAGACGGCTCCCGTGTCGGTACAGGTGCCACAGTGGGTGACGGTAACCGCTCTCTCGCAGCGAACCGTCGCGATCGACACTTCCCAAGGGTGAGTTGGTCAATCATTTCTATTGTTCTTCACCGGGATTCGTGGCAAAATGATCAAGTCTTTAGAAAGGGGCCTAACTGTGAGTAGATTGTTTGGAACAGACGGCGTTCGGGGCGTGGCGAATGCGGACTTGACGCCTGAGTTGGCATTTCGCCTGGGGCGTGTAGGCGCATATGTCCTGACGTCGCGGCATCCAGGGGCTCGCATCGCAATAGGCAAGGATACCCGTATCTCTGGCGATATGCTCGAGGCAGCCCTCATCAGCGGAATCTTGTCGATGGGTGTCGATGTCTTGCGCTTGGGAGTCATCAGTACGCCGGGTGTAGCATATCTGACAAAGCACCTTGGTGCCGATGCGGGGGTCATGATTTCGGCCTCTCATAATCCGGTTGAGGATAATGGTATTAAGTTTTTCGGTGGCGACGGTTTTAAGTTACTCGACGAAACCGAGGACCGAATTGAACATATTTTGCGGAACGAAGAGGAATTGCCACGGCCGACTGGCGGGGAGATTGGTCGGATCTATGAGGAACCCGCGCAGGAGGAGTATATTCAATTTCTGATGTCCACAGTCGATGAGCGCTTTGACGGGCTTCATGTGGTGCTCGACTGTGCAAATGGTGCGGCCTCCGCGATTGCGCCCGAAGTATTTCGGCGCCTCGGGGCGAAGGTCACCGTCATTCACGCGGAACCGGATGGTGTCAATATTAACGTTGGCTGCGGTTCAACCCATCCACAGGTGGTACAACAGGCCGTGATCGCCCATCACGCCGATCTCGGGCTGTCCTTCGATGGCGACGCAGATCGCTTAATTGCGGTTGACAGTACCGGTGAAATCATTGACGGCGACTTTATTATGGCAATTTGCGGCCTGTCGCTACAGCGTCAGGGAAAGCTGGCCGACAATAAAATCGTAGCCACCGTGATGAGCAATCTCGGCTTTATGAAGGCCATGGAGGCCGCGGGGATTGAGGTCGTTCGGACGGCGGTCGGCGACCGGTATGTGATGGAGCGCATGCGCGCAGACCAGGCTGTCCTCGGCGGGGAACAATCGGGGCACATTATTTTCCTGAACCACACCACGACAGGCGATGGTATCCTGACAGCGTTACAACTTGTGCAAGTTCTCGTCAAAAGCGGCAAGCCGCTTTCAGCGTTGCGCACGGTGATGACGCGGTACCCGCAAATTCTCGAAAACGTGCGCGTGACTGACAAACACGCTTGGGTCCATAATGCGGCGATTCAGGCAGCGCTCGCAGCTGGTGAACGGGAACTGGGTGACAGCGGCCGCGTGCTCGTACGCGAGTCGGGTACAGAGTCACTCGTGCGCGTCATGGTCGAGGGGCCGGATGAACACGTATTGCGCAAGATTGTGCAGGATATTGTCAAGGTCGTAGAAGAACAACTCGGCGTGAATCGTTAAGACGGACGTTTTCGTCGGTGTTTTGTAGTCGGGCGTATTCATGTCGGCGCCCGACTTCGCTTTTAAGGGGGGATGCCTTGACGAATAAGCACAAAGTGGGCAGTATGCAATAGAATGTTGTACGCGAACCCTGTGAATCTGATGAACACGAGGGAAGCGAAAGCGCCTGGACTGTCTTCTAGTGAGGACAGTTGACGCGGGGGAGGTTGGCGAACCATTCGGCGGGTGCCTCCCGGCGTTCTCGATCACGCCGCAAGCAAAACTCGAAACCCATCGGGCGACCGGTGGAACAAGAGTGCGCAGATCGACAAGGAGGAGACGTTTCTACCTATGTGTGGCATTGTTGGTTATATTGGCGCTCGGAACGTGAAGGACGTTGTTGTCGGTGGACTCGCGAAGCTTGAATACCGTGGATACGATTCTGCGGGAATCGCTGTGATTGATGAAGGTAACATCCAGGTCGTTAAATCGGTTGGCCGATTGGCGAACTTGGAGGACAAACTGGCTTCGATGCAGATTGCGGGTCAGGCGGCGATTGGCCATACGCGTTGGGCGACACACGGCAAACCTTCGGATGAAAATGCGCACCCACACCAGGATTGCAGCGGCCGTTTTGCCATTGTCCACAATGGCATCGTGGAGAACTACTTGTCGCTGCGCGAAGAACTGATTGCCGCAGGGCACCAGTTCAATTCCGAAACGGACACTGAAGTTGTGGCACACCTGATTGAGGAGCTGTACAACGGAGATCTGTTTCAAACGATGATTGAGGTCGGCAAGCGAATCCGTGGCGCATACGCGCTCGTCGTGTTGGCCAAAGATCACCCAGATGAGATCATTGCAATGCGCAAGGCGAGCCCGATGATTATCGGCCTCGGTGAAAACGAAAATTTTGTAGCGTCGGATATTCCGGCGATTCTTGAGTATACCCGCGATATTTATGTCATGGAAGACGGCGAGATGGCCGTACTCACGGCTGCTGGCGTCGAGTGTTTCACGATGGATGGCGAGCCCGTTCACAAAGAGGTCTATAAGGTGACTTGGGACGCTGTGTCGGCAGAACGTGGCGGGTATCCGCACTTCATGCTCAAAGAGATTCACGAGCAGCCAAAGGCCGTCCGCGACACGCTGCGCGGCCGCATTGCAGAGGATTTCAGCCGCGTCCAGCTCGACGAGCTGAACCTCGACGATGCGTTTATGAAGGCTGTAGACCGGATTCACATCATCGCCTGCGGTACCTCTTGGCACGCTGGGTTGGTTGGTAAGGCCGTGATCGAATCGTACGCGCGCATTCCGGTCGATGTCGAAATCGCATCGGAGTACCGCTACCGCCGACCGCTGTTTACGCCCAATACGTTGGTGATTGTCATCAGCCAATCTGGCGAGACAGCCGATACACTGGCGGCTTTGCGAGAGGTCAAGCGACAAGGGCGCCGCGTGCTGGCGATTACGAACGTCGTCGGCAGTTCTGCAGAGCGTGAGGCAGATGACGTCATCATCACCTGGGCAGGCCCTGAGATTGCGGTCGCTTCGACGAAGGCTTATACGACGCAATTGATTGCATTGTACCTGCTCGGTATCAAGATGGCGCACGTGCGTGGCGAAATCGGTGACGACAAGGTGCGCGAGCTCCTCAAGGGACTGGAAGATCTGCCGCAGGCGACGGAGCAGGTTCTGGATACGGCACCGCAGCTGGAGCGTTTCGCACAACGCTACGTGGATACCATGGATACGTTCTTCATCGGTCGCAGCCTAGACTATTCGGTGGCCATGGAAGGCGCGTTGAAGCTGAAGGAAATCTCCTATATCCATGCGGAGGCATATGCGGCGGGCGAGCTCAAGCATGGCACGTTGGCGCTCATCACTGAAGGCGTACCGGTCATCGCGCTTGCAACGCAACCAGATCTGTATGAAAAGACGGTAAGCAACATTGTCGAAGTGAAGGCTCGCGGCGCTTTTGTGCTCGGGATGACGTGGATTGGCAACGAAGACCTTGAAAAGACCGTCGATGAGGTCATCTACCTGCCGAAGACACTCCCGGAATTGGCGCCTATCCTGGCCGTGATTCCGCTGCAATTGCTCGCGTACTACGCCGCTGTGGCGCGTGGTAACGATGTCGACAAACCGCGTAACCTGGCCAAGAGCGTGACGGTGGAGTAAGTAGCGTAGCTGATTGTGTCGCGTGTGTGACTGTCAAATTACGTTGGTGACAGAAAAGTAAAGTTGGTCACTAGCACATGGGTGAGTTCGGGTAAAAATGCCTGAACTCATCCATGTTTTTTTGTGGCAGGGTAAAGGGGTGAGAGGTAGGTGGGACAAGGGGGTAGAAAACCGGCAGGTATGTTCGCAAAATGAAGTTCTTCCCCGCGCAAAATAAGTTCTTCCCTGAGTAAAATAAGTTGTTCCGTACAGCACGGGTGAATTCGGGTCAAAAGCCTGGATTCGCCCGTTCTTTTTTGATGCCTGAGAGCGAAAGGCGGGGGAAATTCAGAGCAAAGTTTTGAAGAAGGCAAGACGCGAAAGAGCCCCGACAAATCAACGATTCCAAGTGTGTTCGCAAAATCAAGTTCTTCCCCAGCAAAATAAGTTCTTCCCTGAGTAAAATAAGTTGTTCCCTACAGCACGGGTGGATTCGGGTCAAAAGCCTGGATTCGCCCGTTTTTGCGTTGCAAGGGAGCGCAAGGCGGGGGAAAAGACAGGGTGAAGTTCGGAAGGAGATAAGAAGCGAAAAAGCCCGACATATCAAGGATTCCTCGACCATGCCCGATCAAAAATGTGAAAAAATACACGACAAAATCTGCTCTCCCTTATCCCTTCAGCCCTGCTCTTCCCCCTTCCCGCAGGGAAAGACTTCATTTTACGCAAAATCGATGGATCTGGAAAAATTACGGAGAAAAACGGGTGAGAAAAGGCGTGATCCAGAGAAGGATCGAATTTGACGGCAGAAAGTGGGTTAGAGGGAGGAAAAGTCGGGAAAAGCCAGGCGTGGCAAGGGATGAGGCAGGGTTGAGGAGGGAGATGGCGAGGGAAGGATTTGATTTGACGGGCACATAGTACAGGGAGCTAAATTTGATTTCAGAAGTCATGGGTTAGATTTGAAATGGGCGGAAGGTGTGTTCGCAAAATCAAGTTCTTCCCCAGCAAAATAAGTTCTTCCCTGAGTAAAATAAGTTGTTCCCTACAGCACGGGTGGATTCGGGTCAAAAGCCTGGATTCGCCCGTTTTTGCGTTGCAAGGGAGCGCAAGGCGGGGGAAAAGACAGGGTGAAGTTCGGAAGGAGATAAGAAGCGAAAAAGCCCGACATATCAAGGATTCCTCGACCATGCCCGATCAAAAATGTGAAAAAATACACGACAAAATCTGCTCTCCCTTATCCCTTCAGCCCTGCTCTTCCCCCTTCCCGCAGGGAAAGACTTCATTTTACGCAAAATCGATGGATCTGGAAAAATTACGGAGAAAAACGGGTGAGAAAAGGCGTGATCCAGAGAAGGATCGAATTTGACGGCAGAAAGTGGGTTAGAGGGAGGAAAAGTCGGGAAAAGCCAGGCGTGGCAAGGGATGAGGCAGGGTTGAGGAGGGAGATGGCGAGGGAAGGATTTGATTTGACGGGCACATAGTACAGGGAGCTAAATTTGATTTCAGAAGTCATGGGTTAGATTTGAAATGGGCGGAAGGGCGAAGAGAGAGCGCGTCTCCTGATACATCCATTATGCCCTGAAGTTTTCAACTTTCATATCATTTAGGAAAACACAATAGTGACGGGGTTTTGGCGACGAGAACGACCAAGGGGCGGAACTGTACGAGACTTCTCTGATTTGCGACATCGTTGACAGTGTGCTCGGATCTCTTGTCCCCAATCAACGTTATTGGAACCAACAAAGACTCAAGGGCGAGCGGATGACACCGATACCATCAATTTAGGTGCATTTGGTCATTTTCAACGCATGAAAACGCCCCTCGGAATCCCAAGGGGCTGTTACTTTTCTTTTTTCAGTGAAAGTCTACGTCAATCTGACGACCCATCTGTTTCTGGCTCTTCGGAATCCTGACTTCCAGTATTCCATTCTTGTATGACGCTTTTGCTCCCGTATCATTTACCGCTGTCGGCAATGGTACAGTGCGCGAGAATTGCCCGTAGTATCGTTCCATTCGATGCACGTTTTCGTCCTTTTGCTCGCCCATTCGTTCGATTTTGCCGCTGAGGTGAAGATGATTATCATGGACAGTGATATTCACGTCTTCCTTCTTCTCCAGCCCAGGGATTTCGGCGGTCACAATCACTTCGTTTTGGGTTTCGCGAACATCACAGCGAACCCGTGGCATGTTCGTGAAGTGACTGTCGAACCAATCTTCATCGAACAGTCTGGGGAATGACGGGAACCAGTCAGAAGCGCGTCGGGTCATGTTGAATGGGTCATAGGGGACTAAGGGCATGTTGATTACACCTCCAGGTCAAAATGTCCGTTTATATCGTTTCCAGTAGAACAGGAAAATTGCATCGTGTTGGTCGGCTAACCGTTGAAATCATATCCGAGTGGTTCGTGGAGTGATTCGGTGTAACGCCCATTGGGGGGGAGGTGTCTTGACGCATTGCCCAGCACAAAGTATTATTCAGTTATACTTAATAAGAATAACGTAGTACAATTGGGGAGATTCCAGTGCGGAAAAGTGAATTAGGGCGGTTTTCAGATGCATCGTTTCTCATCCTGTCGAGTTTGGCGAATGGAGCGAAGCATGGATACGCGATGATGGAGGACATTCTGGCGTTCAGTGGCACGCAATTGGAGCCTGGCACCTTGTATGGTGCCATTACGCGGTTGGAAAAACAGGGGTTGATCGAAGCCCTCCCAACAGAGGATCGGCGGAGACCGTATCGCATCACCGCCGAGGGCATCACGGTGCTTCGCAAACAAGTAGCGACATTGGAGCAGGTGACTTCAGTTGGGAAAAAGCGATTGGCATCTTTGGAGGGATTCTAATGCATTGGCTACTCCGACTTTATCCTCGTGCGTGGCGGGAACGGTACGAACAAGAGATGTTGGTTTTACTCGAAGAGCATAAGATCACACCCGCTACGGTGCTTGATTTATTGATTGGTGCGTTGGACGCACATTTAAATTATAACGGCGTTACAGAAGGAGTGACCTATATGGTGAATCGACTCCGTACTGGCGTTGTGATGATTTTCTGCGCCTTCATGTTATTTGGAGTCGGGTGGAGTATGCTCCAACGATTGACCGATCCGCTAAATCAGTTCAATGCAGTGGCAATGTACCACCCAGAGTTCAGAGTTCTTTTTGATGCAGATTTCATTGCTGGATGCCTATCATTCCTGGCGTTTTTGATTGGTGGGTTGCCTGTGTTCTTTATCTCCCTAAGACGTGCAATCAAACACAGGCAAAAGAACGTATTGATACCCTTTGCGGTCGCCCTATCATGTTTGCTGACAAGTATCCTTGCTACGGCAGTATTGGCGAACTGGCATCATATCGCGTATGCATTGACTCACATTTATGTGTTTCTGGGCGGCTATGTCGCTTTGATGGCTGTGATGCTGATTGTTGGTACGGTTGCAGTCTCTCTTATGATTCAAAGGACAGACTTCCAACTCTCAGAACTGAAGTTCGTATTTATTCCAGAAGTGGTGATCTTGTTTTGCATGGGTGTAGCAGTAGTGATGGCAACGATCCTGATTATCACGATTACCGCTTATGCACCGCAATTGTTTAATACGCAGGACGTAGGCAGTCCCATGTTCATTACAGGTCTGTTCTGCATGGCTCTCGGAACAATCTTTGGGGCGATGGGAATAAGACGTGGGATGGTTACTCGCATCACCGAATAGATGTTTGTTACGGAACAGCCATCTTCAAACCGATCTGCGGCATACTGAAAAGGCATATCGTGGAGTTGAATCATCAGTTTTGTGTGGAATCGCGGTGAAGACGAGAGAAGCCATGGATGACCTGGTACAACGCGGCATGATGCAAGTGTCGCGTTGTATTGTGTCTAACACCTCCTGATAAACGAATCGAAAGACCCCGTTACAAAGTGACTTTCCTTTGATATGTCTCAAACGGAAAGAATCCAGTTCGCAATGTCCTCAATAACTTGTTCATCTACATGTTGCGCGACCCGATACTCCTTTTTTGCTTTGCGTATCTCTCCATAAACAGCAGGCATAAACAGATGATTCAGGTTCGGGTAGAGCTTGAATGTAACGTTTGGTTTATCGCAGAGCAGTTTTTGATAACCACCAAAGTCCTTTTCGATGGATAGATGGAAATCCTTATCGCCTTGCAGAATTAGCACAGGTTTGTCTAATGCCTTCAGATAATCGGTGGACGGATGTTCCCCCATTTCTTTGAAGTAGTATGCCCTCGTATATTTGCCTAACAGCTTCGTCGATTTCGCCTCTTCGTCGCTGAGGTTATAAATCTTGCCAAACTTAGCGGACAATGCGGCGATCTGTTTCTTTGCGATCACTTTCAAAAACCTGTTTAAAGAGTTCAGGACATCGTTGTTTTGATCCATCAGTATTTCTTCAAGTTTGCGCGGAGAACCAGCCATGATGATGATTCCCGCGAAATGTCCACCTACTGCATCGATTCGAGGAGCCAGCATTCCGCCTAAACTGTGACCAATTACAAACACCTTGTTCGGATCGATCCTCGTATCGCTTCGCAGAAATTCAGCCGCGAGGATGGCATCTTCGATGGTTTCCTCCCTTACGGAGATGCCAACGTCATCTTTCATTTGTTTGCCGTATACGAAGGTTCTCTTGTCATAACGCAACACCGCAATCCCTTTTGCCGACAGACCTTCTGCGAGGTCTCGAAAAGGGTAATTGTTCCCGACCTTCTCATCCATATTGCTCGGACCAGATCCGTGAACCAATACAACTGCTGGACATAACCCATTCGTCTCATCTGGAATGGATAACATGCCATTGAGCGGATGATTGGTTTTGGCGCCTATCACAATCTTTTCTTCAGCCATTACCCATACCCCCTGCGACATAGACTCGGTGGGTAGCCAGCGCTTATAAACATACCCTTAGTGCCGCTCTTGTCGGGCGTAGAAATACGAAGCCACGACGGTAATCAGTGCCCATAAGAGAACGGGTATGACGACAGCCGCTACTGTGAATCGGTTTGTGGGCAAGACCCAGGCAAGAATCATGATTAGAATTCCCATCGGAATGCCTAATTGTCCACTCAAACGGTGCGTGCGATTCCAAGTTTCCTCACTGGATAACGTCCAAGGTGTGCGAACACCAATCCACCAATTCGGTCGAAGTCGTGGCAGGACGTTTGCAATCAACATGAACATCAGACCGTATGCGGTGAGAGCGAAACGCATTGTGCCAATGTGCAAAAGGTGTCCTAAAACTGTGAGGTAAATCAATCCAACGCATACGACGATCACGCCGCCGATATATCGATAAGTCCCCCAGAACGATACGTAGTTTCTTTTCCTCGGATCAATCCGCCACAACACATGCCATAGGAGTATGATGACGAGCATAATGGACGGTTCGTACATAACGGCAAGTAGACGGGAAATGTAAAGTGTCGGCTTTCCCGCATGAACATGGCTTGGAACCTGGGCAGGGAGATGAAAGTACGCAAGACAGCCGAGCACGATGACGACAACCCACGAAAACCATCCCCACCAAGGCATTGCGCCTTTCTTATTCATCACTACCACCACTCCCAAAGTGTTCAAGAAGCCATGCAAGCCATTCTTGTAAGATCGTTGTGTTGAGCCTGTAAATGATGTAAGTTCCCTCGCGTTGATCAACGACTAAATTCGCATTTTTAAGCACGTTCAGGTGACGACTTATGGTGGGCTGGGCGTATGGGAAGTGATTGGCGATCTCGCCAGCCGTTTTCGGACCTTCCTTCAATAATTCGATGATTTTTCTGCGTGTGCCGTCGGACATCGCTTTAAACACACGTTCATTCATGGGATTTCATCGCTTTCACTGACCTTCCGTGCTCATGTGTCGATGAATCTTTTGGATTGAGTATATAGCTATATGGCTAATAAAACAATAGGCGTAAACTCTTGTATTCGTGGATACTGGGGAGTGTATATGCCCGAATGCAGTGTGTGTTATTCTTGAATGGGTAATGGATGGGCAAGAAGGGAACGAGTACATCCAGTAATCAGTAATTGCAATTCGATCATGCAGGGGGCGAGGTGTTTGCTGTTTCACGTGACTGCAAGGCACGACGTGAATCACTGCGGGATATACAACGAAGACATCAGGCTGGCGCTACAGGAGTTTTTGCCATCCATTCCAACCCGTTGTGAGGAGTTAGGGGTGAAAGTTCACTTCGCGGTAGCAGGTCATCCTGATCACGTTTTCTATTTGCTTGTTGAGGCAGATGACGTAACGCCTGTCTGTACCCTGTTGTGTGAAGTACCGATGAAGCAGGAATTTGAGGGTCTTCGGATTTTGTGGTGGAATCAGTACTTACAGCCACTCGTTGATCTTGCATAAACATTCAGTTTTGCGACGACACCAGTAATGTCGCTATTGGGCAGATAAACGCAATATCATGGCAACGTGAATATTCGGTAACATTAGTATGACGAGGTGATGCGTGTGTCACAAAGTGTCATACCCAATCCGATCCAGCGAAGTAATTTACGACTACGTGTGGGGAGTCTGTTTTTTTCGTCCAAGAGAGTTGTTCAGTGGTACTTATCGGGCACTCGATATGCCACAGAACGAATGGATAACCATTCTGGAGTAATTGTGTTTCCGCATGTAATTGCGACACACCAATCTCGCACAATGCGTGAACTCCGCAATGTAGACATGTGGTTGCAGAGCAACAAGGTTCGGAATTTACAATTGGCAATCGCTCGGTTGAACGGATTAGTCCTACATCCAGGAGAAACGTTAAGTGTGTGGAGACTGGTCGGGCGTCCCTCGAAGCGAAAAGGATATCTACCTGGAATGGTTTTGATAAACGGCGAAATGCGTGTTGGGCATGGTGGCGGACTGTGCCAACTCTCAAATCTTATTTACTGGATGACACTGCATACAGAATTAACAGTTGTTGAACGTTTTCGCCACCAATACGACGTGTTCCCTGATTCGAATCGAACGCTTCCGTTTGGAAGTGGAGCTACTATTGCATATAACTACATTGACCTGCAAATCCGCAATGATACAAACGATAAGCACTATTTGTGTCTGAAGCTTACCCCTACTCATTTGGTTGGAGAATGGCGAAGCATATCTCCTGCACAGTACAGTTACGAAATTACAGAGAAAAACCACTGCATCACTCAGCACGTCAGTGGGAAATACTTGCGTCACAATCAAATTTGGAGAAAGAAATTCAATGCTGATGGTACTTGTGTCAATGATGAGTGCATTACAGAAAACCATGCGATCATGATGTATAGTCCGCTTTTACCTTCTTCGTCTGATGTGGATACCGAACATTACTGATAATCCTTGACCAAGTTGTGTCGCATAAGGGGGCGTTAGTTGAATAAGAACCACGTTGAAAAACAACATAAACAACCATCATAATGAGTGTTTATACGGTTTCATAATCTAAGATTCTTGTCCATTCCACCACAAAATCCGATTACCCGAATTTGATATTAAGCCAGTAAGGGCGTTGAGATTAGGTCAGGTATAAACGATATGGCTGGGCGAGTGAGCCATGACCGATGTACAAGATGAAAGGATGATGAACATGATACGAGTGAGTTTTGTCAGCATACCTGTCTCAAATCAGGATATTGCCTTACAATTTTACACTGAAAAACTTGGCTTTGAGATTGTGACCGATCAACCATTTGGAAACGGAACCCGCTGGATTCAGCTTCGACCACCTGGGGCGCAAACGGACGTCGTACTGTTCACACCTCCTGGACAAGAAGAGCGCATCGGGGGATATCAAAATGTCGCTTTTACATGTGAAGACGTGGTGGGAACTTGTAAGTTACTGAAAGAACGTGGCGTTGAATTTGTGAAGGATGCCGAGAGAGCCAATTGGGGAGGAATCGAGGCTATCTTTAAAGACCCCGATGGCAATACGTTTGTATTGGCAAATCCGAATGAATAAGACCAGGAATGAAAATCATTGGGCGGTTGGGATGAGGGAGGGCATGGCATGGACTCACGCGAACAACAAGTTAGGGCTCTTTACCAGCAATTGCTCGATGCATGGAACAATCAAGATGCTCGTGGCATGGCTGACTTGTACATCGAGGACGGAGAGCAGATTGGCTTCGATGGGAGTCAAGTGATTGGACAAGCTGAAATTTACGCACATATAGCACCAATCTTCGAGCATCACGCGACTGCTCGCTTCGTGAGCAAAGTGAAATCTGTTCGCTTTCTATCGCCAGACATTGCCGTTCTCCGAGCGATCGCAGGGATGGTTCCCCGTGGACAATCCGACATCAACCCGAATGTCAATACGCATCACACTCTGATCGCGACGTGGACGGGAGGGGAATGGAGGATTGTGTTGTTCCAGAACACACCTGCACAATTTCATGGCAGACCTGAGCTGGTCGAACAAATGTCAGCCGAGTTACGAGAGTTACTTTGAAACACGTACGAGGAGGAAAGTTGAATGATTCACAAGGTTGGGCAAGTTATGTTGTATGTAAGTAACCAAGCAGAAGCGGTGAGTTTTTGGACAGATAAAATGGGGTTTAGCGTCATTTCCGAAGAAGATAACGGTCAGGGCATGCGATGGATTGAAATCGCTCCGACAAAACGAGCAGAAACGAGTATTGTGCTCCACAATAAGGAACTTATCTCCAAAATGCAACCTGAATTGAACCTTGGTACACCTTCCTTGTTATTTTTCACAGAAAACCTTGCCGAATTACACAGCAATCTATCCAGCAAGGGAGTTGCAGTCGGCGAGATTGTACATATGGGTACTCGAAAAGTGTTTAATTTCGCAGATAATGAAGGGAACTACTTTGCGGTTATGGAAAAGTCGAATAGTTAAATAGGGACTGGCAGATTCATGAAAATATCGACGTCGTTTTTCCGCCTCACTGTACTTCTGCCCAATTATCTTTGATATAACCCAATAACCGCCTGCTCTCCCGTCGTACTCTCTCTTCATGTGGCGATGGAGTGGGCATTGGAGCACTGATACGGGGACGTTTCCAGACGACCCTCGGTCCTGCGTCTGGCTTGCCCTGTGCATCTCTTGACTGTTTTAGAGCATCATTCGGATTCAGGTTTGCCATGGCGGACACCTCCAAAGAGCAGGGATTTAGGTGGGGAGTTAGGGAAGTTCCTTTCCACGGTGAGTTCGTTTCACAGCAACGCTTGTTCTTCATGATGGTAACTATCAAACCCGCCAGTCATTATACAACCAACAACGTCAAGCGACATGGTGTCTTGGGCAAAATGACAACCAACAAAAAGTGCAACAGAAACCATCTATTCAATGACTTGTAAGGCATAAGCCTCATAAACCCTTTTGCCGCCCTTACAGGCGTTTACGCTCCAAGGTTCTGGGGTATCATGCCCAAATTGTTAGGAAAGTGATTTTTATCAATCCAACAATGTGGAATGATGGAACCACTCATTTTACGTACCCTGGTCAGCAAGCGGTAGAGTCTGCTGTCATCGAAATGCGATCATCAAGCGTCATGGAATACTTCGCGTTACAAGTTGGCTGATTGGCTACACCATTCCTTCACGAAGGCATTGAAACGCACCACAACCAGAGACACTCTTTTCGCCCTTACGGGCTTTAAGAAACCAGAATTAACGGGTTCCATGTCAAGTCTACAGAGAAAGTGATTTTCATCAATCAAAGCATGTGGAATGGATAGGTTTGCGTATTAACCCACTCGGAACGCAAACAGCGAAGTCTGCAAATTCCATGGTCGCGAGTGCTTGTCACCTGGATGTGTGACTGTGCTAACTGTCTCGTGGCTCGCTGGCACCCGTGGAGCAAACCAGGAGATTGGAAACAGTTTAGATTCGGTGCTCAGCGAAATGTGTGCGCCGCGATGACGGGATGGGCGACGATTCGGTTAGTGCTGAACGTCACTCTCGATGGGGCATAATGTCCCGTTTGATGGTATATCGCTCACCAGTGTTCTCCATGCCATCAGTACGTCCGCGACGGTAGATATATTACTGTCGCGAGAAAGGTAGGTGTCCCTCCGCCCAACAGCCCCGCACTTACTCCTGCCTTTTCACTCCGCATCTGGCACATCAAATTCCCGCAACGTCCCATTATCATCGCCAACTCCGTGTCCACATGCACAAATGACGGTCGAGCCGCACATTTCAATTTGGAGTTTGCCAAGCTCGGCTCCATCTTTCCACTCAACCTCACGACTGCAACTGTTGCAGTGGATGACGAACATATCGCAGACCTCCGTTTGTTCAGGGTTTTGCGGGATAAGATTTATTGGGACTAATCCCAATTCGTTTTCCTCTCCCTGTCTCTATCTGGGCACACGATGAATTGAGCCATCTCCGCTTCTGAAAGTTGGGAAGGGCTAAGTCCGCGTTCCACGCAGTACTCATAAAGCCGACGAACCTGTACTCTGGGTTGGTTCGGGTCGCGGGGAACAGCGTATATGCCGTCTGGGACATCATCTTTATCATACTCTTCTATGAGCCGCTTTCGTTTTTCAAGAAGCCACTTCCAATCACCAATGTCAACCGCTTCTGACACTTCGTCGGTCAGGCGACCGTGTAAGTCCTCGAATGTCACACCATAGCGGTTTTCATACACTCGAATCTGGTCGTTGATGGCTTGTAGCCTCTTCACCACGGCTTCGTACTTGCCTTCCGTGTCCTGCTCATGCCATTGAAGCTCGGAGTTTCCAACAAGACCGTCGCCGTCCATCATCCCTACTCCCTGAAAAGCCTTTTCAGCTTGCACATCACTTCTTGATGTCTCTGGATTACACGTTTTGTACTGACTGCCATGGGGACTTCTGTTCTGCAGACTGGCTGATTGAGAAATCTTACAGTGTGCGGCGGTTGTCCGTTCGAGTTCCGATCACTCGTCACTGTGCCCCTCCATTCCAGTCTTCAACCTGAATAACTGCTCACGAAGCTACTAACTCACCCTGTTTTCAAATATCATAACTCAAGAATAATGATTTGTAAAAATATGGTTCAATGTTGTTTGGTTTCAAACAGGATTGATGAGTTACTCATGAAGGTAGGAGAGGGTCTTTGTCGAATTCAAATCATAGCGATGAATTGAAACACGACTGTTTAAGAGGCGATTTCATGTCTGTTCACATTTTTGTTCTGAATGGGAAGAACTTCGACGTATGCATTCGTCGTGGCATAGCAGGCATCCCGAATCATGAAAAGGACCAATATAACGATGCGTTGATATCACGAATGGCTCCCATTAGAAAGGGAGATTACATTTTGTTCTATATCATGGATGTCAAGGAACTGCGCGGGATATATAGAGTGCTGGATAAACCCTTTTTTGACACCGCACCCGTATGGGAGTCCCAAGACCCGAACCGCGTTTACCCGTTTCGTGTCCGAATTGAAAACTCCGACTACGTGTTTGAAAACCCGATTAAGTTGAACGATGTGTATGATTTGAAAGACAACGGCTTGATGTGGACGTTCAGCCTCCAGCGACCAGGAGGGGCTTCAAATACCTTGTTTTCGATCACGAATGATGAGTTTCAGCACCTGTTTCGCTTATTTCTAAAACTTAATCCTGTTCTCAGACAGCCTAACCCGATTCGCGAACCGTACCCATATCACGAACCAAATCTTCTAAGCCAATTACATTTAAACAGCAACCGTAATCCGAAGTATGAGTACAGTGTGATGGCATTGTTGCTTAATGAGTTTGCAGAAGGGAGTTTCAAGGACATATTCGGAGAATACGACGACTTCTTGGGGTACATACCTACGAGCTTCGGGAGAGAAATGGATGCACTACTCATTACGCATAATCCACTGACCAAAGATGAAGTCATCGCGTATAACATCGTGGAAGTAAAGAGAGATCGCTTTGACGAGGATGGGTTGATCCAACTCTTGCAATACGAGGATTGGTTCCTGCGTAAGAAAGTCAACGGTGATTTTAACATGTTGAGGACAACGGCAATCGCGCAGACCTTTACGGATAAGGTTGTCGATTACGTGGAAAAGCGGAAGCGGTACGAAGGAAAGGGTATCAATTTGCTGATTTTCTCGAATAACGAACACGGATTTGACCTTAAACCCCTGGCATGAGGGTGAGTGCCAAAGATTAAGGAGGACTGCTACTTGGATGATTGTTGCCAAATCGCAGAGAGCGAACTTGCCTCTTTACACTGCCCTTTATGCCATCAAAAGGGGAAGCGAGTACAACTCATCACGTTGAAGGCTCTTCTTACGCCATCAGCCCTGCAATCCCTTGACCCGCAGTTGTCCTACGCTTTCTGCTCAAACGCCAACTGTACAGTCGTCTACTATTGCGATCAGCAGACATTCGACAAAGATGATGTCAAAGTGCCTGTGTTTCAGAAAGATGGAGCGATGGGTGTTCCTGTGTGCTATTGCTTTGGGTGGACGAGGGAGCGGCTCATGGAAGCCATTCGTGAGAATCAGAATCCCGTCCAGTACATCAGCGAGCAGGTGCAGGCAGATCGCTGTGGCTGTGAAGTCAATAATCCGCAGGGTAGTTGTTGCTTGGGGAATGTGACGACATTTGTCCGCTCCATAGATGCCTGAACCCTATTTCTCTGCAATTGCGCTGGGGGTATGCAATTAAATGATGGATGCCAATATACAGACATCCCATTGTCCAGGGTGCGGATTGACATTCCCAAAACAGCAGATTTCGCCAAGGCATAGTTACAACGCGGCGACGGAGTGTTATGAGAAATACAGTGAACTGACGGCTTACACGCTGAGCCATAGAGCGGACGATTTCATCCATCAGCATGTTGTGGATGCCTACGCCGCCCAGCACTCTGGTAGCGGCATGAAAAACATCAGTACTCTGTTCGCCCTGATTGGGCTGTATTATGCTGTTGAACATGGATACAACGGCAGACAAGTTCAGCGCGTCCACATGCTGATAGCACGTTTGAAATACCCTTGGGACACATTATCTCTACCCCAGAGATCCTATTCCGTGACAGTAATGGACGTTTTGCATGAACCGCCTGGGGATAAGCGTGACGGCGCGATTCGTGAATGGATGATCGATGTTTGGGGGTGTTGGAGCCATCAGCATGAGTGGGTGAGGAGTGTTTGTCACGGATTGTTGGGGTAAGAAGGGATTGTTTTGAAGTGGAATGGAATGGGCTCGCGCCCTACACAGGGGTGTTCGAGTTTGCTTGTTGGTCACAAGTGCGCTATGTCGTAGCTTCGCACAAGTCCCCAAATCTTGTGAAAGGCGTTCCCTCGGAATGCAGTTCAGTGAAACTATTGTCCCTTGCTACGGAAATCCTATCCTTCGCTGATTGAGGTGGTCTTTAGGAGTTTCGCCAATCGTGTTGGTCGTCATTGGGATAGGATGCCCATCCCTCATGAAGACATCTGCATTTTGGTTGCACGACGACCAGACTTCCGCTATCCAGAAAAGTTGAATCGTATCCACAGAGTCACATTTCCCCTGTGCCGCAGGGCATTGTTGAAAACCATCCACACAAGTCCCGCTAACGATATGAATAGCATTTGGTAACAAGAGCCTCGCTGACCTGATGAGCCATCTTTTGAGCGTTTTTTCCGCAGAACGTTGAAATGCAACTTTGGACTTTGCGACCACACAATGCTGAGATATACGCATTCAGAAAATCAGAGTTCATTATGACGAACCAAAAAGTTGTTCTGGCGGAACACCTCCACTATATATAAAGCGATTCGAGAACAACTTTTCGGTTCAGCCTTGTCATAATCCATGTCTGATGTAATTCTATCAACAGCCTGTAACAACTTTTGTGTTCAAGTGACACTCAAACGGAGACGGGGTGTTTGTGGCTCAAAAAATGTGAATGGGTATTCTCGCTTTCGGTGCTGTGATTCCTGGAGACCGCCGTTGCGCCAGAATCGCTTCAGACAAATTGCCACCCCTTTGTAACTCAATTCACTCTGCCCTTTCATTTTCCCTGCCTTGCTCTTACTTCTCCCTGAATTTACGCTATAATAGCGTGTGAAATGTTAGGTACATAACTATATTGATTTTGAGGTCGTTGCTACGATTGCACAGATGAGGAGCGGGACGAATGAAAACAACCAAAAGCGAACAGACAGTTGAGAGCCTGTTGAGAGGTGGCTCCACCCAGATTTCGACCGACCTTGTGATTCAGCGTAAGGAAGATATTTGGGATCGGAAGAGGAAATCCCTATTGATTCATTCCATGTTGATGGGATATCCGATTCCCAGTCTCTTCTTTGCAAAAGAAGGCGACACATTTCATGTTCTCGATGGCAAGCAACGCCTAACCAGCATTCAAGGCTTTGTGGATGATAAATATGCGCTATCCACTTCGATACCCGAAATTAGTGATCTGGCGGGCAAGAAGTTCTCGAAATTGGACAAGGAACAGCAACAAAAAATCTTGGAGTATCGCCTTGACTTGACTGTCGTAGAAGATTTGACCGAAGAGGAGATGGAAGAACTCTTTGTTCGATGGAACAACGGTATGCCTCTCGTGAGGATTGAAACAACCAGGGTTATCTTGGGACAAAGCGTTCATAAGTTCATTCGCGAGATCACGGAGATGCCTTTCTTTAAGGAAAAAGTGAAACTGTCAAATGCAAACAAGCGCAGATGTGTTGACGAAGAATTGGTGCTTCAGATTCTCGCATTGGTGAGCAAGCGTGAGACTGGGTTTAGTGGGAACGAACTGAAAGAGTTTGCAAAGGAATTGCGGAAAGACGATGTAAAGGAAGAGCTAAGAGCGGATATACAGAATGCCTGCCATGATCTCAATAAAGCATTTAGTGGAGAAGAGGAGTTCCTCAAAAAACTCCATGTGCCAATGATTTTTAAGTTGGTATTGGATATGCAGGAGATAAACAGGAATACAAACCGCAGGATTTCCCCGAAGCAATTTGGGGAGTTTGTTGTGAACTTCTGGAACAACCGACCAGAGGAGTATAAGAACGCATCGATGTCTGGAAGTGCGAGGAAGGAGAATGTCCAGAAACGCCTGTCCATCATGACTCAGGCGTTTGAGGAACACTTCGGAGTGCAAGTTAAACGTGATGTTCCGACTGCAGATGAAGAGGTAGCGGCGAGCGTGGAGGCGGTGGAAGAGCAGGGTGAATAAGCGGATAAGTTGAGAAACGGTTCACGGGACGAGGGGAATGATAGTGACTCCCCTCGTTTGTGTTTGGTGTACGATTACCTCCATAATGATCGTATATGCAGGTTTGACGCCGTTGCTCGATGGCAACGGGTAGGTTGAACCAGCATAGTTTGGTGAGGATGTAAAAGAGGGAAGATTTTATGGAACACAAATCGATGAATCCTAAAGTGGATGCCTATCTCGCTCAGGGTTGCATGCGTTGCAAACTGGGAGGCACTCCAAACTGCAAAGTCCATAAATGGGAGGAAGAATTGAAGAGATTGAGGGCGATTCTTCTTGACTGTGGGCTGACGGAGGAATTGAAGTGGTCTCAGCCTTGTTACACATACCAGAAGCGAAACGTCGTGATGATGAGTGCATTTAAAGAATTCTGTTCATTGAATTTTATGAAAGGTTCATTGTTGAAGGATACATACGGCGTTCTCGTCAAACCTGGAGAGAATACGCAGGTGGGTCGTCAGATTCGCTTCACCAACGTGGGGGATATCATCAAGATGGAACCTATCTTGAAAGAGTATATACATGAAGCCATTGAAGTCGAGAAATTAGGGGAGAGACCGAAGATAAGAAAGAATCCAGAGCCAATGCCAGAAGAATTTCACAAGAAATTGCATGAAATGCCTGATTTGAAAACCGCTTTTGAGGCATTGACACCAGGACGGCAAAGAGCATACATTCTGTATTTTTCAGCACCCAAGCAATCCAAAACTCGTGAGTCACGAATAGAAAAATGTATGCAGAGAATTCTTGAGGGAAAGGGGCTGAATGATTAGCGTAGCAGGTTTTCATATCCAACAGATACCGCGCTGGATAATGTCCATCTTACGCTATAGCGTCCCTTGCTCTCTTTTTAGCACTTGTTTCCTGACTCTTATGAGGGTAAAATCTTCAATAGTGGAAAAGGGTAAACCGTTCCTAAAGGACGGGGCACAAAGCCATGGGGCTACAGCGTTTACGCCATGCCTGCCAGGTTGCCGTTAATCGGATACACATGCGGCACACCCAGGTTCGAACGGGTGTGTTTTTGTGTGTTAGGGGCGGTCAATATGCATTCATTGATGACCCTCATCGAACAATCACGGGACTGGGCATCATTGGAACGGGGTAGGGATTTATTTACCAAGGTGGCTGATGTGTTACAGCACACGTTTGGTATTGAAGCAGGAATGTTTGTATATCGAAAACCACTTGTTCATGGTGTCATAAATGCGCCAGTTCGCGTGTACGAGCCATGGGGATTAGGCTACTCTGAAACTGAGTTAACTCGCTTTATCGATGATGGTGCATGGTTTTCTGGTGAAAATTACTTTGTCAGTGAATCGTGGCTCCCTGTCGAAGAAGCTCCGCCAGTCTGGAAACAGGTCTGGCTTGATGCTGGTGTTCAATCTGTCGGGGCTTGGAAGCTGGTGGTGAGGGGTAGTTGTGTCGGTGCAATGGTTCTGGGGCGCAGGACTGTCCCTGATGAGAGGGATGCGGAGATCATGGAGACTTGTGCAATCCACATCTCACTTGTTCTTGAAATGCTGGTAACCCGACGTATTGCAGAGCATGCAAGTTGCCACGATCCGTTGACAGATATTTTGAATCGCAGGGGATTTGAACAGGAATTTAATCGCATTCAAAGCCAACACGAAGGTCACTTGATTCTTGGCATGCTTGACTTGAATGGGTTTAAGGATATCAATGATAATCTGGGTCATCTTGCAGGGGACTCGATCCTCATGGATGTGGCTCAAACACTTCGGCAGAAAATCGGAAAGCAAGGAATTGCCGCCCGTTTCGGTGGGGATGAATTTGTGTTTGCGATGGAAATGGACAGCGAGAATATCAAAGCCATCACCAAGCGTGTGATGGACTGGTTTGCCGACAAAGAGTACAGCGTCAGCGTCGGATGTGCGACGTTAGGGCAGGATGGAGTAGATTGGATTTCTTGTCTTGACGTTGCTGACCAACGACTTTATGAGCGGAAGTCACGGGGAGTCGTTCTGGAGTAAACCTGGTTGGGCAGAGGGAATTGTGGACAAATCCCTGCCATTATGGTGTACTCCCAGTTACTTCAATGAAGTCCTTGAGTGCCTTCTCGAATTTTACCATCTCCAGGATTCCATAGTTGCGCTGTGAGATATTGATGCCGCACTCATGCCTATTGGTCTGTCCAGGAGACTCGTCAGCAATAACATGCGACATCACCTCGTATTGTCCCTGCTACACCCTGCAATCCCTGAAGTTCTGTCTGCAAAGTCCAATTCCTATCACTTCTCAAGCTTTGCTTCAATCAGAGCCTTCATGTCCTGTGGGCTGTCCACACCAACAACGATGACTTTATATAGACGATCCCCGATGTGAAAGTCGTTCAATGTGAGAGAAATAACCTTGTCAGGATGCTCATAGGACAGGAAGTATCAATCAGAGCAGAAAACAGGGGTGAGTTGTATAGGGTTCAAGAAATGTATACATAAATGTTTCACGTTATGGATACATAAGCGATGTCATTTCCATAAACCGTTCTGTTTGTACTTTTGGAACCTGATACGTCTTCCGTTCCTTAACATCTTCCGCCCGAATCCCTTCACCAAATCCGATTGATCCAATGCCCTCCATCTGCTATTCTCAGATTGCAAGGCTCCCCGCGCGTCTCGGAGAGGTTAAATAGAGAATATGACGCACAGGTAATGAGTGATGGGACAAGATGGAAGTGAAAAGGGATTCTGACCCTAAGCCCGTTTTACTGTCCGTGCCTCAAAAAGTCGTGTGACTCACCACCGTTAAGCGTGAGAACCCAGCTTGAATCATCTGAAAGTGGTAAAGCGGAGACCCCCTGCCGTTGTGAAGTGGGGCTGAAAAAAGATTTGTTCGAGGGTGGCGAGATGCCGCCTTTTCTTCATTTCAGGGCGAATGTTACGCAGGGCTGAGGGAACCCCTGTGCCGTATTCCCACAAGCTTTGACCCAGTATATAGTGCAAAAAGGAGGAGAACGGATTGGAACTCGTAAAACTCCTCACTGCCGATGAAATCTGTGGATTTTTTGATAAGCCTGGCGATAGTGGTGACTTCGTTTTGGACTTGAAAGCGGCAAGAGAAGAACGGGCGGAAGAACTTCTGAGGAAGCACTGGATGAAAGAGCGAAAAGAGCAGGACTAAAATCAGGAAACAGGGTGTAGGGATTGAACGGGGCAGAGCCGAACATCTATTGCAAATATTCAAGTTGGGTGCATTATTGATACTGGGAGCGAACTGTCATGACGAACACTCACGAGGGCATTGCGCCCGCACCGCCTGCTCAATATGACCGTTTTGTACGGGAGCTTGAAGAGCGGCTATATGATGGTTGCAGTGTCACATTCACGCTTCCTCATCATAGTAGCACCTTATTGGCGCGCGGTGTTTTGAGCAGGCTGGAAGCGCGGGGATGCTATACGGCTGAGATAGACCTGTCTAACGTCTCAACGATTGAGGAATTGACGCTTCTATTGTTGCAGACGGTTCTTCAATTACGTATTGGCATTAGCGCCTTACCGAACTCCTCCCTAAACGACTTCATAGACAGTCTGTCCCGACCTGAGATCCGTGCCAAAATCAAAGACGTTGTGGACATACCATATGTGCAGAGTGTTAAAGAAAGCCCTCTTGAACTCCTGGACGAAAGCGTAAGCCTCCTGCAACGCATCCCAGAACAATCGAAAGCGAGGTTGGTTGTTTGGTTCCACGAATTTCAGGTGATCCACAAGATTGACGAGATCTTGCTGAAGCGGCTCCGTGCGACATTCCAACATCAGACCCATGTAACCTATGCGTTTGTCGGTAGCGACCCAGACCTGATGCGAACGCTGTTTGCCGACCAACATGAGGCATTGTATCGGTTCGCTGTAATGTTGCAGTACCCAGGTGTAAGGGCGGGAGGGTGAAGGTCACTTGAATGGGCATGCTTCATCGAAGGGGTGTTTGCGTACCAACACGATACGTGCTCTAAAGTTCAGTGCGGCTTGGCATAACATTCACTTTAACTTATCGTTTCATTTACGATGGTCAGCTTGGACAGGGCAGGCTTTTACTCTTTCTTGGACACCTTGGAGCATCGTCAGCATCCGCCGACCGCACCCACACGACGATTGCCCGAACGACTCCCATTCCAAATGGCTCAAGACACAAGCATCCACAGGACGGGGGGGATATGGGTACTTCTCATCCAGTTTTGGGAGGGGTATGGGGGTGTTTGTAGACCTATAGGAAAAAACGTGAAAGAGATAAAAGTAAACTTCAAAAGTAACAAGAGTAATGCGATAACCCCTCCACACACCTCCCATATGCCGAATACAAGCCTCCCCCTCCCCGTGGATGGTGGTGGATGGGAAGCGGGCGCAGGCGAGAAGTCTCGGAGTAGGGGTTTGCGGCGCGAAGACAGTGAATGTACGCCATATGTGGGACATGTTCGCGTTGATTGTGAGACCCGTCATCATGACTTAGCCCAGTTGACTTCCAATATTCAGGGAAGTGATAGGAGAGCCTTTCGTGAACTATATTGGACCGAAAATACGGTCTGGTTGGTAGTCCAAACGCATTACTCCCGTGATGTCCTATCCATCCCCTCGGATGTCCATCGTTCCTGGCTTTGAATTGGGGATAGTCTGACGAAGTACGTACAGTTTAGTAATATTGTTAATGGGTGATAATCAATGGGCGATAGTCAAAAGGTTATTCTTCAACATTATGTACCGAGGATGTATCTAAAACACTTTTCACGCCCTGATAAGCGAGCACAGTTATTCGTTTTTGACAAGGAGGTAAGAAAGAGTTTCCCAAGCTCAGTTAACAACATTGCGGCAGAGAGATTTTTCTATGATTTACCTCCTGTAGAATCTAAAGAATTGGATTTTGAAGATGATCCACAAGTCGTCGAGAAAATCTTCTCGGAATTAGAAAACGTCGTTAGCAGAATTCTTAAAAAAGTGATCAGTAGTTATTATATGACACCACGGATGAAGTTGTCCGCGCTCACTCTGTTCTCTCCAGAGGAGCGGGGTAACTTGGTTATTTACATAGTTCTGCAACTACTGCGTACTCCAAAAGCTCGTGAAATGTTAACTGAGTTTCAAGAGAAGCTCATGACAGCGTATTTGAAAACGCAAGTAAAATCAGGACAGTTGCGAGGCTTGCGTGTTCAAATGAAGGAGGAAGCACAGTCCCTTCATCATGCTGAGATCTTGTTCACCGAAGCGGTCGTCGATAAACTGTGCTTCATTCTCGCGCAATACATTTGGTGCGTTGCATACAGAACTTCAGAGGAACCAATTTATACATCAGATAATCCAGTGGTCGCCTATAACCATATTTCCAAGCAAATAAAGATGTCTGGATATGGTGTCCCAGGGATTGAGATTTTATTTCCGCTGAACCCAGACTTACTACTAATTTTGAGAGAGCCAACTCATTTCCACAAGTACCTTGCTTGTGATGGCAAGTTTGTTGAACTGCGTTCCGACGCGACGAATTTATACAATGGGCTTCAAGTATTGTTAGCAAAGAGGTTTGTGTTTTCAAGCACAAATGATTTTTCTTTGGCTGAGCGAATCGTAGAAGAATACCCAAATGTAAGCTTGGGGTTGGATATAAATAAAATCAACCAGTCGGCAAAAGAATGGTTTGGAAAGACGTAAAATGACTGATATATAGAGATTCGTATTAAGCGTACAAATACCCTTTTGCATGCGGTTTTATTTGTTCTTTCCAAAGCTCATCTATTCGATCAGCAATGACGGGGAAGCACCGCTCATCACCTGATCAAACTGACGCTTTTGTTTGCAGTCACTAAGAAGTATTGCACAATGTAGGTCGTAGATACTTCATCCATGTGCCTACAGATGGTCATAGACTTGTTTGCCGTTTATCAAATGTAAGCATTTATGGTTCATCTTATGTAAACATTTCTGATTCTGATTGTGTCACAGTTTATGCTTCAATTTGTGGATATGGATATGTTTCTTCCGACATAACCGTTTCATGATGTTGAAAGGGAATCGATGCTGTATCAGCCCTTGAACCAATCTACTGGCTCTATGCCTCCGATGTCATTTCTATCAGCCTACACAATGACACCTCTACCTGATATCTTGCCTTTTGCTCAATTCACCCCTTCTCCCAACTCCACGACCGAATAACTTCTATGCCTCTTGAGTAGAAGAAATAGATTCACAAATACACCAGGATTCCCTTTGCGGGAAACATTGCAGGAGGCGAACAGATTTGAGAGACGATCATGGCAAGCGTGAAATTCCTGATTCAGTAGGGGCGCGAATTCGGTACTTGCGAAAGCAACTCAATCTCTCACTCAAGGACTTGGAACGTATGACGGGGGTGTCACCGAGTTACATCAACCGACTTGAGAAGAATCACAGAAAAGCTCCGAGTGTGCCAATCATTTACAAGTTAGCTCCCGCTCTTGGGGTCGCACCTCAAGAACTCATGGAGATGACCGAAGAGGAGCAAAGGGAAAAAGATGTGATCGAGCTTGTGCTCACGCACCATTACACCATTTGCAATGGTATTCAGGCGACCCAACCCATGAAGGACAGTCTCGCTGAATTGTTGCAGACGGTGATGAGTAGTGACCTCGACGGGAAGAACAAGGTGCGGGATAGCATCGTGATCATCGAAAAGGTGCGGGAGTTTCTTAGATTGATTCGGGAATAACCGTGAACCAGGCAGAGAGGATTCCTTAATCGGGGTTCTCTCTGCTTTGTTTAGGGAAACACAAGGGAGGCTTATCTTATGAGTTTGAAAGGAAGCGAACGTGAGTTCATTTTTTCACTGTATTTAAAGGAGCATAAGTCCCTACTGGAGGATGTGGTGGGTCGTGGATTGACCGACCTTTTGCTCGAATCATACTGGCAGGGATATAAGCTGGATCTTGTAGGTTATGACAAGGTGATGGGAACGCCCACCGTTGCAGAACTTTGGCTTGGTACATCAGACAGCTACCACCAGGAGCGGCTCTTGAGCCTAATCGATGCACTGGATGAAGGGGCGATGTTGCTGTACCTGGCACTTGGTTTCCAGGTCACGCATGTTCGAGAATTGGAGCAACAAGTGGGTAGCAGTGGTAAACCAATTAAACTGCTGTTGGTTCGGATTAAAGATGAGATCATGGAACCACTTGAAAAGCTCAACTCCATGCACAAGTTGAAGATTTACGGCTCCCTGGGGTTGTTGGGCGAGGTTCCGAATCTACTTCGGGTCGTCAAAACCATTGAACATCCGCTATACAAGCAACTTAGCCCGAAGCCCGTTCCAAACAGCCAAGAATTCGACTTCACGAAGCGTGTAGACGTGAATCGATACCTGCTTTATCGGTTGCGGGAGGCTGTGCCCAATTTCCTGACATTGCAACGAGAAAAGCACTTCGTCGAGGATAACGCCACAATTATCCTTGGCGGTGGGCGTACAGGCATACAGTTTTACATCTCAGCAAGAAACAGAAGGAACCAGGCTTTTGTCCAGTTGCGATTTGACGAATCGAACACCGAGTTATTTCATCTGTTCGCGGCAAAACCGTGGTTGTTGCGGGAAAAGATCGATGAAAGGATCAAGGCGCAAGACAATACCATCGGGTGCTATTTCAAAGCGTTTGACACGGTGGAAGCCACAGTTGATGAATTGGCACAGGTTTTCAGCAGGATGATCAAACACATTAGCTATCCGTTGTTCGACATCCTGCAGTATGAGAATCAGATGGTGTAAAAAAGCAGGGGGAGAAAAGGCGTTGGGAGACCAACGCCGATACATAGAGCCAGACATTATTCATCGAGTACCATGCTATTTAAAAACAGTTTTGTGCCCCACCTGCATACGAAGTTGTATCTTGACCAATTCCCCAGCCCCTTAAAGGATATTCTGTCTCCCATCTCATACACACTTGCGATTCTTGTGAGATTCCCTGAATAAGAATAGAATAATAAATATGTAACGAGTAAATGGCGTTTGACGTGGTGGGGGTAGCCATGAACCTGAAACTATTTTATAAGACTCAACGAGAGCTTGCCCTTGCCCTCAATTCGATTGTGGATGCTTATTGGCAAGACGAAGTGGATGAAGCAACTCTCTTCAAAAATGTCCAGGATATCTATACGAATAACCCAGATAAAGTGTTGAAGAATGGAGATTTTACGACCGTTTTGAGGCAACAATGTGGTAAGAGACGGCTTGTAGTCGTGGAACGAATCTTACAGATGAACGGACTGCTACAGGATGATTCATCATCCACATCCCATGGAGGAAATCAGTGATGCCAGAACGGTCGAAATATAGTTGCACTTTAACGGGTGCGTCATTTTTGTTCTTCGAATTGAAGCAGGTTGTGCTCTTAAAAGAGCAGGGGCTACAGGATTCAGAGATACGGGAAAAGGTTCGTGCTGAAAACCTGTTCGGGTATAAGGTTAAATCAAGCATCAAACGCAGTCTCCCTTCTGTATTACGCAGAATCAATGCGCTGGATGACACCTTACGTCAAATGGTCATCGAAAAGTCGTTGGAGACGGGGAAAATCATCAATCTATATGCGATTATGAAGACAGACCGCTTGTTTTTCGAGTTTATGAACGAAGTTGTTCGCGATAAGTTTGAACGCAACGATTATCATCTCGACAGGAAAGACGTGAATGTATTCATTACCGCGAAGGCGGAGCAGGACGAAACAGTCGCGTTGTGGACAGAGAAGACGGTCGATAGGCTGAAACAAGCCTACGTGAAGGTGCTGTTTGATGCGGGAATCGTGAGGGATAGGAAAACAGGAGAGTTGAACCGAATTCTGATGGATGAAGAGTTGAAGCGACATTTGGTGCACATCGGGGACATTGCCTACGTGAAAGCTATGGGGGAATGGGTGGCGTGAACAGTATCTCAGATTTACATAAACGGTTGGATAAGATAATCCCCAAGATTCAAGAGGACAAGTTTCTCGAAGGCAGAGGTCTCGGTAACGAGATCAGCTTTTATGTGTTCGACTATCCCCCTGAGCATGAGCTTATTGTGCGAGACTACGTGCGCCACATCATGAAGGAGTTCAGTCATGATGGTTCGAATCGTCGAATCATCGAGATTGACTTATACAAGACCATGATCGAGATTGCCAAGGAGAAGCGGGTCTTTGAACGTATCTTTCAGATCGAGGAGAAGCAGGGGAAGGAAGCCTTGTTCAAGGCAATGGTCAACTTCGCCAAACCCGATGTGTTTCTACAAAAAATCAGAGAGAAAGTCGATGACCATAACGTGGTGCTGATTACGGGAGTCGGCAAGGTTTATCCATTTGTACGCTCCCATAACATACTGAATAACCTTCAAGAAGTTCTGGACAAAATCCCCGTCATCATGTTCTTTCCAGGGACATACGATGGGCTGTCGCTAAAACTGTTTAATCGCATGAAGGACGACAATTATTACCGAGCGTTTCGGTTGGTGGATTAACGGGTAGGGGGAGCCAACGTGAAAATCAAGCAAATGTTTCAGAAGGATCTGGAACGCAACATCAAAGGTGTCATCAAGGTCGCGCAAACGGATGAGGAGAACAAGTTTCAGGAACTCGACGAGTACGTCGTCACCAGGGAACTGCTGAAGCACTTCTCGAAGTTCTATGAAAACTATCAGAAGGGCATCGATGGTGCCACCGATAAAATGGGAGTCTGGATTTCGGGCTTCTTTGGGTCAGGTAAGTCGCACTTTCTGAAAATCCTCTCTTACCTACTGGAAAATAAGGAGGTCAAAGGTAGGAAGGTAGTCGATTTTTTCAAGGACAAGATTCAAGACCCGCTGATTCTGGCAAACATGGCGCGAACCGCGAATGTTGATACCGAAGTCATTCTGTTCAACATTGACTCAAAGAGTTCGCTCGACAACAAGTCCAAAGAAGATGCCATTCTTCGGGTGTTTCTGAAGGTGTTTTACGAACACCAAGGCTTCTATGGCGACATTCCAGGTGTAGCGGAGATGGAAAAGTATCTCACCAAAGAGGGCGTGTATGAGGACTTCAAGCGGGAGTTCAAAGCCCTGTCTGGTGAGGAATGGGTAGATCGGCGAAACACCTTTTATTTTGACGCAGACTATGTGATTGGTGCTTTGACGAAAGTTACGTCCATGTCGGAAGAGACAGCAAGAAACTGGTTTGAGAACGGTGTTAATAACTTCGAAATCAGCATCGAGAAGTTCGCCAAAGAGGTAAAGGAGTATGTTGAACAGAAGGGCAACAACTTTCATCTCATCTTCCTGGTGGATGAAATCGGTCAGTACATCGGAGACAGCCGTCAGCTGATGCTCAATCTCCAAACACTGGCGGAAGACCTGGGAACCCAGTGCAAGGGTAAAGTTTGGATTATGGTCACTGCCCAGGAAAGCATCGACAGCATCATCAAGGTGAAGGGCGATGACTTTTCCCGCATTCAGGGGCGGTTTGATACTCGCTTGTCCTTGTCGTCGGTTTCGGTCGATGAAGTCATCAAGAAGCGTATTTTGCTCAAAAAAGATCATGCCACAGATATGCTCAAATTGCTCTATCACGACAAGAGTGCCACGCTGAAGAACTTGATCAGCTTCAAGGAGGCAACGGCTGATTTCAGGGGCTATACGGATGAAAGGGAGTTCGCGGATGTCTATCCCTTCCTCCCTTATCAGTTTAAGCTCCTACAGAACGTGTTCGAACAAGTGCGTAAGCATGGGAGTTCAGGAAAGCACTTGGCTGAAGGGGAACGGTCGATGCTATCCGCGTTCCAGGAATCTGGACTGCAGTTTAAGGATGCAGAAGAAGGTGTACTTGTCCCCTTCTACGCCTTTTACGATACCATTAAGGAATTCTTGACCCCTTCGATTGTGAGAGTAATCGAAGGCGCGTATGAAAACCCTTCTTTGAAGGATGACGAATTCAACGCGAACGTGCTGAAAACCCTCTTCTTGATCAAATACATCAAGGAGCTTCCTGCCAACATCGACAACATCGCCACTCTGATGGTGACAAGTATCGACGAAGACAAGCTGGCATTGAAGGAAAAGATCGCGGCTTCATTACGCAAACTCGTCCGAGAGACGCTGATTCAACAGAACGGCGAGATTTTTGAGTTCCTAACAGATGACGAACAAGACGTGAACCGCGAAATCAAGGCTACCAAGGTCGAAGAGGATTTGGTGAAAAAGGAACTCGCCGACCTCATCTTTGACGATCTCTACGAAGGGAACAAATATCGATACTCGTCGCAATACACCTTCTCGTTCAATCAAAAAATGGACGAGAAGAATCGCGGAAGTCAAACGTCAGCGATTGGGATTAACATTCTCTCACCCTTGTCTGAGCACTATGCGAAGTCAGATCAAGAATTGATGCTCCTGTCTTCGGGTAGTAGCGAGATGATTTTAAAGCTCGGTTCGAGCGGAGCGTACACGGACGAAATGGAAGAAGTCCTTAAGATCAAAGAGTATCTCAGGAAGAAGAACCCTGCACAACTCCCAGAGAACATCCAGAACATCCTGAATACGAAACAGGGTGAAGCAAGAGAACGTCAGCGTCGCGTTCGTGAGATGCTTGAGGATGCCATTAAGGACGGGGAATTTTTCATCAATGGCAACAAGCTCGAAGTGAAAGGTTCGACGGTTAAAGACAAAATCAACGCCGCATTCCATGAGTTGGTGGACAATGTATATACGAAGCTCGGACTTGTAAAGAGATTCCTGGATTCTGAGAAAGACCTGAGTTCGCTCTTGAGGAGCGACTCCACACAAATCACCTTGGACGGGTCAAAGTCCAACGAGAATGCTTTGGCAATCAAAGAGGTATTCGACTTCATCAGTCTACAGGATGATATCAAGAAACAAGTGCGAGTAAAGATTCTGTTGGATCGCTTTAAGGATAAACCGTATGGGTGGAAAGAACTTGATATCGCAGGACTGATTGCGGAGCTTCTTAAAGAACAGCGCATTCGGCTTCGTTACAATGCGGAGTATCTGGAGCCTGAAGACCCTACCACCCTTACTGCCTTAACGAAGGCAAGTGAAGTGGATAAGGTCATTGTGCTGAAACGAGTTAAGGTTGACGATGCGTTGTTGAAAACGGCAAGAAACATCTGCAAGGAAGTGTTCAACAGGACGGATGTCGCCGATGATGAAGACGGATTACTGAAGGACATTCGTCAGTTAATCGACGACCAGGTTAGGGAAATCCATGAGCTAAAGAGCAAGTATGAAGGGCGAAAGTATCCAGGGCTGAGTCTTTTGGACAAAGGGCTGGAGTATTTCGGCGAATTCACGAAGGGACTGGATAGTGTTTCGTTCTTTACGAAGCTCCGAGACCTGGAAGACAACCTCTTGGATTGGGAAGAGGATGTCTCATATGTGAAGAGCTTCTTCCAACACCAGAAGGATCATTTCGACAACGGCTTGCGGGCATTTGAACGGTATTCGGAGAACGAGGTGTATCTCGCGGGCATGCCGATTGAGGATGCCGCTAAAAAACTACAAGCCATCCTGAATGATCCCATACCGTATAACAAGATCAAGGACATTCCTGAGTTGGTCAATACAATCGATGTGCAAATCCAGGCTGTACTGGAAGAGAAGAAGTCAGCGGCAAAGGCAACAATCCAACAGGATTATGACTACTTGACCCTTCGTGCAAATCAGGATGGAGTATCTGAGGGGACGAAAAATCGCATACGGTCTTACTACGAGGATTTGTTCAAGACCATCAACGGCTATGTGGACATATTCAAGGTGGATGCGTCCATTATGCAGAGTGCCAACTTTAGAAAGGCACAAGATGAGGTCATAGAGCAGGAAATCACGACTAAGGAATCAGGGAGATCTGATGGTTCCGATGAGCCAATCCCTACTCCTAAGAAGGAAAGGGTTAAGGTAGGAAATCTCCTTGCGGTAAGAACCCTTCGGACGGAAGAAGACGTGGACAAATTACTTGGTACGGTTTCCGCCAAACTGAAGCAGATCATCCAGGGCAACAAAGAAGTAGAGTTAGTCGATTGAATGAGTAGAGGCTCGGACTTTTCATTACAACGGACAGGTGGATATGGTTATGAATAAAACGGCTTTGAAGTACTTCGCGACCAGTGCGAGAAAAGAATTGCTGAAAAAGGTTGAAGCCAGGGCATTGAAGATTGGTATCACGGAGGAAGGCATCAAGAAGGCGCAGATTGAAAGCTCCGATGCCATCTATATTGACGGGAAACAGCTATCTCTTGTGGAAAAGAAACAGCGGGATAAGCTGATTCAGCGTATTCGGGAGATTGGGTTTAAGAACGTCATGGAAGAGGTTGCCTATACCTGGTTCAACCGTTTCATTGCCCTGCGTTTCATGGAAGTTAACAATTATCTGCCGACCAAGGTAAGGGTATTATCCTCTTCCGAGCCAGGGAACCCAGAACCCGACATTATCAAGGAAGCCCTGTCCGTTGACCTGGATATCGACAAAGAACTCGTGTACGATCTAAAGCTCCACAACAAAACGGAAGAGCTTTTCAAGTATTTGGTCATCAAGCAGTGCAACGACTTGAACAAGTACCTTCCCTTCATGTTCGAGACCATTGAGGACTACAAGGAGATTCTTTTCCCAGAGGGATTGCTCGCAAAAGACTCATTCCTGCGTGCTATGACAGACGTAACTGCGATCCCTGAACATGATTGGGAACAGGTAGAGATTATTGGATGGCTTTATCAATACTACATTACGGAAAAGAAGGATCAGGTTTTTGCCGATCTAAAGAAGAACATCAAAATCAGCAAGGAAAACATCCCTGCGGCGACACAACTGTTCACTCCGCATTGGATTGTGCGATACATGGTGGAAAATTCATTAGGTCGCTTATGGCTGGAGAGCTACCCAGAGAGTCCATTGAAATCAGAGTGGAAGTATTTCTTGGACGAGGCTGAACAAGAGCAACAAGTGAAAGACGAACTCGAAAAGATTCGCCGCAAGAACATCGATCCAGAAAGCATTACCTTCCTTGACCCATGTTGCGGAAGTGGGCACATCCTGGTCTATGCATTTGATGTGTTCTACGCCATGTATCTTGAAAAAGGGTACATTCCACATGAGATTCCCAAGCTGATTCTGGAGAAGAATCTCTTTGGGCTTGATATAGACGACCGTGCGGCGCAGTTAGCGTCGTTTGCTGTCATGATGAAGGCAAGAGAGAAGTCACGTAGGGTATTTGGGCAAGGCATCAAGCCGAACATCTGTGCAATTCAGGAAAGTAACTGGATGACGGATGAGATTATTGACGTGCTGGTCGACAAAACGGCATCGCAACTGGTACAGAATGCCCAACGGGAGACTTTGCATCATCTTAGAGATACATTCAGGGACGCAAAGAACTACGGGTCGATTCTGAAGATCGAACAATTGGATCTGGACTTTGTTGACGAAAGGCTTAAACACTTTGCAAGTGATTCGGATTATCAGGGCGATCTTCTTGAAAGGATATATACATCTGAAGTATTAGAAAAGATCCCTGGACTAATCATGCAAGCAAGACTGATGAGCCATAAGTATGATGTGGTATGCACCAATCCCCCCTACATGGGCAGTGGCGGTATGAACCCTGAATTGTCTTTTTATGTGAAACAAAACTACCCCGATACAAAGTCGGATATGAGCACCGTGTTTATGGAGAAGGTCTTCCACTTTTGCAATCTAAGGGGGATGGTATCCATGATCAACATCCCTGTATGGATGTTCTCGACAAGTTATGAGAGGTTGAGAACCCATTTAATTACAAATAAAACACTCGTCAACATGTTACACTTTGGTAGGGGGGTCTTCGGATCAGACTTTGGGACAACAGCCTTCGTCTTTTTTAACGATAAAATCAGTGATTATCGCTCCGTATTTAAAAAACTACACAAAAAACCTGGATCGGTTGATCACTTAGAACAGAAAGAGCAATGGTTCTTCGAGCAAGATAATGCTTATTTTGCAGAAATCGATGATTTTCTTAAAATACCCGACAGTATCTTTGCGTACTGGCTGACTTATACTGCAATTAAACTTTTCGAAGGGACTACCATTGAACGATATATAACTACAAGAGAAGGTATGACAACAGCGGATAATGAACGGTTTCTAAGGAATTGGTATGAGGTTTCATTACAGAAAATAGGGTTTGGTATAAAAACAAACCAGCAAGCCGTTGAGTCGAGGAAAAAGTGGTTTCCATATCAAAAGGGTGGAGAATACAGAAAATGGTATGGAAACATGGAGAAAGTGGTGAATTGGGAGAACGATGGTGAATCCATCAAAACCAACATTGATCCAACTACTGGACGAATTCGTTCTCACAATTATAACGGTGATTATGCCTTTAGGGAAGGCATTACGTTCCCAACTGTCAGTATGGGTAGTTTTAGTGCACGGTATTCTCCAGAGGGGTTTATGTTTGATGCAAAGGGAGCTATGGTGTTTTGGCCAATCCATAATGGCCGAAAGTTGACTGAATTGCCTGTCCAGGAGTTGACGTATATCATGTCCTTATCCTAGGAATGGAAAAGGACGTCTCCTTTTGCGTTGCACCGCCCGAACAGTGCAACAGGAAACGTCCCCAACTCGTATGGTAATTCTATCAGATTATCAGCTCGTTGAGCAGTCCACCCGAGTTTTTTGTTCGGAGTGAGGAATGCATCCCGTGTCCTTGCTGTCAGGGCCAACTTGTTGTATGCGGAAGCCGACGTAGACGTTATACGCAGAGTAACGGTGACCAACTCACCCTTATCATTCGGCGCCTTCGTTGCACGGAGTGTCATCGTATCCACCACGAACTCCCAGATATTCTTGTGCCCTACAAGCGCTATGACCGAGAAAGTATAGAGCAGATCATTACCGAATCATCCCCTTCAGTGGGGGCGGACGAATCCACCATCCGCCGTGTCCGTCAATGGTTCGAGACATGGTCTTCGTATGCTACCGGTTGTCTGGTTGCTATTGCAAACCGTCACGGCCGTGTGTTGGAACCGTCCTATCCAACACAATCCTCACTCCATCGAATTGGACATTTGGTCGGCGACGCCGTCGGGTGGATGGCCCGTGCTGTCCGCCCTATTGCAAATCTACATTTGTGGACACATACCCGTTCTGCCTTTGTGTCCGCTTCTTCTCTGTCTACTATTCAGGCTAACCCCACTTGAAGGAGAGGTTAGCCATGAAAGATTGGAAAAAAGCGGAGGATGTGGCCGTGTATCGTGTTCAGTTGCTGTCTCCACTTTTGGAAGATGGACTGGATTCAGCGCAACTTCGCAGACGCAAGGCAGAGATCTGTGCACAGACCGGGTTATCGGAACGAACATTGCGCCGCTATTTAGCTACATTTCGTGAACAAGGTTTTGAGGGACTCAAACCGAGGTCAAAATCTAGCCGTCGAGCTCAGGTGATCCCGGATGAGATTCTGGAAGAGGCCATTTTGTTGCGCAGAGAGGTTCCTTCTCGAAGCGTCTCGCAGATCATTCGTATTCTCGAATGGGAAGGAAAAGTGGCACCTGGGGAAATTCGGAGAACAACTCTTCAAGAGAAACTTGCTCGTCGAGGATATAGTGCCGGACACATGCGAATGTATGCTGAAACCGGTGTGGCAGCGCGTAGGTTTCAGCGCCGTCACCGCAATCAGTTGTGGCAATCGGACATCAAGTTTGGCCCTTATCTCCCCATTGGAACGAATGGTTCAAAGCAACAGGTCTATCTCGTGGTTATGTTGGATGACGCAACTCGTTTTGTTCTCCACGGGAGGTTTTACCCCACGCTGGACCAAACCATTGTGGAAGACTGCTTTCGCCAAGCTGTACAAAAGCACGGTATACCAGAGGCTATCTACTTTGACAACGGCAAACAATTCAGAACCAAATGGATGACTCGAACCTGTTCAAAGCTCGGGACACGGCTGCTTTACGCGAAACCCTATGCGCCGGAGTCGAAGGGAAAAATAGAGCGGTTTAATCGTATCGTCGACTCGTTTCTGGACGAAATCGCTGCGGCGAAACCTAAGACATTGGAACAATTGAATCAACAATTTGAGGTCTGGTTAAGTGAATGTTATCAGAACCAACCTCACTCCGCACTTCAGAATCAGATGAGCCCCGAGACTGCCTATCGTAGCGACCATAAAGCCATTCGTTTCATCTCACCAGAGAGCATCGCGGATGCCTTTTTGCATGCCGAAACTCGAAAAGTGGACAAGTCCGGTTGTATCAACTTCATGGGTAAGAAGTATGAAGTGGGTCTGTCATTCATCGGTTGTAAGGTGAATGTCATATACGACCCTGCAGATATCACGGAACTCACCATCGAATACGCGGGTCACCAGCCTTGGACTGTGGGAGAACTGGTGATTGGTGAACGGGCTGGGCAAAGACCTAAACTGCCAGAGCGGTTCGAGAACCAAAACGTTGACACATCTCGTCTGTTGGATGCAGCCGAGAAGAAGCATCAGGATCGGATTGAGCGTATCACGCCTGCAGTCCGCTATGACGCGGTCTGGAAGGAGGAGAATGGTCGTGTTTGAATCGTTCTACGGCTTTACTCACACGCCCTTCTCACGAGATATTCCAACAGATGAACTCTACATGTCATCTACACTGGAGGACATTCTCGGTCGGCTGAAGTATGCTGCGGAGCGTCAGTGGTTCGCAGTGGTGACTGGAGATTGTGGAACCGGAAAAACCACAACCATCCGTCGTTTCTCGGAGGCGCTGGAACAGTCGAAGTTCAAAATTCTGTACCTGTCGGATTCTAAGCTGACCCCACGACATTTTTACAAGGGGATGCTCGAGCAACTCGGTTGCGAGGCTAAGTTTTATCGCGGCGACGCGAAACGTCAATTGCATCGTGAGATTGAGCTGATGCGTGGGATACATAGCCTCAGTCCAGTTGTGGTCGTAGACGAAGCACATTTGCTAGATCGGGAGATGCTCGAGGAAGTAAGATTTCTTTTGAATTTTAAAATGGATGCGCAAAGTCCTATGGCGCTAATTCTCGTCGGACAGAGTGAGCTCTGGGAACGGCTCAACTTACAGGCTTACGCCGCCATTCGGCAACGCATTGATCTACAGTGTAAGTTGCATCACTACGACCGCGCTGAAATCGGGGCATACATTGAACGTCATCTAGCCTACGCGGTAGCTGGACAGCAATCTATTTTCTCGGATAAGGCTGTCGATGAAATCTATCGTTTCTCGGGTGGAGCTCCACGACTGGTCAACAAACTCTGTACGCACTGTCTCATGTATGGGGCTCAAAATCGGCAACGGATCATCGACGACCACATGGTCGAGCGCGTCATTCAAGGTGAATGCTCATGATGGCACGGAGATTACAGATGTTCTACGATCCAGAGTTGTCGCGTTGGGTGGTTGAGGGCAAAAATGAGTGGTACAGTTTGCACTGCGGGGAGATTGTGCAATTTCACATTGAACGCACAACGCTTAGTGGACGGCTAGAGCTTGGACGAACATCTTGGTACATCATCAGCGGCGACGTCGCGTTTGGACTCTTAGAAAATCGGCGATATTTGGTTAGCGTCGACCTTTAGAAACACTGTCGGGAGGGGAGGAAACTTCCTTCCCATTTTTGCAAGCGTTCTTGGACAGCGAATCCGTCAGTTCTCGGTCAACTTACACCGTCAGTTTTCGGACGTTATGCTATGTCAGTAACACTATGGGCTTTTTTGATAATGACTCGTACTTGTATTTTATATTGTCTGTGTTGAATAGTAATATATCTCAATATTACTTGAGCGCATTGGCTCCCACTGTGGACTTCAAGCTGAATAAGATCATGGCAATACCTGTTGAATTTCCGAACGATACAAATTTAACTGAATACGTAATCGCAATGTGTAAAAAATGTATTGAAATATCAAAGGATGACTGGGATTCGTTCGAAATCTCCTGGGATTTTGCAACTCATCCGCTATTAAGATTCAAGTGTGATGACGGTCGTTTAGGGTCTTCTTTTGAACGTTGGTCATTGTATGCGGAAGCCCAGCGCAATGAGCTAAAAGAGATTGAAACTCAAATGAATAGCATTTTGATTGAGTGTTATGGACTCGAAAACGAACTTATTCCCTATATTTCCGATGGAGATATTACAATTCGCAAGGCAGAAAGAGAACAGGATATCAAAACTCTGGTCTCCTATGCTGTAGGATGTATGTTTGGTAGATACTCCTTGGATGAAGAGGGTCTTGTCTTCGCTGGTGGCAACTTTGATCCTGAAAGGTATAAAACATTTACGGTAGATCGAGACAACATCCTTCCCATTCTTTCGGATGCGTATTTTGAGGATGACATCGTATCCAGATTCGTTGACTTTGTTAAAGTGACCTTTGGCGAAGAAACCCTGACAGAGAACCTGGAGTTTATCGCCGATACTCTCGGAAAGAAGGATAGCGAGACTCCGAGGGAAGCGATTCGTAGGTATTTCCTGAACGACTTCTTCAAGGATCACCTCCAGACATACAAAAAGAAGCCAATTTACTGGCTATTCACGTCTGGGAAGCAGAAAGCATTTAACTGCCTGATCTACATGCATCGTTACGACAAGACAACTTTGTCGAGAATTAGGACGGATTACGTGCATGAGCTTCAAATGCGGTACGATGCGGAGAAGAAGTCCCTCCTCAGTATTATTGAGGGCGGCGGAACGGCGAGAGAAGTGAGTGCCGCCAAAAAGGAATTAAAGACGCTTGAGTTGAAAATTGCCGAGTTGAAGGAGTACGAAGAAGTGCTCCATCACATGGCAGACCAGCAGATCGAGATCGACTTGGATGACGGCGTTGATGTGAACTACGCGAAGTTCGAAGGCTTACTTGCAAAACGAGGCTAATAACTGGGTAGAATGGGGATATGCCAATCATCTTGATGGTGTATCCCTAAACGCCTGTAGTTTGGGAAAAGGGTGTTTAACTTGAATTTGGATGATATCGTAAGCACGCTGAATGCAACCTTCCAGCAACCGTTGCAGGATGGGGAACAACGCAAGATTATCTTTTGGCTGGACAAGGATAGAGAGTTTATTGAGGACATCAATGAGCTTTCCCTGGTCAACGCCAAAATTCACATATTGACTGATACCAATGGCTTTTATACGAAATACATGCTTGAAGAAGAGGACACAACGTCTCACTATCTGATCTACTCAAATCTGGACATGAACCATGAGGACAACTGGCTCATGGATACGTTCTTATATTCTCAGGCGTTTCACGCAGACAGGATCTCGTTGCTGATGGATGAGTGCAACATTGATCCCAGTCTGCGAAATGTGGTCAAGAAGTACGAGAAGTTCTTCGGAAGCAAAGAGCGAACGCGACGATTGAAAGCATTTGATATGCACATTACTTCGCAGGAAGCCCTGGAACTGGGGATGATGAGCACAATCTGTGGCTTGAAGTCCCCTGATTTCGAGGATGTTCTAAAGGCTGTCCTGATGGATAGCCTGGATGACAACGATAACAAGTACCTGGAACAGTTTGAGAAGTTCTTTGACCTCTCCGTGTTCTGGAGATATGTGTCTGACCGTTATGGATATGAACAAAGTAGCCCATCGCTAAAGACATTGTTCATTCACCTGACCGTATCCGCACTCAGTCACGCTATTGATGAGAGGCATCTTTCGCAGGTGAAACACTACATCGCCACGAGGAACAGGTCGAACGCGATGGTGTTCATCGACCATTGGATGAACCACAAGACGGATTATGCCGCGTATGACGACCTCGCAGATATTGCTGAGCGCGAAATCAAACTCGCTGATATTGTGCGACAGTTGGACGTTCAAAACTTTAAGACGGCGGATACTTTCGAGTATTTTGATAGAGCTATCATCACATTTATCGCTAACAGTCTGGATGCAAGCTTGGAGGACTACGCGGAGTACATCAAGCTCATCAATCTTAGGCGCACCAAGCACTTCTTTGAGCGGTATCGTTTCATCTATGAGGCTCTGTTTTACACCGTGAAGATGTTTGAGTTCCATAAACAGCATCATTCTGGAATTCCGCAGGTGCAGGCACTCGATATGTTCCGAGCTTACGTCAGTGACTATTACAAGATGGACATGTACTACCGTAAGTTCTATGTCGCCTATGATAATGAGCCAGACAGCGAGATCCTGAAGAAGCTACGGATGATGGTCGAAAACCTCTATACCAACTGGTTCATAGGGGAACTGAGTGCCCATTGGTCTTCTGCCGTGGATAGCGAGATGAAAGCAAACTGGTCGCTTCCAGGCGTGCAGAGTCAGAACGACTTCTACCGAAACTTTGTTGGACCGAAGATTCGTCAGGGTGATCGCGTGTTTGTCGTGATTTCCGATGCATTTCGCTACGAAGTCGCAGTGGAATTGGCGGAAAGACTCAATACTGAGACGATAGGCACTTGCGATATCCAACCGTTGTTAGGTGTCATTCCCTCAGTCACCAAGTTGGGAATGGCTTCATTGCTCCCACATAAGACGCTTGAGATTGACCTTAGTGGCAGGGTGCTGGTTGACGGGAAACCCTCCAGCGGTCTGGACAATCGGAACGACATCCTACAGGGAACCGTGGCGGACAGTGTTGCTGTCCATTTCCGAGATCTGCTCTCCATGAATAAGGCAGGACGGAGGGAGTATTTCAAAGGGAAAAAGCTGATCTATATTTACCACGACAGCATTGACGCGACTGGGGATAAAGCATCAACGGAAATCAACACATTCAAAGCGGCAGAGGATGCCATAGAGGAAATCTACGGCATCATAAAGATCATTCGGGATGATCTCAGTGCCACGAATATCTTCGTCACTGCTGACCACGGATTCGTGTATCAGCGCGATCCACTCGAAGAAAGCGATAAGATCGAAAAGGAAGGCATCGAGGCAATCGAGACAAAGCGAAGGTACTCGCTGGCGAAGGATTCAGGCGAGAGAAGTGGTCTGCTTGATATCAATATGGACTCGTTAATTGTGAATGAACATCACATGACGACGTATGTCCCCAAAGCGACGATTCGCTTTAAAATGCAGGGAGCTGGAGCCAACTTCGTGCATGGCGGAGCGAGCTTGCAGGAAATCGTTGTGCCCCTGATTCAGTTCAAGAATATGAGAAGTGGGCAGAAGCATAGTCGCGAAATCGTGAAGGTAGACGTGAAGCTCACGAATACCACCAGGAAGATCACCAACAGCTTGTTTAACCTGACGTTCTTTCAAACGGAAAGGGTTGAGGACAAAAGGGTTCCACGTACCGTAAAAATTTACATGGTGGACGAAAACGAAGCGGTCATCAGCAATGAGGAAACGCTGATTTGTGACCGAACAACCGATAAGCCTGAAGAACGGACGTTTAAGGTACAGTTCGCGTTGAAACAGATTCCATATGACAAAACGAAAAACTACTATCTCATCATCAAGGATACTGAGACCAATGTTGTCGTGGAACAGATTCCGTTTACGATCAACCTCGGCATCGTTAGTGATTTCGACTTTTAAGGAGGGCGGGCATCATGGAGCTAAATGACGAACGCTCTTTGGACTTAGATCAAAAACTGAACACGGTCTTTGCGGGTCGAGTCGTGCGGAAAGACCTCACCAGCATGATTAAGCAGGGAGCCAATGTGCCCGTCTATGTATTGGAGTACCTGCTTGGCATGTACGCGGCGACAAATGATGAGGAGAGCATTCGCGAGGGAGTGGATCGCGTCAAGAAGATCCTTGCAGAGAACTTCGTCAGACCTGATGAGGCAGAAAAGATCAAGTCAAGAATTCGCGAGATCGGACAATATTCCATCATCGACAAAGTGACCGTCACTCTCAACCCTAAGATCGACACTTACGAAGCCGAGTTCTCAAACCTGGGTCTTAAAGGTGTCCCGATTTCGCCCAACTACGTCAAAGAGTACGACAAACTGTTGGCGGGCGGCATCTGGTGCATGTTGAAGATGGACTATTTCTTTGACGAAGAAGCCCGCAACATGAACCCGTTTAGCATCAGTAGTTTACAACCCATTCAGATGCCCAATATGGATTTGAACGAGATTTTTGAAGGGCGGCGGAGTTTCACCAAAGAGGAATGGATCGATGTGTTGATTCGCTCGACAGGAATGGAGCCGACCCATTTGGAGGAACGGGTAAAGTGGCATCTTCTCCTTCGGCTTGTACCACTGGTCGAGAACAACTACAACCTATGCGAACTGGGACCAAGAGGCACGGGGAAATCCCACGTCTATAAGGAACTGTCCCCAAACTCCATTCTCGTATCGGGTGGGCAAACGACTGTCGCGAACCTGTTCTACAACATGTCTACCAAGAAGGTTGGACTGGTCGGGTTGTGGGATGTCGTCGCCTTCGACGAAGTGGCGGGGATTCAGTTCAAGGACAAAGATGGCATCCAAATAATGAAGGACTACATGGCATCTGGGTCATTTGCGCGGGGGAAGGAGGAGAAGACGGCTTCTGCATCCATGGTGTTTATCGGGAATATCAATCAGAGTCTGGATTCCCTTATCAAGACCTCGCATCTCTTTGCACCGTTCCCTGATGCTATGGCGAACGATACGGCGTTTTTTGATCGGATGCACTATTACCTACCTGGCTGGGAAATCCCCAAGATGCGTCCCGAATTCTTCACGAACCAATACGGTTTCATAGTCGATTACATGGCAGAGTATTTCAGAGAGATGAGGAAACGTTCTTTTGCTGACGCGATTGACCGTTACTTTAAGCTCGGCAACAATCTGAACCAGCGCGATGTAATTGCTGTTCGTAAAACGGTTTCTGGTCTGATTAAGCTCTTGTATCCAAATGGGGAATACACCAGAGAAGACGTAGAGGAGGTCCTCAAATACGCGCTGGAGGGGCGCAGGAGGGTCAAGGAACAGCTTAAGAAAATTGGTGGCATGGAGTTCTACGATGTGCATTTCTCCTACATCGACAGGGAGACGCTGAACGAAGAGTATGTCTCCGTACCCGAACAAGGTGGCGGGAAGCTCATTCCAGAGGGAATGGGTAAGCCAGGTCATGTTTATACGGTTGGTCATGGGGATTCTGGCATGATTGGCGTGTATAAGCTGGAAAACCAGGTTGTGTCGGGAACAGGTAAATTCGAGAAGTCTGGGGTGGCTTCCCATCGAGGGGCGAGGGAGAGCCTTGATACGGCTTTCCGATACTTCACCGCGAATGCAAAAAGTATCAGTGGCACAATTAGCACCAAGACCAAGGACTATTTAATGCATATCAGTGACCTGCAGGGAATCGGGCTGACCAGCGAACTGGCAATCGCAGAATTAGTGGGCTTGTGTTCTGGGGCTTTGGAGCGATCCGTGCAGGAGAGCTTGGTTGTCCTCGGCAACATGACAGTAGGTGGAACGATTGCGAAGGTCGAGGAGTTTGCTAACGTGTTGCAAGTATGCGTCGATGCAGGAGCCAAGAAGGTGTTAATACCTGCGGTTTCGGTGGTCGATCTGCAAACAGTCCCATCAGATTTGCTAATCAAGATTCAGCCGATCTTTTACTCTGACCCAACGGATGCGGTATTCAAGGCGTTGGGCGTGAGTTGAACAGATAAGGTGTCCGTCAGCAATGGGACATTTTCCTATCAGTTCGGACATGATAGACGGCAACATTAAACGTCTATTGATTTGCTTAATCGAACGAGACAGCCAGATTCAAATGGGTACGGAAAATGGAGGAATAAAATGAGCGTCCAGGAATTTGAAATCATAATGAAAAATAGACCACATGTAGTTCTTCTCGGGGCGGGTGCAAGTGTAGCGGCTATCCCTAATGGTGATAAAAACCAGAGAAAAACTTCCGTTATGGCTGGGTTTATTGAAAAGTTGGGTATGGCTGATATTATACAAAAAGCAAATTTGAAGACCAAAAGCAATAACCTGGAAGACATATACTCTGAATTGAATAGTCGTAAGGAATACGAGGACATAACATTGGAATTGGAGAGAAGAATTTATGACTATTTTTATAGCTTTGAGATCCCAGATGAACCTACTGTATATGATTTTTTAATACTGAGTTTGACAAGAAAGGATTTAATTGCGACGTTTAACTGGGACCCTTTATTATTACAGGCGTATGAAAGAGTATCGAAGTTCACCACTAACTTGCCTGATCTATCATTTTTGCACGGAAATACATATGTGGGTGTTTGCAATGAGCACAAAGTTGGAGGGCTTATACATGGAAGATGTAGTGTATGTGGTAAGCCATTCAAACCCACAAAACTCTTATATCCTGTAAAAGAAAAGGACTATAATAATGACCCATTCATTAAAGATAATTGGAATAGAATTAGGCATTATTTGAAGCATGCCTATATGTTTACTATTTTCGGATATAGTGCACCAAAGACCGATGTATCTGCGATTGAACTGTTAAAGGAAGCATGGGGCACCGTAGAAGATAGAAACCTCGAAGAAGTAGAGATAATTGATATAAGACCAGAGAAAGAGCTTCGTCAAACCTGGGACGAATTTATCCATTCGCATCATTATTCTATCCACCCAGATTTCTTTAGCTCCACTTTAGGGAAGATGCCGCGCCGATCATGCGAAGCGACTTTCGATAGACTGATGAATGCGATGTGGTTGGACGGGAACAAAGGGTTTAAACCTGATATGAATTTCAATGAAATTGAAGTTTACATAAGACGACTATTGGAGGACGAGAAAACCAATAAGAAAGTTCTAATAAACCCATATTTGGCGAAGTGAGTTACCTGCAGGACTGCAATCTTGTACCGTTACAGTGGCTCAGCCTCTACGTGGAATTCTACAGGGACCGACAACAAGAACGACTGGTTAAAAACTGGGACAAACTTGGATGAATCTACATCCTGAAACGGTTGGACATATGGAGGGAGTAGTCTGACGGGGCTACACCCATTTGGGGTTGGACAATGAAGTGACGGATCAGTAACGGGGATAAGTCCACTGCAAATTTCGATTACACCCCTGGTATCGGGTACTTATGATGCTAAAACCAGAAGGAATCGCCAACTTAGATACAATTTACAGAGAAAGCGGGCGATGATTTCATTGGAACGCTGTCCCGTATGCGATGCGGAAGTGGGCGGTCGGTAAAGATTCGATGTTCCAAAGGGGTCTGCACCATGGCTAAATGACTATAATCTCATGACAACAGGGAAAATGACCCACGCTGAACATCAACTCCTGGTGGCACGGTGGAATCTACATCATGGGGATCAAATCAAGTGAAAAGGTGTATGAATGGGCGCGGGATATCGTTGCGAAACACAGCGAGTAACAATGATTATCAGCGTCAGGTGCCCGTGCGGGATGGATGTATGATTTAGCGTCGGTTGTAAAAGACTTTGCGGCTCAAATCGTGAAAATGGGGTACATATGAGGAAAACCTGGGGAAGTCACGAGGGATTAGGTCTGCTTGAGCAGAATGAGAGCCATTACTGGCTCTCATTTCGCATGTTCGAAGTGGCATATGCCCAATGCTTTGGAAACTCAGACAATGGGAGCATGTCATTAGAGACCTCGCATCGAAGACAAAATCATCATCGTCTGTCTTTGGACATGTGGGCAGTTCAAACTTTGTTGATGGCGGCAAGTATTTTCTGACCCGCTGATTTATCTTCAATGTCGAGCCTCGAAATGGAGACAATCTCGGTGTTGACTACGTTTCCGTTGTCATTGCGGTTGAAATGGATGATGTAGCTTCCGAGCGGCGGATCGTTTACTTGCTCAACCCAAACCGTAATATCGTCGAGAGGACGCACTTCCCTGCAAAGTTGAGTTAGCCAGTCCTCGTATTTACTTAAATCATCTTCAGCCATGAAACCATCCTCCTCGGAACCATCGTGAAAACATAGGAAAATTGTAACACATGCGCTCGTAATAAGGGACGACATTTGATTTAGCTCAAACAGTGAAAAAGGCGGGTCCTTATATCTCAAGGGATACCTGCATGGAGGAAAGCCAAGGTCACATAGGCAGGGTAGGATGACTGGTCTGATACGATATTGTTCGGCGGCTATTACTTGAAGAGTGGGTTTGTTAATTGGCGTTAGAGTTTCAACAGGTTTGAGTGTGTGAGTCTATCGCTGGCAAGTCTAAAATCGAGACTTCAGGTGTCCGAAATTGCGAAAGATAGGCTACATATCAGGGAAATTCACGTAAAGTTGGCTGGATGCGTACGCTGGAGCGCGAAAGAGAGCCAATATTGGCTCTCTCCGTTAGAACAGCGACTTGAGAAGTTCCCTGTCCTCGTCCGACAATGAGTCCTTCTTCGGATGATCGCGTGATTGAAGCGTGATTCCGTTAGGGTTCCCCAACAGCCGTCTGACTACCGCCTCGATTCTTTCATCCAAGTCTTCATGGTTATTTATCATGTCATTTCGAATTAACCCGCAGACATACGCGCTAATGTTGTCCCTTTGCGCCTTCTCCCTCAAATACTTGTAAACGGCTGGATCTCGGACGGAAATTGAGATTTTCCGCTTAGACATGAGAAGTTAAGCCCCTGGCTTCAAGTAACTTCCAGTAACTCATCACATTAGAGTAGCTCCCGTTGTCATCGATCTGGGCATAAGGGTACTGGGCTAAGATAGCATCCTTTAACAACAGACTGCCTCCGCCGCAAAAAACAGGCGTAGTGAACGATAGCCCTTGTGACCTTCCATAGTTGATGATGTCTCGGACATGGTTCGTCATCAAATCACGGATTATTGGCTGGCTGTCGGGCATGACTGTGCCATTGATGGAGTAGACTTGTTCTCGTAGAATGGCTTCGCTTTCGTCCAACGTGATTGTGGTTCCGAATTGGGTGGATAGCGTCTCCTGGACATGTCCTCGAAGGAGGTTTACGCCAAGATTCGAGATCACCATACTGTCAATCTTGGGGATCAACCTGTCGAAAGTCGAAAAGGATGCGTTCATTGAGCCGATGTCGATTACTGTAACTCTGCTGTTGCGGTATTCATTCAGGTGGTAGTAGATCGGACCGAGGGATTCGGGCAATAACACCAGTTGGTTGATCCGAAACACCCAGGCTTGTCCATTCACGCGCAAGGAAATGGGCTTTTGGTCATTCAGGATAAACTCGTGATAGGCGGCTTTTAGTTTTTCGTTTTTGAAGATATGAAGTGGGGTATTCAGTGCCACAGCGACTTGCGGAATACCGACTCGGTCCACACTGAGTTTTTCCAACATCAGGGCTATGGACGTGTAAACCGCCAATTTGTGGGTAAGAGAGTGTTTGGACGCAGAGGCATAGTCCGCATTCAACTCTGAGCACATACTCCCAATAAGATACTGTTTGTCCTCAAACTCCACGCGATAAGTGTCCCCAGATACCTCGACTCCAGAAAAATGAGTTCCCTCTTGCATGAGCGTGCGGAACCGTTGCTTAATGTACCCTTGATCCTTGTAACTGAGAGTCTTGGTATAATGTTTCCCTGTGTCTACAGCGATTGCATACGACATAAAATCATTCCTCCCTACGAATTGGTTCGTCCCCATATACTAAGCACTTCTGTGCGAATAATTCCGATGGGTTCGCACTATCATGTTCGAGTCGGGTGCGACTGTGGGCGAAAAAGTAGGAAATGAGATAAGGATGAAAACAGGGACGGAGGAGGGGGAGTTTGGACGCTTCAAAGGTGTTCAGAAGAAAACGCCATTGGGGGTGTCTGGAGGAAACACCATAAAAAGGTTTACACAAGACAACGAGTGTATTATCATAGCCCTACCAGACTTCCTACTGGAAGTCACTTTTCCCTACACCACATAAGCGAAAGCTGATTTGTGTGGGGTGCCCAATTTTAAGTTTCTTCCTATGTAGCCCTGGGGTAACTATGTCCTCTGGGCGGCGGAAGAATCATGGGTACCTTGACAACTCAAATCAGCTTTTTTGTGTTGTACTCACAGCCCAGCATTGCGGATATAGAGGTTGGTGGATCCTGGTAACGAGGTCAAACGGCGTTCGCTTACGATCTTACTTTCAGACAAAGGTGCACTGCATACCATCAAATTGGACCAGATAAGGTGGCTCGAAATTCAAATCAATGTTAGGAGGGTTACTTTTGCTGAGTACAAACCTGGTCAGAGATATCAATCGCAAGAAATATAACGCGAGTCTATACCATATCAGAGAAATGGTAAGAGAAACACTGATTGAAGGTCGACGATTACGAATGGAACTTTCTAAAATGGTGGCTTGCTGTTACTGACATAGCATAACGTCCGAAAACTGACGGTGTAAGTTGACCGAGAACTGACGGATTCGCTGTCCAAGAACGCTTGCAAAAATGGGAAGGAAGTTTCCTCCCCTCCCGACAGTGTTTCTAAAGGTCGACGCTAACCAAATATCGCCGATTTTCTAAGAGTCCAAACGCGACGTCGCCGCTGATGATGTACCAAGATGTTCGTCCAAGCTCTAGCCGTCCACTAAGCGTTGTGCGTTCAATGTGAAATTGCACAATCTCCCCGCAGTGCAAACTGTACCACTCATTTTTGCCCTCAACCACCCAACGCGACAACTCTGGATCGTAGAACATCTGTAATCTCCGTGCCATCATGAGCATTCACCTTGAATGACGCGCTCGACCATGTGGTCGTCGATGATCCGTTGCCGATTTTGAGCCCCATACATGAGACAGTGCGTACAGAGTTTGTTGACCAGTCGTGGAGCTCCACCCGAGAAACGATAGATTTCATCGACAGCCTTATCCGAGAAAATAGATTGCTGTCCAGCTACCGCGTAGGCTAGATGACGTTCAATGTATGCCCCGATTTCAGCGCGGTCGTAGTGATGCAACTTACACTGTAGATCAATGCGTTGCCGAATGGCGGCGTAAGCCTGTAAGTTGAGCCGTTCCCAGAGCTCACTCTGTCCGACGAGAATTAGCGCCATAGGACTTTGCGCATCCATTTTAAAATTCAAAAGAAATCTTACTTCCTCGAGCATCTCCCGATCTAGCAAATGTGCTTCGTCTACGACCACAACTGGACTGAGGCTATGTATCCCACGCATCAGCTCAATCTCACGATGCAATTGACGTTTCGCGTCGCCGCGATAAAACTTAGCCTCGCAACCGAGTTGCTCGAGCATCCCCTTGTAAAAATGTCGTGGGGTCAGCTTAGAATCCGACAGGTACAGAATTTTGAACTTCGACTGTTCCAGCGCCTCCGAGAAACGACGGATGGTTGTGGTTTTTCCGGTTCCACAATCTCCAGTCACCACTGCGAACCACTGACGCTCCGCAGCATACTTCAGCCGACCGAGAATGTCCTCCAGTGTAGATGACATGTAGAGTTCATCTGTTGGAATATCTCGTGAGAAGGGCGTGTGAGTAAAGCCGTAGAACGATTCAAACACGACCATTCTCCTCCTTCCAGACCGCGTCATAGCGGACTGCAGGCGTGATACGCTCAATCCGATCCTGATGCTTCTTCTCGGCTGCATCCAACAGACGAGATGTGTCAACGTTTTGGTTCTCGAACCGCTCTGGCAGTTTAGGTCTTTGCCCAGCCCGTTCACCAATCACCAGTTCTCCCACAGTCCAAGGCTGGTGACCCGCGTATTCGATGGTGAGTTCCGTGATATCTGCAGGGTCGTATATGACATTCACCTTACAACCGATGAATGACAGACCCACTTCATACTTCTTACCCATGAAGTTGATACAACCGGACTTGTCCACTTTTCGAGTTTCGGCATGCAAAAAGGCATCCGCGATGCTCTCTGGTGAGATGAAACGAATGGCTTTATGGTCGCTACGATAGGCAGTCTCGGGGCTCATCTGATTCTGAAGTGCGGAGTGAGGTTGGTTCTGATAACATTCACTTAACCAGACCTCAAATTGTTGATTCAATTGTTCCAATGTCTTAGGTTTCGCCGCAGCGATTTCGTCCAGAAACGAGTCGACGATACGATTAAACCGCTCTATTTTTCCCTTCGACTCCGGCGCATAGGGTTTCGCGTAAAGCAGCCGTGTCCCGAGCTTTGAACAGGTTCGAGTCATCCATTTGGTTCTGAATTGTTTGCCGTTGTCAAAGTAGATAGCCTCTGGTATACCGTGCTTTTGTACAGCTTGGCGAAAGCAGTCTTCCACAATGGTTTGGTCCAGCGTGGGGTAAAACCTCCCGTGGAGAACAAAACGAGTTGCGTCATCCAACATAACCACGAGATAGACCTGTTGCTTTGAACCATTCGTTCCAATGGGGAGATAAGGGCCAAACTTGATGTCCGATTGCCACAACTGATTGCGGTGACGGCGCTGAAACCTACGCGCTGCCACACCGGTTTCAGCATACATTCGCATGTGTCCGGCACTATATCCTCGACGAGCAAGTTTCTCTTGAAGAGTTGTTCTCCGAATTTCCCCAGGTGCCACTTTTCCTTCCCATTCGAGAATACGAATGATCTGCGAGACGCTTCGAGAAGGAACCTCTCTGCGCAACAAAATGGCCTCTTCCAGAATCTCATCCGGGATCACCTGAGCTCGACGGCTAGATTTTGACCTCGGTTTGAGTCCCTCAAAACCTTGTTCACGAAATGTAGCTAAATAGCGGCGCAATGTTCGTTCCGATAACCCGGTCTGTGCACAGATCTCTGCCTTGCGTCTGCGAAGTTGCGCTGAATCCAGTCCATCTTCCAAAAGTGGAGACAGCAACTGAACACGATACACGGCCACATCCTCCGCTTTTTTCCAATCTTTCATGGCTAACCTCTCCTTCAAGTGGGGTTAGCCTGAATAGTAGACAGAGAAGAAGCGGACACAAAGGCAGAACGGGTATGTGTCCACAAATGTAGATTTGCAATAGGGCGGACAGCACGGGCCATCCACCCGACGGCGTCGCCGACCAAATGTCCAATTCGATGGAGTGAGGATTGTGTTGGATAGGACGGTTCCAACACACGGCCGTGACGGTTTGCAATAGCAACCAGACAACCGGTAGCATACGAAGACCATGTCTCGAACCATTGACGGACACGGCGGATGGTGGATTCGTCCGCCCCCACTGAAGGGGATGATTCGGTAATGATCTGCTCTATACTTTCTCGGTCATAGCGCTTGTAGGGCACAAGAATATCTGGGAGTTCGTGGTGGATACGATGACACTCCGTGCAACGAAGGCGCCGAATGATAAGGGTGAGTTGGTCACCGTTACTCTGCGTATAACGTCTACGTCGGCTTCCGCATACAACAAGTTGGCCCTGACAGCAAGGACACGGGATGCATTCCTCACTCCGAACAAAAAACTCGGGTGGACTGCTCAACGAGCTGATAATCTGATAGAATTACCATACGAGTTGGGGACGTTTCCTGTTGCACTGTTCGGGCGGTGCAACGCAAAAGGAGACGTCCTTTTCCATTCCTAGGATAAGGACATGATATACGTCAACTCCTGGACAGGCAATTCAGTCAACTTTCGGCCATTATGGATTGGCCAAAACAGCTTGCTATGGAACGGAAATCGACTTTAGAAGTACGGAGGCACTTATTCAGTTCGTGAATGAGTTCATCCTACGGGAAAACAGGATTACGGGTAAATTCATCTCAAACTCATTGTTAACCCAACTATCCGTAGAAACGGAGAATCCGTTCTTTAATGTCCTTATGCAATATCGGAAAACTGCTGATCGATACAAGAAGATTGCCACCTTCATCAAAGCAGTCGTCGATAAAAACTTTGATCCGATGAATAAAAGGTCGGTACAGGCATTCTTGGAACAGTGGGCTGGGGGTGTTAACGTGCCAATCCACCCAATATTCATATTGAATCGTGCTGGGCAAATTAGCATGGTTCGTCCTGCTCTTCCGTTTGACAGGAAAGGGATCAAGAGGATATTCAGGTTCAATGTAGCCATTGTCAAGGAACGAATTTCCGAAGACGAAGACGTAACTTCGGAATTGGTTCGTAATAGGCAGAAATATCTTGATTCTATAGTCAAGTTCGACGGTGACCCTTACTGCATGATTCTTGGGAATACCCTCTACGCAAAAACGGATCGTGATCAATTCGAAACGATTTGGCGTGAGAGTGAAGATGAGACTTTGGGCGTTCTGCATCTTGCATGAAAGCAATTGAACACACCAAGGAGGAGAGAAAATAAATGGGACGATACAAAGAGCTATTTGTTGATTATAAAACCATGACAAGTGATGAAATCGCCGCGCATCAAGCACTGCTTGTGGCAAATTCGCGAGGAAGCGGCACGGGACAATTGGATACGACAACGCAGAAAACAGGACGAAAGGAAAACCATAAGATTCTGAAGTATAAGAAGGGGTTTTCTCCAGAAGAGCGAGAGATGTGGAGAGGGGGACTGAAAAACAATCGCTTTGTAACCTTCCACTCGACGCATGCAAACGTAATCAAGTATCAACTTTCATATGATGAGACAGTGAGAACCTACTCCTTTGCGCGAGAAATGGTAAAAAAAGTAAATCTACGACTCTTTCTGGGATTGGATGTGCGTCGTGGTAAGAATTTTGACTGCCCAATCATTGCAGGAAATATTGCATCCGTCAATTACGATAGGGATGGGAATTGGAAATACTTCAGCCGTAACAAGGAAAATACAGAAGGATATGCATTTGACATTATCGACCTTATGCAAATCTTGTATGGCTTGACCTATTATGAGGCGTTCGACAAGCTGTGTAACATGCTGTTAATCACGGTGCAAGAGGCTGAATGGAGACACAGTCAAAAGAGGAAATACGCCAACAATATCGCTGTTATCCAACGAGCGGATTCTACTTTGGCAACCAGTTACACCGATTTGCATAGGTTCATCAAGAGGCACCTCTACCTGCTTGACGAGATGAATAGAATCGGACTCGCCAACATCGTAACGGAAGACGAATCCGTTGAGGGTGAGAGTGTGTTCTTTAGCTCAACCAGACACATTGCAGAAAGGTTAGCCGCACGGGGCATCAGTAAAGACCACACAATGGTTGACCGACTGTTGAATATGTTTGCATCGTTGGGCTTGATTAAAAAGGTGCACGCTGAGCAACTTCCAGACCATTTAGAGAGTAGGGCTACGGAGCAAATCACCAATGAGAAATATCATTACCATGTAAACTTTTACGTTATCCCTCCAATGACCAGCGAGGTGCTGATAGAAGCAAATCGGAGAGCCATTCTGTTGAAGAAAGCTGGCATCAAAGCAACGGGCATTAACGTTGATAATGTGGGCAAGATCTTGGGGTATGAAGTCCTGAAAGCGGTTTATGGCAACGACGACAGAAGGAGCATCATCCGAGGTATCAAACATATTAGACGGGAAAATTGGTTGGACAGGAAAACTCAGCGTCATGACGTGGACGAATCTTTTGATCATGATCCCTTTGAGGACGACCCGTTTTGAGTTCCAGAGCTACTGTGATTTCAAGTCCAAGTGATGTGCGAAGGGGTCATAGGGTTGTTGGACAGGTTTGTGAACTCCCTGTTATCTGGTAGTGCAGTCGCTGATGGGTGCTATTACAGTCGGCTGGTTTTAATGACGACCACTCAAATTGAGCTTGATGACTGCCTACATGGTATTTCACCCTGTGTAAACATTATCTGACTAATCTGTAGATATCAGCTTCTTCACAGCGCTGTGGTAATCGAGATACTCATAATCTCGATGCACCATCAGAACTACGACAAGTTGACGTTATGCTATTGTCGGCGATGGGTAAGTTCGCAGAGTCATCGATTGCCATCGTAAAGCTTATGTTGCATTGTGCCGCGAACCAGGTGCCATCACGAAACATGATGTTACAGGTTACCAGTCCACAATGTCGTAAGGCAGGGTTCGCCTTCCATCGCCCACGATGATTGCATCTGATGATAGCAGAGTTCACCGACTACCGCCCAAGTACATTGGGTGCAGAAGCCCCTCTTTTCCATGTATTTGTTGCTGATAGTAGAGTCCACCACTCACTGAGCAAGTATGTTGAAGCAGAAGCATCCCCCTGTCCCGACTTCGTTGTTATTAATAGATCGTTTTTCCATTAAATTTGAGAAAAGATCTCATGCATTTTCGTCGTAAAAGCCCGTTAGGGCGGAAAATGAGGCACTGACAGTAGCTATGAAAGCCGAGATGAAAATGTCGTAAAGCTTCTCAAAGGATAAAATAGACGATTACTGTTGCACTTTTTATCGGCAACCACGTGCCATGGAGTAACGAGGTGCCAGTCAACCATCGTATAGCCAAGTTTACGGTTACCGAGTAGCTTATTATGCTGACAGCAGAGTGTACCGCCTACTTAATAGACCGTGTTGAAGTGGAGAGTTCTCCCATGCCACGACTTGATTAATAAATCATTCCTCCCTAAGAAATTGGGATAAGATCCTATACCTTTGCGTGAGCCCGTAAGGGCGACATAAATAGAGAAGGATACTGTTGCATTTTTCCCGTGTCCAGTCACCAACCAGGTATAGTCATAAAGAAACACCGTATCATCGACGTATAGTTGCAGTTGATGTAGAATTGCATCTCAATTGGATTAGTCGCTACAGTTCGTGAGGAGGAGAACGATGAGGATCGGCTTTGCAACGGAATCAGACTATGAATACATTAAAGCGCGCGATAAGCATATTCTGGAGAACCTGATTCTGACGAAAATTAAGGCGAACGAGATATACATTGTGCGGAACGAACAAGGCTTCAACGTCGGATTGATGCGATACGGCTATTTTTGGGATAACACACCTTTCATGAATCTCATTTGGATTGAGGAACAGTATCGGGGGAAAGGTATTGGTAAGCAACTTGTGCAACTTTGGGAACAAGATATGAGACGGAAAGGCTTTAAATTTGTGATGACCTCTACGCGATCAGACGAAGATTCACAGCACTTCTATAGGAAGTTAGGGTATCGGGATGTTGGATGTTTGTTGCTCGAAACGCAACCGTTAGAGGTCATTTTGATTAAAGCCTTGGACTAATGTACTCACTTTGTTTCGTCTTCCTGAAAATCAAGCCGATTCGACCACTCACATTAGGCTGGAGTAGATTATATTCAGCATTACTTCGCTCATTCCCTCCCCTCCTCACCGCAACACGGTCCCATTTCAACATCCTTCCTCTATCTCGGCTTTCCCCTTAATTCGTCGTTCTTCCCTGTTCCTGCTCAGACGGGGTTCGACATCTTTTTTGTGGTACGGGTACTTGACTCTGACTAACATTGACTGTAGAGCAAATCACAATGACGAAAGGTGTGAGATATTGGCGACAATCCAAGAACTGCAAATGCGGCTTGACAAAATCGAACGAGAGATTTTTGAACACTCCCTCTTCCAGAAATCGCGAGATAAGCTCCTGAAATTGCGTCAAGAAGCCCTTGATTTGAAAGAGGACTTCTTGAACAGTTCGTTTATGGACGCACATTCCATCGAGGAACTCGAAGAAATTCGATTCAAAATTATGGAAGCCGCATTGACTGCCCATATCCTGGCGAGTGAAGCGATGTATCAGGATACCAAGGAACACATGCGGCGACTCACTGAGCTTTACGAATCAGTGTCATAGGGGAAGGGGGGTGACATGGTTGAATCACAACGATAATGAGGACTTTATTGCGCGGGATTACAGGACGCTCGCTGTATGGAAACGTTCGATGACACTCTGCGAGAATATCTATTCCCTTACCAAGCAATTCCCAAAACACGAACTGTACGCATTGGGATCACAGGGTCAGCGGAGCAGTAGTAGCGTCCCGTTAAATATCGCTGAAGGTAATTCCTTTCAACTATATCCCCGCAAGCAGATGGCATTCTATTCGAATGCGTTGGGTTCTCTGCAGGAGACAAGGTGTTTTTTGGAACTGTCACTCCGCTTGGGTTACATCGAGCAAGGTGTGTTTGACAAACTGGATGCCGAGGCACAGGAACTGGTTAGAATGTTGGTCGGTATGATTAAACGAGTGAAATCGAAAATCGCTTAGCTCCGTCCCTCCTCCCGAAATCCCTGCTCTCTCTCGACATTTCCGAACACCTGTTCCATAATCGGAGCAGGAGGGATCGAATATGGGAGAAGTATCAGGTCTTGATAGGGAAGGCGTTCATCTCGATGAAGAGATCATGTTTGATGAATGGGTCAGAGAGTGTGTTGCGCTGGAGCAGGAAGAGCGTAGAAACCAGGATCGGGTCAGAGTGTTGAGCAAAGATGACGGTTACGAATTGCCAGAGGTTGTTACCGAAGATTCGTTCAGACTGTTGATGGAGACAGTAGGTTGGGATTAACCTACATATCAGGGCGAACTATCGGCATCGACAAATAGAGTGTTGACAGAAGTCGATATCCATGGTAGATTACTCTCACGGAAGTGATCAGGAAGATCCTTCTTCGGTAGGCATACTTTTTATATAGAGTTTTTCCTCTCATATAGACCGCTAAAGCTGGTTTTGTCGAGAGGTGCGGAAGTTTTACTTAGACAAATGCTTTACCAATGGTTCTACGGGTGTTCTATGCCCTTAGAACAATTGGAAGTCTAAGTAAAATGAAAAGCACCTTTGGACTAAGCCAGCTTTTTTGTTTTGCCCATATCCAAAGCTTTCAAACCTGTTCCTTGACAACTGAATAGCAATGGATACCCAACGCCGCTCCCGTTCGGTATCCCTCGAACACAACGGTTGGCGAACGTGAGGAGAGAGGACTCAACCTCTTTCTCTTATGCCAACGAATCTAAACTGAAAGGATGAAAAGAACGATGACTACACAAACAAAGGGAAGCATGGAGAAAACTATATCCATCCTGGAAGACAAGCTGGTTGGTGAAAAAATTGAACACATCTCAACAATCTTACACTACGAATATGATTTGCGAATTTCGCAACTGATCACTCTCAAAGAGGCAGTCACACTCCATATCGCATGCGTGGAAAGTGAACTGCATCAAGACCGTCGCGCGATCATCAGATATGAGCAGGACGAAATCATTGAATGTGACGCTGAAAATGAGGCACAGCGTATCTGGAACTTATTCCACGAGGAAATCGCTGAAGTCACTAAAGTCAGCAAAGCTGATCTTCATGAATTCCTTGCCAAAGCCCTTCAGCTTCAGGAAGAGTGAAGTTATCTCGGCGGGGTTTGCACGAGAAAGCAGTACCTCGTATGACCTCTCCCTTCGAGGAGAAAGAAGCCAAATCCCGCTTACTTATCAATGACAAAGGTTAAAAACAATACCAAGTATAAAGGGGAGCTTTCTGATGAGTACGAGCGTCAAAGCAATGGACAAGGTGACAGTTAAGCAAGAGCCAGTCGGTCTGGTCCCTGAGAAGATGAATCGAGTTGCAAGCATTCTGGAATTTCGGTATGGGATTAGGGCTATTCCCCTGATCGACTCAGACCACGATGAGTGCCAACTCGTCCTGCAACCAATAGGTGAGGCTGTGGGCACTACCTATTACTTCGACATGCAAGAAATGCTCGAAGTCAATGTGGAACGGGAAGCCGCCCGTTTGGCAGAGTTTCTTGCAAGCCGTGCAACCAAGTGCCCAAAGGGTTGAGAGAAAATTGAGGGCGGGCAGATGGCTCCTCAGGGCTGTCTGCCCGAATGGAGTAAGGCGTATTGAAAACAGTTACCAATGTGAGAGGGGAAGAGTTTCATGGGACAAACTCAGACAGAGCAAAGAGTGACAGTTACGTTGGACAGGCAACTTATTGATAAAATCATCGCATTTAACTGCTTCAATCGGCAAACCTACATTGAGTGGGAAAAGCCGCTTGACTTGATATGTGGGTTAGAAGAGAAGCTATACATGATTCTCCAGGATACAAATGAAATCATCGAGACGGCGAAACGTGAGTTGGAGGGTTACTTTACGGACGATGAAGCAACTTTGCTGTTTGTGTGCTTATCGGATATGAGCCTGGGCTGGCATGACTGGACTAAACCCGAAAGGGATATTCCAAACCTGATTGAACGAAAGAAAAACAGGCTTGTGCAATTCTATCATGGCGCGATCCCGATCGATACGGTAAAAAGGGTCTGCCAGAAGGCGGCATATCTCACGCCGACCCAATGCCATGCGTTGATCAAAATTTCGCACGACATGAGGCATATGACGAAAGGTGACACCTTGAGGTTCAGTAACAATGACATAGCTCATTACTTTCGAACCAGCGGTTTTCCAGGTGACGAAAAGTGGTATGAGATTGAGATACATTGACAGCTTCGTAACTTTGTTTGATCGGGATGGGGCTGGGTGAAGCGAAATGACTCAGCCCTTATCGCTTGGTCGAGTAGGGTTTTTGATTATCAACAGAACCATTCTTATGTTGCACTTCTATCAAATCTGGAGTTAGAATTTGGACGTGAGTGCAACACAACTCTGGAGATTCAGAGACAGATTGAATGCAACAGAATTTCTGAGCGATTGAGGAGGAAAGCATGGAAGACTTAATTGAAGAATTTTCGGCGTTTCTCTCTCAGTCGAGTAAAAGTCAAAACACCATCAAAACTTACGTTTTGAACGTTCAGCAGTATTTGAAATGGTTCCGTGATACATATGGAATGGACTGCAAGCGATTGTATCGGGAGAACATTCTGGATTACAGGAATTACCTCATCAACGTGAAACGGTTTAAGGGAAAGCATCTGAACGCAAAAACGGTAAATGGATATCTAAGTGCCATGGTTGCGTATAACCAATTTTTAGCTGGTAAGGGCACTCAGGATGATGTCGTGGTTGAGAAATCCGACTTCATGAAGGTGGAACTGGATTTCGCAAACCCATGCATCATTTCAAAGAGCGATGTGGAGAAATTCAGGCAGGAAATCCTGGAGTCAGGGGATAAGCGATTGTATGCCTTGGCAACATTGTTGGCGTATGCGGGATTGCGGATTAGTGAAGCACTCAATGTCAAGCTAACAGACCTCAGTTTAGAGGCGAAGGAAGTCGTTGTCCGTAAGGGCAAGGGCGGAAAGCAGAGGTTAGTTTATCTCAACACCAGGATCGTAGCGGCGATTCGGGAATACATGAAAGTCCGTAAACCAGGGAGTGAGTATCTGTTCAACTCCCGCGAAACCGAGCGAGTAGACAGAACAGTCATCAATAAGCAGTTCAAGAGATTTAGCCAAGTGATCACACCCCATACTTTAAGACATTTCTATGCAACAAATGCTTTAGAGAATGGGTTTTCTGTTCATGAGGTAGCGAATCAATGTGGTCACAGGGATCTGAAGGTTACGCTGTTGTATACAAATCCCAGCAGAAGTGAAATGAAGCGTAAAGCAGAACTATTGTAGGCTTCGTGGAGTTTCAGGTGTAGTGGATTGAAATCAGGATACCATCCGTCATAAGTGGGGTTCCGTTATTAAAAAAACGGGACCCCGTTGTTTTTTGTCAAAGAGCTTGCAGGGCGGACATATAGACACCGATCAGATTATGAGTGATAACACGGAGGTTAACATGCCAAGAGCAAAATGGAACGACCAGACACTTAAACGATACATAAAGGAAGGAAGGGGTCAGGGGGAACTTGATCGCTACCGCCCGTGGCTCACAACGCAGGACTATAGTTCGAGTGGAAGATCGAGTAGGGTAAGGGGCTGGAAGACTGGTCGTATCCATCATTTTCTCTCCGACATCGAAACCCGTTATTTTTACCTCGTCGAATATGATGCAGATTGTTGGGACATTCGAGAGCATTACCCCATTCTTGACCTCCAAGACACGCTTGGGGACTGCGATATTGACTTGAACAAGTACCGCGATAAGGACAGTGGCACTCCCCATGTCTTTTCAGTGACTTTTCTTCTAACCCTGAAGGACATGGATGGAAAGAAACGGTACGTCGCTCGGAGTGTGAAAGCCGCCGCCGAATTGGATAAGCCGCGAGTCTTAGAGCGTTTCGAGTTAATGAGAAGATATTTCGAGTCCAAGCAAATAGACTGGGGCATTGTGACCCAACACGATATCAACGTCACCAGGGCGAAGAATATTGAATGGATACATTCGGCAAAAAACCTGGATGACGGCGGTGGGATTTCGGTTCACGATATTCAAAGATTGAAAGGTATTTTGCTTGGGTGGTTGGACGGAACTCGGAAATCGGTGAGAGATGTCACCAATGCTCTGGACAGTCAATTTAACCTCGAACCAGGTTCGGGTCTGCTGTTACTGCGTCATTTGATCGCGAATAAACAGGTGTTGGTTGATATGAATACTCGCATCGACTTGGGGAAGCCAGTGAAGGAAGTGATTCGAGGGATCGCAGTCGTTCAGAGCGACGGAGGTGTTCGGGATGCTTATGACGGTTAACTTGCTCATTCAGTTCATGAACGAAGATGGCTTGCCTGATCACATCGAGCGGGTGCTATGGATTGACGAACGTCATCAACAGGTTGCAACGATTGAGATCCTGGGACGAACCAGTCTTCCTAAGATTAGGCGGGTAGATGACCTCTTGACGTTGTTGTCTTTGGGACAAGCCTGCATTCTGTCGGATGATCCGCTCAAGAAAGTCATTGCTGAAAGTTCTTTAACTGAGAAGGAACGAGTCATTCGAGATAGGGCGTGGGAGATCGTTCAGATGGTGGCGAGAGTGGAGAATCAGCCGACCATTTTTTATCCAAAACAAAGAGCAAAGTTGTTGAAGGGAGCCGCTCAACACTTCCAAGTCAGCCAAAAGACCCTCTTGAAGTACCTACGTCGCTATTGGCAACGCGGACAACACAAAAATGCACTTCTGCCTGATTACAAGGCGGGGGCAATGAACCGAAGTTCCAATTTAATAGCAAGAAAGAGAGGTCGTCCACGAAAGTTTGCAGAGATTGTAGGGCAGGGAATCAACGTGGATGAGGAAACCAAAAGGATTTTTCGTGTAGCCCTCAACCGTTTTTACTACGGTCAGGGATTATCGCTTGTGCAAAGCTACGAATTGATGCGCCGCGAGTATTACTCTCTCAGAGAGCAGGGCGAGGAAGGTAGAGGGCAACAGCTTCTAAAGTCGTCTGCGGAGACGCCAACACTTGGGCAATTTAAGTATTACTTTTACAAAGAACGGGATTGGAAACGCGAAATATCCGCTCGGCAATCTAAGAAGAACTACCTTCAGAGTCATCGACCCCTTGTGGGGGATGGGACATCTCAGGCTTTCGGACCTGGTAGCATTTTTCAAATCGATGCCACGATTGCTGACGTGTATCTCGTTTCACGGTACAACCGTAACTGGGTCATCGGCAGACCCGTCGTTTATGGCATCGTCGATACGTTTTCACGCATGGTCTGCGGATTATATGTCGGACTGGAAGGACCCAGTTGGATAGGGGCTATGATGGCACTCGCCAATACCGTACAGAACAAGGTCGATTTTTGTAAGGAGTACGGCATCGACATCGAGGAAGAGGATTTTCCAGTCCATCACTTGCCTGAAGCATTGTTAGCCGATCAAGGCGAGATTTCCAGTAGGCTGGCAGAACCAATGATCAAGAATCTAAACATAAAGGTAATGACCACGCCTTCCTATAGACCAGAGTTGAAATCAATTGTCGAACGGTTCTTCAAGACCCTGAACGGATACGTAAAGCCAATATTACCTGGCGGGATTCAACCCGACTTTCGGGAACGTGGTTCCCATGACTACAGACTTGACGCAACGCTCGATCTCTATCAGTTCACCCAAATTATGGTCAGGGCGATCTTACATCACAATAGCACCTGGATGAACTCGTACCAACGAGACCAATTGATGATCGAGGATCAAGTTGAACCCATTCCCCTGAAACTATGGAACTGGGGGATTAAGAATCGCGCTGGAAAACTCCGCTCCATACCAGAAGATTTGATGCGATTACATCTGATGCCAACGACCACGGCTTCCATTACAGCGCGTGGAATTCGTTGTTTCAATGGCATGTTGTACTCCTCGGAAAAGGCTTTGCAAGAGCGGTGGTTTGAGAAAGCGCGAAATGATGGGAGGAGCGTAAAGATCACTGTATCCTACGACCCCAGAAATCTGAATTACATTTATATCCCGCAGGAGGACGGCAAGGGATTTAATAAGTGCTTCCTGCTCGACTATCAAGCCCGATATAGGGACAAAACGATAGAAGAAATCGAGCACCTGCTGGAACAAGAAAAGTTCGAACAAAAGGCAAATGAAGATAAGGTCTTGCAGAACAAAGCCAATCTCCTGTCCGAGATAGACGACATCATAAGAGATGCTGGACGGATGACAAAACAGGAGCAAGGCAAGGGGGAAAGTAAGCGCAAAAGGGTGAAGGACATTCGCATCAATCGCCATGTGGAGAAAGCCCTGAATCGCCAAAACGATGCCTTTGAATTGGACAAACGGCAATCCGTGGGAACGAACGAGGGGCAAGTGGTTCAACTGAACCCAACTTCTGATGATGAACCCAATCCAGAATTGGCTTTGTTAAAGAGAAAGCAAAGGGAGAAACGCGATGGAACCGATGAATAAAGTGCTCATACCCAACGGCTGTGAAGCTGTTGTTGCGGAATATATAGATCAGGATGTTGTGGATTATAGGTTCAGTCCGTTTATCGAGGCACTTCCACCGATTCTGTCCCAGGAGGAAGTAATTGATCACTTAGCTGTTTATCCGCCATTTGATCCGAAAGAACGGCAGTTGGAGACGCATATCCGTTTTCACTTGGTACAACGCCTTTTTCAGTATTTTCAACCGCTATCCGTACACCTCGACCTGGAAAGTCGCATTTCACGCCTCATACGACAGGGATATGTGTATCGTAATCCGATTCAACCTGGCTTCCTGGAGCAAATCGACGGGGGACAAGAGTGGATGCGAAACCGCACTGTAGAGTTGAGTAGGAACCAGGCGTTTCGTTCAACCCAGTCAGCACTGACGATTATCGGACCGAGCGGATTGGGGAAGAGCACAGCAATCAACAGAATCCTGTCGCTCTATCCCCAGGTAATTGTTCACTCCGAATACAAAGGTACCCCATTCAGTGCGTATCAAATAACTTGGCTGAAACTCGATTGTCCCCATGACGGCTCGATCAAGGGTTTAACCATAGACTTCTTTCGCAATGTTGATTTGTTGTTGGGAACGCGGTATTACCGCCAATACGGATCTGCACGCTACCCAATCAGTGCACTTCAACCTGCCATGTCTCAGATTTCCCGTACATACGGATTGGGTTTGCTTGTCATAGACGAGATACAGCATTTGAGCACAGCCAAAAGCCAGGGTGCTGAGAAAATGCTCAATTACTTCGTGACACTGGTCAATACCATTGGAATCCCAGTCGTTCTAATCGGAACCAATAAAGCGGCGGGGGTACTCCAGTCACAATTTCGGCAGGCAAGGCGCGGTAGTGGACAAGGAGACATGATTTGGGAGCGAATGAAACAGGATGCCAACTGGGATTTGTTCATTGAAGGTATTTGGGATTACCAATGGGTTCGGCAACCCGTGCCTTTGACACCCGAACTGAGTGCTGAATTGTACGATCTCAGTCAAGGAATTCTGGATATCGCTGTAAAAATTTTCGTCATGGCGCAGATTCGTGCCATGTCTACAGGAAAAGAGACATTGAGCGGGCACCTGTTTCGGCAGGTCGCACAGGAGAACCTGAAATTGGTTCAACCGATGATCGATGTACTACGCTCTGGGGACATACGTGGACTCGCTAAATACGAAGACATTCAACCTATCGACATCGGTTCGTTCATCGAGCGGGAGTCGTCGTCCATCAAGGTGAGTGAGAAAATCAAGGAGCTACAGGTTGCGAAGAAGAAACAGGTTGAACGCCAGGCAATGGGTGTCGAGGAAGAGTCCATCATCAAGTTGGTAGAACTTGAGATCCCGCCTGCGACAGCCAAACGACTGGTCAAGAAGGTGATGGAGGGAAAGGGAACCCTGACCGTGCCCTCCGTTGTAAAAACTGCCCTGGCTCTTCACGCCCAAAGTGCGACGGATAAAACTGAGGAGCGATCCACTTTGAAGGGGCAGGCTGTCCAGGGAGACATCCGTATCGCGGTTGCAGAGGGCAAGAAAAAGGGGCTGAGTGCCTATGAAGTGTTGAGACAGAATGGCATCATCAAGCCTACGTCGAATGATCCGTTGTTTGTAGTGGGGTGAGGGGATGGTCGCCTTCTTTCCAACACCGTTCCCTGACGAGATTTTCTATAGCGTGTTGGCGCGGTGTTACATGAAAAGCGGAAACATCAGTCCGAAAGCAACCATCATGGATTTGTACGGAAACACGAGTGTAACTGCTGTCATCGATTTGCCCGCGCATTTCGATTCACTCATTGAGAATCTTCCTGTACATCATCCCTACACAGCCGAAAAGTTCATTAAATTACATACCTTATACTCGTTTTACACTGCCTTCCTGCCCCCGAAACGTGCGAGCCTGGTCTTTGAGTCCATGAAGGGTAATCTTGGACACTCCGTTCACAATCGACTTGGCATTATGGCAAGCTCCATCAGTACGGATAAGACACTCAAATACTGCCGTAAATGTTTTGAAGAGGATAGGACACGTTGGGGAGAGCCGTATTGGCATCGAGTTCATCAGATACCTGGGGTCTATATATGTCCTATTCATAAGACTTCGCTGTCCCGTAGTCGTTCGTTACCCATGAATCGGCATGAGTTCCTCTCTGCCTCCTGCGAAGATTGTCACCAGGACACGAAGGGGAACAACGGGGATACCGAAGAAGTGTTCATTCAAAATGTCCCGTCAGCATGGGATGATGCCGTTTCAAAGATAACGGTATTGTTAGAAGAACAGGGATTATCCACAAAATATCTGATGCTTGTTGGCAATGTGGATAAGTTGCTCAACTCCAGCTACCCGAATCGCACGATGGAGTGGTTTTCGAACCATTACGTTGAGCGATTGAAGGAGATGGGACTTGCCAACGTCCATGGACATGTAAGACAGGTGGAGTTTCGAAGGGAGTTTCTTAACTATTACGGCGAACCGTTTTTGGAGGTCATGCAATCCTCGGTTTCGGAGCGAGATGACAACTGGCTGAACGCCATTGTGAGAAAGCACCGCAAAACATTTCATCCAATACGACACTTGCTCTTGATGCAGTTTCTCGGTATCAGTTTGGATGACCTATTTATGCAAGAGCCAGTGTATCAGCCGTTTGGATCATCCCCGTGGTTGTGCTTGAATCCAGCCGCCGACCATTATCTGCAACCTGTTGTTCAGGATTTGAGGATTCGATACGACAGCAAGATAAAGAGACCGATTGGAACCTTTGCGTGTTCCTGCGGGTTTATCTATGCGCGAAAAGGACCCGATACCAACGAAGACGACAAATACAGGATCGGGAGGATAAAGGCTCTGGGCTCGGTATGGGAGCATAAACTCGGTGAACTGTTGCAGGGCAATCTGAGCTTGCGGGAGATCGCTCGAAGATTGCGCGTCGATGTGAACACTGTAAAGAAGTATGCTGATCTTGCCCAGCGAAATCATCAGGCAATATCGCCCGCTGTCCCCGTTGACCTTCGCAAACGTCAGCGACAAGCTTGGTTTGATTTGGTGAGACAGAACGAGAAGAAGTCACGAACGGAGCTTAGGCAGATGAACAAAGCATTGTATACATGGCTCTACCGCAACGATAAAAGTTGGCTGATGCAACATTCGCCGAAACCGACGCGCGTAACCACTAAGAATTCGCGGGTTGACTGGGGGCGGAGAGATGATGAGATTCTTGCCTTAGTGCAGACTGAGGTGATGAGGATTCTTACATCGGACGGTAAGCCAGAGCGAATTTCAATCAGCAGAATAGGGAAGCGAATTGGCTACCTACCCCTGTTGGAAAAGCATTTAGACAAGATGCCGCAAACGAAATCGTTTTTGGAGGCAGTAAAGGAAAGCGTTCATGATTTTCAGATGCGACGAATAAACTGGGCAATCCAGGAGATTGAACGTGAGGGTCTGGACTTACAGTGGTGGAGGATTGTCAGGAAAGCTGGGATTCGGGGAGAAGTGGCGGAGCAGTTAAGGGAGGATTTTGAAACTCAAATGTGACACAACATACCCCGCCGACGGTGGGATATGTTGTGAGTGGAACATCTATATATCCCTACACTTCTTGCGACGGAACGTCATTATTCCGCAAGGAGCGAGTAAGGGTTCTTATTAGGACTGAAGTAGTCGTTTACGTCGAGACCTTTAGACGACTCTAACTCGTATTTATCTCCCAAGATAGACAAACATTCTTTGGCGTAATTAACAACACCGACACTGCTCTGTAAAGCGATTCTCTTCTTAATGGTGTCATTCAGGCTGTTAAGGACATCTGGATGTTCGGATAGTATTTCACAGATGGCACTGGAGAGCAAATCGAAATCGACATTGGTGGAATCATAGAAACGAAGCTCACCCCACGATGATCCAAGTTCACTTCTGATCTTTTTGTAATCATCTTGTTGCTCAATTGTATCGACCAATTTTGAAAGGTGGCTGAGTTCCTCTTTGATGAGGGCTTCCTTAATAGCTCTTTCCGACATGTATTTGTCTACGAAGTTCGACAAAGTTACAGTAATGACATGTTCCACAAAATCTATCACATTTCCCGCTGGACTTGGACCCATCCAAGCTACCTCTTCCTCTGGGGCAAGGTAGATTTGAGATTGTGTTTTCGATATGATGGCACTTCGAACCTGTGGTGTCAGGTACACAAGACGAATCGCCAATCTCCCAATCATACCTTCCGCCAGCCACATATACCTCAAGTCTTTACGATTCCAGAAATGGAAAAGGCACATTTCGACCCAATCCTCAATAATGGATTGTATGGTTTGTCCTTTGTGCGTGAAAGTAGAGTCAAGTAGTTGCACTCTGGTAAGGAACTCCAAGACATTATAATAATAAGGAATTCTCACTGGGCGAGTTTGCTCGATCAACAGATTCGTCATGAAGAGATACTGAATAGACTGAGGGGAATCCAATACCCGCTGTGCGAGGATATCTGCTGAAGCCTTCATGAAGCCTCTTGAATTGGAAACCATAAACACGGAAGAAACGATTAAGTCCAGCGGCGCAGTTTTCAACATGGAAGTCACTGCTTCTGTCCTGGTTTCCTCTTGAATCTTCGCGTTCTTTCTGAAATTCTCAAACACTTTTGGTCGGATTGTATTCACCGACATCTTCATAGCTTGAACGAATTCGTCCAGCCTATCGAGATGCACCTCGGCACTCAATGTTATTTCAGCACTTCTTAATATCCTTTGCTTTAAGTTATACAACAACTGGGTAGCTCCAATTATCGCATCGAGCTTCATAAACTCAGAAGGTAAGTCACTGTGCTTGAACGCCAATAGTGGTGTTAACCCTTCGTTTACGGCTTCCCTATCGTATAAATGGATAAACCACCCGTTCGTAACGACGAAGTAAGGGGTATCGACTGACGGATGAAGGGAATAGAAGTGGGCTTGTGCGATATCTTCTTCTGTCAGTTGAGGAATCTCGGTATCGGTTCGATACCCTCCTGGCTTCGACTCGATTATCCAGAATTTCTGTTTGCGAACGGAGCAGATATAATCGAGCTTTATTCTGTCGCGTCCCAACTGGATAAACAGTGGATTGAGCCTGTATGATTCTTCTCGTGAGACAGAATAATCCAAGTCCTTTCTATATCCGAGTAGAATTAGCAGAGGGACGATGAACTCTTCACGAACATCAGCCTCAGACCATCCATCAAAATTGAGTCGCGAGAGTCGTTCAAGCTCCGCTGTCTCGTTATCAGTCAAAGGTGGACGATATTTTCTCACTTTAGAAACCTCCTGTACCAGTCAAGGCAATGAATTCGACATCAATTGAGTGTCCCTTCCGTCAGAAAGGGGCATGGGGCGTCTGATTCGGTAGTGTGTATATTGTATTATTCGGTTCTGTCAGTCTCGTTCTCAGTTCGTTTTCTTGAATATTGACCTATCGCCTTTGATAAAATGTCCAGCGGGTCATCCTTCTTGGTAAAGTGATCAACAACAACCGTAACTAATAAGGCGATAAGAACCGTACCTGTGATATATGAAGCAATCATCTCCACAGAAATAAGTATTTGAGTATGATAATCAACAGGATCAAGGGTCCCAAATCCAGTGAACGTGCTAATCGTGTAGTACAGGGCTTCAACACCAGATAGCGGTCCCTGAGAAAATCCTTTTGAATATATTTCGGAAAATCCACGATTTAGGTTGGCGAATGATACGATCACAGCAGACATTGACGCAAAGAAGTATAGTGTAGAAAGGAAAACACGTTCGTTGAAGAATTTAATGACTTGGTACGCGGTGATGCATAGAATATAGAAATTTATGCCCGTTATAACAAGCATATTTGATATTTGATAGTGAGTTTCGGAGAAAAGATAGACGACACCGAGTCCCACTACGCCAGCATATTGACAAATCCAAACCAACACCGCTCTAACAGCGTTGTCGATTTGCTTTAAGCTACTAATTACCATCGCGCAAATCCCTGGAACAACTATGACAAAGAGTGTCAGAAGGTAATGTGAATTCATTACACCCTCCTTGATACTTTGCAAACATTATACAACATGGCTCAATGAATAGAGGATGTAGTATTAGTAACCGTATCAATGTGATCGATGATGACGGGTGAGAGAACAATGTTGGTTTTGTTTTATGTAGCTCATGGAGCGACCGTCCAATAAGAACGTGTTCTTTTCAAACTGTTTACATGTGGACGGGCGGATTATCCTTTCCCTCATCCCATCGATCCTGTTCTATGTGTTCGCAAAATCAAGTTCTTCCCCAGCAAAATAAGTTCTTCCCTGAGTAAAATAAGTTGTTCCCTACAGCACGGGTGGATTCGGGTCAAAAGCCTGGATTCGCCCGTTTTTGCGTTGCAAGGGAGCGCAAGGCGGGGGAAAAGACAGGGTGAAGTTCGGAAGGAGATAAGAAGCGAAAAAGCCCGACATATCAAGGATTCCTCGACCATGCCCGATCAAAAATGTGAAAAAATACACGACAAAATCTGCTCTCCCTTATCCCTTCAGCCCTGCTCTTCCCCCTTCCCGCAGGGAAAGACTTCATTTTACGCAAAATCGATGGATCTGGAAAAATTACGGAGAAAAACGGGTGAGAAAAGTGTGTTCGCAAAATCAAGTTCTTCCCCAGCAAAATAAGTTCTTCCCTGAGTAAAATAAGTTGTTCCCTACAGCACGGGTGGATTCGGGTCAAAAGCCTGGATTCGCCCGTTTTTGCGTTGCAAGGGAGCGCAAGGCGGGGGAAAAGACAGGGTGAAGTTCGGAAGGAGATAAGAAGCGAAAAAGCCCGACATATCAAGGATTCCTCGACCATGCCCGATCAAAAATGTGAAAAAATACACGACAAAATCTGCTCTCCCTTATCCCTTCAGCCCTGCTCTTCCCCCTTCCCGCAGGGAAAGACTTCATTTTACGCAAAATCGATGGATCTGGAAAAATTACGGAGAAAAACGGGTGAGAAAAGGCGTGATCCAGAGAAGGATCGAATTTGACGGCAGAAAGTGGGTTAGAGGGAGGAAAAGTCGGGAAAAGCCAGGCGTGGCAAGGGATGAGGCAGGGTTGAGGAGGGAGATGGCGAGGGAAGGATTTGATTTGACGGGCACACCAAGACCATGCCCGAACAAAAATGCGAAAAAATAATTGACCAAATCTGTTTTCCCTTAACCCTCAAGCCCTGCTCTTCGCCCTTCCCGCAGGGAACGACTTCATTTTACGCAGAATCGATGAATCTGGAAAAATTACGGAGAAAAATGGGTGAGAAAAGGCGTGATCCAGCGTAGAAATTCATTTGACGGAAGATATTGGGTGAGCGTGAGAAAAAGTCGAGAAAAGCCAGGCGGGGCAAGGGATGAGAAGGGGTTGAGGGGGGAGGGAGTCAGGGAAGAAATTGATTTGACGGTTACATAGTACAGGGAGCTAAATTTGATTTCAGAAGTCATGGGTTGGATTTGAAGTGGGTGAAAGGGTGAAGGGAGAGTACGGCTCGGCATACAGCCTTCTGCGGCGACCTGTAGAACGGTCGCGCCATTCGGGAAAGCACAGTAGTGACGGGGTTTTGAGGACGAGAACGACCAGTGATCGGAGCGGTACGAGCCTTCTCTGATTTTCGACATCGTTGACATTGTGATCGGATCTCTTGTCCTACAGGGAACTATGCTTGGGTCTGTAGAACTTTATCAATTTGATTGAAGCGGGGATAGGGAGGAGAGGGTATAGCAAGAGCTTTCTGCTTGCTAAACAACTTCCGTGACTGGGGAGCGGCTTGGTCGATTGTAAACATCGGCAACCGAGGCAGACCTGCTATTTCGCACTCACCACTATCTAAGGAGCGTTGATGTGCAGGATTCGACATGATAAACCAAGAAATAAAAGACAAATTGCTGGTCACGGAGCGCTTATGCTTGCTTGGTAAATTGATGCGAGGAGAGTGACACACCTCGACCTTTAAGCGGTTTCCCCATCCCTGTGTTTGTGAGGTGTGAACCCGTGAAAGAGAATGACCTCAAGTCACTTCAAGGAAAGGTGACTTCACTTAGAGCAGAAGGAAAGTACAAAGAGACTATCGAGGCTTGCTACGATCTCCTGAAGCGTGGAGAGGAGAGCAACGATTATAAATCCATCCTCGTCGCCCACTTGAACAGCGCGGCATCTTACTACTGCATCGGCGATATTGAGGAAGCGTTTCGTTGCATCACCGCTTATGATGAAGTCTGTAGGGAGTACGGAGACGAGACTGACCATCTGAATCGACACAATGTCCTGTTCTTGCTTTACGAATACAATAAAGACTTCACCAAGGCGAAGTCTACGTTGGATAAAACCATTGCCCTTGGCACTCGGTTGCAAAAGTACAACATTGTCAGCAATGCGTACAGCAACTACAGTCATCTATATCTTGCCGAAGAGAATTTTGAGGATGCCTTAGAAATGGGAAGAAAGGGGCTTGAAGCGGCGAAACTGCACTGTCCGCCAAGCGTGATTCTGGAACTCAGGGTGAAGTTGAATATCGCGCAAGCGTACATAGGGCTTCGTGATTTTGAGGCATCAAGACGGCTGATTGACGAGATCGGTGAACAGCCTATTTTGGATTCGGATTCGTACATCAGGGAACGAGTTCAATTCCACATGTTACAGGGAAGTTGGTTCTCGCATCAGGGCTTCTATAGGGAAGCGTTCGAATGGTTGAGCCGTGCCAAGGATTTGGTCAACCGTTACGATGACATTTATCTTCTCGAAGAGATCCAAAGAGAACGATGCAGATTGTGTGAACAAATAGGGGATTTTAAGACGGGATTCTATGTTCAAAAGGAATACATTTCGGTACTTTTGGAGAGTCGAAAGAGAGAACTGGAACGAACTGCCTTACAGCTTGAAGTGAAACACAGTTTGGCAGACCTGAAGAAGAAGGCAAATACCGACCATGTGACGGGCTTACCGAATCGGCATCGCCTGGAATCAACGGCAAACCAATGGCTCAAAGAAGCGGCGGATCGATACGAAAACATTGTTTGTATTGTCGTAGATATCGACCACTTTAAGTGCATCAATGACCAGTACGGACACCTGTTTGGTGACGAAGTAATTCGTGATGTCACAGAGGCATGTGCGAGTGTTTTGCGCGGTGATGACTTGATTGGTCGTTATGGTGGGGACGAGTTCGTTGCAATCCTACGAGGGGTTACACTTGATGTGGGTGTAAGGAAAGCGGAGCAGATGTTAGAGGCGATTCGAAACTTGAGCATTCACTGTGGCGACACCCCAGTGTCTATAACCGCAAGCATGGGTGTTGCGGATAACAGGGAGGGTGAAGTATTAGGGTTTAACGATCTGTTTCGGCGTGCTGATGTAGAACTTTACAAATCCAAACAAAGTGGGCGAAATCGAGTGTCTGTCGGGAGTCAGTTGGACGGTCAACAGGTACAAATTTAGTGGGTTTGAAAGGCGTACCCGTTAAAGCTGATTCAGCGGGGCGGTTAATGTTGAGTCAAGGGACAGCGGGAATTAAACGAACACGTTGTTCAACCCCATAAAACGCGAAAGTGCCCCTTGGAATCCCAAGGGGCACTTGCTGTATGTGTTTCAGTGAAAGTCCACGTCAATCTGACGACCGATTTGCTTCTGGCTCTTTGGAATCCTGACTTCCAATATGCCGTTCCTATACGATGCTTTCGCTCCCGTGTCATCCACGGCTGTCGGTAAGGGCACAGTACGGGAGAATTGTCCGTAGTATCGTTCCATTCGATGCACGTTCTCGTCTTTTTGTTCGTCCATTCGTTCGATTTTACCGCTCAGATGAAGATGGTTGTCGTGGACGGTGATGTTCACGTCTTCCCTCTTCTCCAGTCCAGGGATTTCTGCAGTCACAATCACTTCATTTTGGCTCTCTCGAACATCCACTCGTATCCGTGGCATATTTGCAAAGTGCCCCTCAAACCTGTCGTCGTCGAACAGTCGAGGGAATGACGGGAACGAGTTAAAGTCACGTCTCATGATACCAAAGGGATCATAAGGTACTAACGGCATGTTCACACCTCCAGATAGAAATGTCCGAGCATATGGTTCCCGTTTTATGACGAAACTTACATTCTTTCCTGTGCTAATTTTCTGCACAGAAGACCGTATGCAAATAAACTCAAAGTGCTATTGCTAACTTAGCAATCCCTGTGTCCCCGTTCTTCCGCCCCATCTTCTCAGTACAATCTCGCCAATCGCTTTTACCTCCAAATGCTGGGGAAGGAGAACAGATAACGAATAGGTTGCACTTATAGTGCGTGTCTGCACTCCGATCCTTTATTGGATTTGCCTATCTGTTCATCTGGACTTGTTGGACTTCTATAGTGGAATATTACCTTCAAATCTAATACGAAGCCGTCCCTTCACCCAGCCCCCTACTCTAACCCGTCTAATTTACATAAAACTCTACACAAATCGACAAAAACCGATTGTAATCGACACAAAAACATCGTATATGGAACGGAAATCGGGTTGATTTTATAGATTGGAAAATGATTCAAATAGAAAGGTCGTTTATTATGCTGAAATTCCTATTGATCGTTCCTTGATGCGAAGAAATACATCATAGATATAGCAGGAGTGTTGTCATCTTGTGAAGCAATAGGGGTAAAGGTTGAAGCTGTATGGATAAATCACAACTGGAGATAGATTTAAGAACGGCACTGGAACGTCAAGAGTTCCATCTGTACTATCAGCCCAAGGTGGATTTGGCTTCAGGAAAAATCGCAGGAGTTGAAGCATTGATCCGTTGGGACCACCCCAAGAGAGGACTAATTTCTCCAACGGAATTTATTCCTCTCGCAGAAGAGACTGACCTGATTTCATCTATTGGGGAATGGGCTTTGCGAACAGCTTGCGCCCAGAGCAAGGCATGGCAGGATATAGGCATTCCGCCAATGATTATGGCAGTCAACCTCTCTGCTCGTCAATTTTATCAGCCCGACTTAGTTGAACGGATTCAACATATTTTAGAGGAAACGGAACTTGCCCCTGAAAACCTGGAACTGGAAATTACCGAGTCTACGATCATGGATGTCGATCACATCCTCTCTATTTTGCGGGAGCTAAAAAGAGTTGGTGTGCGGATAAGTCTGGATGATTTCGGGACAGGCTATAGTTCTCTGTACTATTTAAGTAAATTACCAATTGATGTCATCAAGATTGATCAACGTTTGTTCGGAACTGCACAGTAGACACGAAAGATGGAACGATTGTTAAGGCAATTATAGCAATGGCACATCAGTTGGAAATGGACGTCATTGCTGAAGGGGTCGAATCCAAAGATCATCTGATTTTTCTTCAACAGAACCTTTGTAATGAAGGGCAAGGGTATTTTTTCAGTAAACCTTTACCTCCAAAGGAACTGGAACAAAAGTTAGACGATATAAATGGGATTGTTGATCAGCAGGGAATTCCCAGGTCGGTCAGCAGAGAAAAGTGGCTGGAAGGTGCGCTCGAAACTGCCCGCCAAGAATCACGAGATACGGTAAGACAACAACAAGGAATGATCTTTAAGTTTATCGAGAAGAACGGGGAATTCATTCATACGATGTGTGACGGAGAATTAGTGTATCGCATCGGTCTAACTCCTGAACAAATTGTAGGAAAGGAATTAACGGACTTTCGTCCTCTGCCTGACGCTAAAAGGGAACTTCAATATTATCGGAGGGCTTGGGAAGGCGAGAATTATGTAACGTATGAAGCAGAATCGAATGGTATTTGGTATCTCGCTTCGTTGCGTCCGATACGTCGAGGTGGGGTGGTCACGGAGGTCATCGCTTCGTGTGTCGATATTACTAAACGTGTCAAAAGAGAGCAGGAAGTATCCCTTCTAACGGAACGGCTTGCAGAGCAGGAGAGGAAATATCGGTTAATTGCAGACAACACTGACGATTTTATTGTCCTGTTAGATAGAGATGGAATTGTTCAATATATTTCTCCTTCCCATGAACGACTTCTCGGTTTCTCTATGGAGGGCAGTGAGGGTAAGTTTGGTTTTCAAAAAATACACCCAGATGATGTTTCCCTCGTCAGGCAACGATTTGAGAGCGTGATTAAAAGTAAGAGTTCGACGAGTGTTGAGTGTCGATATACGAAGGCAGATGGCTCATATATCTGGGTTGAAGTCGCAGGGAGTCCGATCCTATCACCTGATGGTGAAGTTAGTCATGTCTTAGCCGTGGCTCGTAATATTACGGAACGTAAGGTACAGGAAGAAAAACTCCGTCAAAGTGAAAATCGCTACCGCGAATTGGTTGAACTTTCACCAGATGCAATCTTCGTACACATTGGTGGCAGGATCGTTTATGCCAATAAATCGTCCGTAGAGTTGCTTGCCGCGAGGAGCGTTAATGACTTAATTGGTCGTTCCATTGTGGACTTCATTCACCCCGACGATAGGAACAGGGTACTTAACCGTGTAGACCATTTGATGAAAGCTGAAGGGAACACTTATGGTTTGGTTGAGGTGCGTTATATACGATTTGACGGTGCGGAGATTGATGTTGAAGCCACAGGTGTTGGTATTCTATATGGCGATGAACATGCTGTCCAAGTGATTATCCGAGACACTACAGCACGCAAGGAATCAGAGCGCAAACTTGCAGAGGAAAAAGAAAAGCTCAAATCGCTTCTCAACAATGCACAAGACGCAGTAAACATCATGGATTTAGACGGGAAGATTTTGCGGGTTAACCCAGCATGGGAAGCGATGTATGGATGGACTCAGGAAGAGGTTGTCGGGAAGCCCACCCCAACTGTTTCCCACGAACGATTCAATAATGGTTGGAATCGTTTAGTGGAACGAATCATGCGTGGGGAGACGATACCCCCTTATGAAATCACGGTATTCCGTAAGGGGGGCGAACCGTTATATGCCTCTACCTCCATTTATCCAATTTACGACGCGGATGGCAAAGTTGTTGCCGTGGTGGAGAGCACAAGAGATATTACAGCACGCAAAGAAACAGAGCGGAAATTGCGGGAGAGTGAGGAAAAGTATCGCCTCATTGCCGAGTATACGCAGGACTTGATTGGGGTTTTGGATGCGGATGGTGTCGTCCATTATGCGTCCCCTTCTCATGAGACAGTTTTGGGATTTCGACCGCACCAATATGAGGGTCACTCTGCATTTAAGTTGGTTCATCCTGATGACGGTGCGTATGTAGTGAAGCAATTTGCTCACATGGTTTCATCAAAGACACCATGCCATGTCGAGTTTCGATATGAACATGCAGACGGTCGTTGGGTGTATGTAGACGCGACGGGAACCCCTGTACTTAACGACAACGGTGAGGTAGAGCACATCGTTGTTGTAGCCCGTGACATTACAGAGAGAAAACAAGCTGAAGACATGATTCGAAAATCGGAGAAACTTGCCGTGGCGGGGCAGTTAGCCGCGGGTCTTGCTCATGAAATCAGAAACCCGCTCACGGCGATTCAGGGATTTATTCAGTTACTAAAAAAGGAAACTGATAAACCGCTTTATTTCGATGTAATGATGTCAGAAATCGCTCGATTAAACGATATTGTTACCGAGCTATTAGCACTTGCCAAACCCCAAGTGGTACAGAGGAGAGATGTTCATCCAAAGACCCTCTTGGAACAAGTCTTGACGATCATGGGTTCACAGGCACTGTTGCACAATATTGAAATCAAACAAGAGTATGATTCAAATTTACCGTGTATCTATTGCGACGACAATCAAATGAAACAGGTTTTTATCAACATTCTTCAAAACGCCGTAGAGGCTATGCCAAATGGTGGAACCATCACCGCCCAGATATCATTACACGATCCACAGTCGATACAATTCCGATTTATTGATCAGGGATGTGGCATTCCACAGGAGCGCATGAAACATATTGGGGAACCGTTCTATAGTTCCAAAGAGAAGGGTACAGGCTTAGGGTTAATGATTAGCCTTAAGATTGTCCAGGAACATGGGGGGACGCTTCATATCGACAGTGTCGTAAACCGAGGTACGACGGTTGACGTCATTTTACCGATCAAACATTATGACGGCTCAGAGCAGTGAACCAAGTATTTTCTGCACCTCTAAACGGTACACCAACGACACTACAGTACTCGTATCATCAAGGCATCATGTGGGGGACGGATGAAATTTAACCATCATTATCGAGCTTTCCCGAAGGGAGATCAATCTATGGGCTGGTCGTACAGCGACTCACATCTCGAAATTTACAAATCTATCATCGAACATAATTCCGATGGGATTTTTGTTCTTGCTATCGATGGAACCATTATGGAAGTTAATCAAACCGCAATATACTTGTTTGGCTACTCACAAGAGGAGTTTCAGGGACGCTCTTTTCTGCAGATGGCTTTCCATAAAACAACAGAACGAGTTGAAGAATATTTCCGCAAAGCGTTGCAGGGGGTTCCATCCGAATTTCAGACCGATACACTTCATAAAAATGGGGGCATCCTTCACCTGCAGGTTAAGTTGGTTCCTTTGTATGTCCGTGAAAAAGTCGTCGGAGTATTTTGTGTCACGAAGGATATTACTGAACAAAAGCAACTGGAAAAATCGTTAAGAGAAAGTGAAGAACGCTATCGTAAGCTTTCAGAACTCTCTCCCAGGGGAATTGTTGTGCACAGAGATGGTGTAATCCTCTATGTGAACCCTGCAACTGTAAAAATGTTGAAGGAAGATCATTTGATAGGTAAAGATATCTTCTCTTACGTACACCCAGATTCCTTGCAAATTGCGAAGCAGAGGATAGCAGAAATGGTCAAGGACAAGAATCCTTCTTTCGTGGAAATGAAATTGCAATTGTCGGATGGAGAATTGTTGTATGTAGATATGGGCAGTACCGCTATCCATATTGATGGCAGTCCTGCCATTTTGATGGTTTTTACAGATGACACAGAGAAAAAAATGATCGAACAAGCCTTGATGCAAAGCGAAAAACGATATAGACGGTTGGTTGAAAATTCACCTGAACCCATCGTGATTTATCAGAATGAGTCTATTCAATATGCAAATCCTGCGTGCGTTGAACTATTTGGCGAGTCGTCTTTGGAAGGGTTGGTTGGGAAATCTATCTTCGATTACTTCCACCCCGATTCTGTTCACTTGATCGAAAATCGCATCCATGAAGTAGAGCAAATTGGAACTAAGCTGGATACTGTGGAAGAGAAGCTGGTACGTCGGGATGGAACAGTCATTGACGTTGACGTTACGGGAATTACCATTCGTCATGAAGGTAAGCTTGCTTTCCTGATGATGTATCATGACATTAGCCGCAGAAAGAGGGCAGAACAAGCTCTTCGTGAAAGTGAACAAAAGTACCGATTGATAGCAGAAAACATGCATGACTTGATATGCTTGATCGATTGGGATGGACGTTTTATATACGCTTCCCCATCCCATACCACTCTGTTAGGATTTCCAACTAAAGCCTATGAGGGCAATTTCGCAAGGGATTGGATGCACAAAGAAGACCATCCGAAAATACGTAGCCAATTGGAGAATGCCGTAAGGACACAAGAGCCTTGCATGTTTGAGTTCAGATTTCGAGATATAAAAGACAATTGGATATGGTTGGAGGGTAAAGCGACACCTGTTTTTGATCATGAAGGTAATTTTAAGCATTTCCTTGTGGTATCCAGAGATATAACAGAGAGAAAAGCATATGAGGAAAAATTGGCGCATTTGGCGTTCCATGATGCTTTGACAGGCTTGCCCAATCGTCGATTGTTCAGAGATCGATTCAAACAAGCAATCAAAGAAGCTGAACGATATGGGCGGAAGATGGCAGTGATGTATATGGATATGGATCGTTTCAAATCCATCAATGACACACTGGGTCATGATGTTGGGGATAAACTCCTTAAAAAGTTTGCACAGAGGGTGAAAGATTGTCTTCGGAACAGCGACATCCTTGCTCGTCTTGGTGGAGATGAATTTACCGTTCTTCTTCCTGAAATTGAACAGGAAGACGATGTAGTCCGAGTTGCCCAGCGAATTCTGGCATCCATTCAACAACCTTGGGAAATCGGAGAACATGTATTTGAAACGAGTTCGAGTATTGGTATTGCCTTTTATCCGATGGATGGAACTACAAGGCAAGAATTGCTCCGACATGCGGACGAGGCTTTGTACAGCGCGAAGGAAAGTGGAAGGAACACTGTCAAGACGTATTCATTATCAATTGGGAAGACACACGACGAGGTGTGACACTTTGCTACCATTAAACACAGATCGAGGTTTTCACACTTTAACCAATTTCTACATACCAATTAAGTACAAATTCTATATTTGTCAGCTTGTGTCTCTGATTTGGATGGGATTTTCCATTTGGTTGTCAATACCTTGGGTTAGAGACTTATCTAAGTTTGTCACAGTTCCAGGGGCATTATTTATAATGAGCGTTTTGCAGAATTAACGTTCACAACGCATTTGACACTATATATAGTGTTCCATTGATATTTCGTACACTATATATGTGCGAGAAACGGTGAAAAATCGAATTCTGCAAAACGCTCATAATAATTGGTCTTGCGTATATACCAGGTTATCTCAACGCATTTCAGGTAGTAAGTTGAGCGTTTTGCAGATTTATAAACTCCCGCAGGGCAAGGGTTTTTAGGGCATGAAAAAGGACTTCACCCCAACCTTCGAGAAGATTTCAAGTGACCAAACAAGAAATTTTCGAGGAGGGAAGTCCCACTTGTATATTCTCCAACCATCGCTCTTTTCCTTTGAAGACTGGCTAGAAATTGACTCCAGCGATCGTCTGCCCTTGTTCTTCGCTGTCTTGGATTTACAACCCTATGCTTCGAAATTGAGAAAACAGTCACCCCAAGGCGCGAAACCTATGAATCGTGAAGCGATTCTGCGCGCACTGCTGGCTGCTCCGCTTGAAGGAATCTCAACGTTCACAAGGCTTCATGAACGGTTGGCGCGAGATATACGCTTTCGCTACCAGTGTGGGTTTCGAATCGACGAAGCAGCCCCGTCGGTCTCCACACTGAGTCGCGTGTTTTCAGCCGTTGTTGAGTTGGGTCTCGCTGAGAAGCTCTTCATTGACCTGGTCAGTCAATGTAAAGAAGCGAGCATCATCAACGGACGCCATTTGGCTGTGGACAGTGCCGCCGTGAAGTCCTACGAGAAAAAACAACCTAAGTCCAAGAGCCAGGAAACGGGCAATGCCAACTGGGGCGCAAAATACGATACCTTTGGCAACAAGCTTGCTTGGTTCGGATACAAATTCCACTTGGCTGTGGATACCGCGAGTGAACTGCCAGTTGCTTTGGATGTCACACCAGCGAACGTCTTTGATGGTGAGATGGCGGCACCATTGCTGGAACACGTCGTGACGACGCACGGTTGGAAAATCGACTTTGTCATGATGGATGCTGGATATGATCAAGTCAAAAACTATGAAACGGTTCGTCAATATGGTGCACAGGCAATTATCGCGATGAACAAGCGCGGTGAAAAAGAACCGCCTGAAGGAATCGCATCGGACGGGACGCCGCGTTGCACGATGGGATATGACATGGTGTATTGGGGTGCGGACGGTGACCGACTAAAGTTTCGCTGCCCGCACGCGGTTGGGAAGGTAGATTGTCCGCTTGGAATCGCGACATGTTCCGAATCCAACTACGGTATGGTGGTCAAAAAGCGGATCACAGAAGATATTCGGCGTTACTGCGCACCACACCGAGGCACGCAGAATTGGAAGCTGTTATACAACGAGCGAACTGCTGTAGAGCGTTGTAACGCAAGGCTTAAGACGAATTTGACGGCGAACGACGTCCATGTCCGAGGCATCCGAAAAGTAAAGACACACATGTTCCTCAACGCGATCGTGTTACTTGCATCGGCACTAGCTGTGAACCATATCGAACGACACAAGAAGACTGCATAAATCAAAACGAGTTGACGTGACGAGAAACGGCGCAAGAATACCAGTATGTGGAATTTAGTTTACTTCCCCTAGGTGTTGTTCCTTTTTCACCTCCACCCAAAACGACCATTCTGCAAAACGCTCATTCAAGAGTTTTTAAGGCTGAGCGTTTTGCAGATTTATAAACTCCCGCAGGGCAAGGGTTCTGAGGGCATGAAAAAGGACTTCACCCCAACCTTCGAGAAAATTTCAAGTAACCCAAACCAGAAATTTTCGAGGGGGGAAGTCCCACTTGTATATTCTCCAACCATCGCTCTTTTCCTTTGAGGACTGGCTAGAAATTGACTCCAGCGATCGTCTGCCCTTGTTCTTTGCTGTCTTGGATTTACAACCCTATGCTTCGAAATTGAGAAAACAGTCACCCCAAGGCGCGAAGCCTATGAATCGTGAAGCGATTCTGCGCGCACTGCTGGCTGCTCCGCTTGAAGGAATCTCAACGTTCACAAGGCTTCATGAACGGTTGGCTCGAGATATACGCTTTCGCTACCAGTGTGGGTTTCGAATCGACGAAGCAGCCCCGTCGGTCTCCAGACTGAGTCGCGTGTTTTCAGCCGTTGTTGAGTTGGGTCTCGCTGAGAAGCTCTTCATTGACCTGGTCAGTCAATGTAAAGAAGCGAGCATCATCAACGGTCGCCATTTGGCTGTGGACACCGCGAGTGAACTGCCAGTTGCTTTGGATGTCACACCAGCGAACGTCTTTGATGGTGAGATGGCGGCGCCATTGCTGGAACACGTCGTGACGACGCACGGTTGGGAAATCGATTTTGTCATGATGGACGCTGGATATGATCAAGTCAAAAACTATGAAATGGTTCGTCAATATGGTGCACAGGCAATTATCGCGATGAACAAGCGCGGTGAAAAAGAACCGCCTGAAGGAATCGCATCGGACGGGACGCCGCGTTGCACGATGGGATATGACATGGTGTATTGGGGTGCGGACGGTGACCGACTAAAGTTTCGCTGCCCGCACGCGGTTGGGAAGGTAGATTGTCCGCTTGGAATCGCGACATGTTCCGAATCCAACTACGGTATGGTGGTCAAAAAGCGGATCACAGAAGATATTCGGCGTTACTGCGCACCACACCGAGGCACGCAGAATTGGAAGCTGTTATACAACGAGCGAACTGCTGTAGAGCGTTGTAACGCAAGACTTAAGACGAATTTGACGGCGAACGACGTCCATGTCCGAGGCATTCGAAAAGTAAAGACGTACATGTTCCTCAACGCGATCGTGTTACTTGCATCGGCACTAGCTGTGAACCATATCGAACGACACAAGAAGACTGCATAAATGATAACGAGTTGACCTGACGAGAAACCGTTAGAATTCTAGTATATGGAAAACCAGTCTACTTACCCTAGGTGTTGTTCCTTTTTCACCTCCACCCAAAACGACCATTCTGCAAAACGCTCATTTAAACGAGCGAATGGTTGCACCTGGTCTTTGTGAAAAAACCCTATGAATGCCATCGATAATCCAGCTTAGAGGTACTTGACTAGTTAACCAACGCTTAATGGCGATGTAGTCGTCACGTTTTGCAATATACGGTCGGCCCATATTGGTCATCATGGCAAGTTCGATTTGTTCAAATGGGTCATTATCGAATTTTTTGTCGCTCGCAGGCACATGGTTATAAGTAGTAGTAGAGGTAGTAGTGTTATTACTTGTTCTATTCATGACCGGTACCTGAGGTTCCTCTGGAATTGTGACTTGAGGTTCCGAAACTTCAGGGTTAAAGGGGACCTGGGGTTCCTCTACGTGTACCTCAGGTTCCTGTGGGACAGCGTACGCATCTTCATATTGTACGACGAATGGATCGTCATAAATAACAGTTTCAACCTCGTCGGCGTTATTCAGCGAGTCTTGGTCATTACTTGCGAATTCTAACGCACGTTGAAGCAACGGTTCGAAGTTATAGACGAGGGAACCTAGTCTATGATTGTGGGGATTCATACGTCGCCCGACCTGAAGAAGCCCTTTCTCGATGAGGGAATCAGTCCATTTACGTATTTGACGTACAGTTACATTAAGGTGATTGGCGAGAGTTTCTTGATGCGGGTAAGGATTCTTGTGGTCATGCTTATAGGACATGAGGATGGTAATAAATCCCTATTCTCCATGTTCGATGTTTAATTTTCGATAATTGCGAAGGATGAGGTTGGGGATAGGTGTGAATCCATCATCGAGGATTTTATTCCCCCAGATAGCTTGAATGCGTGATGATTCGGTGGATAGGACGTTCATTTGTATCACCCCTATGGTTGTTAGACCATTAGGGAAACTAGGTACAGTGCTTACGATGGATTATCTAATTTACTCAAGTTTCGCACCCCTAGGCAGCGAGTTTTGCCTTGAGTGGTGCGGGTAAACGGTCGATAAACAACCCGACAACCCGATCGATGAGGATTGGATCTTGGTCAACAAACTCCTGTAGTGCCTGTCGCAGTAATGAAAGCAGGACGCGGAGAACCTCGATGAAGCGAATATCTGCCAGTTCGTCGCAGCAGTCGTAAAACAGTTTGCCGAGGGTACGTGGATCCGCCTCCTCGCGAGACAAGACTGCAAGCATGATGTATCGCGTGAACACAATCGTGGTATGCGCAACCATGAAGTCGTACGAACGCCCCTGGAACTCCTTTGCCAGCCTGAGGTACGACTTGGTCATTTTGAAGAACGTCTCGACATTCCAACGTTTACCGTATACCCGGACGATCTCGTCGTCCGGCAGAGATGTGTCGGTCGACAGGAGTGCCAACCAATCGCGGGACTTGTGGCGATTGCGAACAAAGACGATCTTTGCTGGAACCGGCCGTCCCTTCTCATCCTTGCCGATGATCACTGCAACGGAAGTCAGAATCTTGGCCCTGCCGCGGCGCTTTCGCACCTGTGAGTACAGCTGGTTCAAGGTCACCCTACGCCCTTCGAATTCATAGTACACGTGGGGCATCGCTTTGAGCATGCAGATGACGTTCATCGCGTGACCTGTGATGACCCGCAAGATCACCGACGGATAGGCGAACCAACTGTCGAACAGCAGGTACTTCGCCTTCACACCCGCGGATTGTGCCTGTGACAGCAACTCAAACATGACGTCCGTGGCCTTCATCGTGCTCTCGCGCCGGCGCTTGTAACCCGTGGTCCGTTTGTCGATCGACTCGCTCATTCCGCACAACCGGTTGCGTTCGTTCTCCGAACTCAGTAGTGAAAAGGCCACTGGAACGAATGAGTTGCCATCCGACCATCCAAGCGTCAACATTCGGAAGCCCCGGACAAACTGGTGCGTCGTGTGATCGAAAACCTTGGCGAGCAGTTCGACCTTCTTGCTCAGACTACGGTCATACAAAGAGTCGTCCACGATTAGCACGTCGGCTCGGTCATCAGAGGTCAGCTTGGAAAAGCGCTGTACCACCGCAACGGCGAGTGACAGAAGGAACTTCCTCCAGTTATGCCGCGGCGAATTCAGGAATCGATACACGGTGTCCTTTTCGAAATCAGTCGACGCGTCATTCAAGAGCCTGCTTACATTGCGGCCAAGAAAGACAATCTGAAACAGGAACCGAAAAATATGTATAACCGGGATACCCGTCTCCTTCTTGATGTTGGACGATTTGAGCAAAGATGCAATGCGATGTTCATGGAAGAACCGAGTAATCATAGATTGGAGTTGATCATGGCCATGGGATTCGCGTACCATCGAAGAAGCACCCTCGTCCTTTCGTAGATACTGGTTGTTTGGTCAACTCCAGTCTACCAAAGATGAGGGTGTTTTGCTTTTACACCACCACCAATCCCGCTGTGTCAAGGGTTTTCGCATCCTATCAGGGTGCGAAACTTGAGTAATTTAATTTTTGCACGTTGAATGTGCGGTAGATCATTGATAAAGTCCATAGTAAGCCAATGGGTAACTCAAAGACCACCGAAGATGGATCTTCAATGTTCACCTAATAGGGAGGTTCCTTCCCGGCCAAGGTAGTAGAACCTCCCATATGCATATCTAGTTTCCCTTGTGGTTCATTTGACCTGGCGTGGCGGATGAAAAGGAACGGAGCGCGATGGAGTGCATCTGGGGCAGATCATCTGGTACGGGTCATGGCCGTACGCTCGAATGGCGACTCGCACCACGAGAAAACAGTGAGGCAAACCGTCATCCCTGCACGGGTTATGCGAACCGGCCGTAGTGCAGTTATGGAGCATAAACGGCAGATTGCGGACAATTGGATGCAGACACAGTTGCCAGCGCTGGCCGGCTCGCATGCGAGCCGGCCGTGGGTGAAGTATGTCCTGCGGACGTTGGTGCGCGCACCATTCACCGTTGCGTAAATGTTTGATACAGAGGTCTCACCTACTGAAACTTGACACGGCCACACCACATTTAGGACTTGATCGATAAAGGCTAAGCGCAGTATGTTTGTACTAGTCAGTTGGAATACTTGTGGATTGGTGTAAAAGTACAGGATGTGCTTTGAGCTACTTCACTGAAACCCAGCTCCTTGTAACAGAGGGAATTTGGTTTTGGTGAAGTTTTTTATTTTCTGGTGGAGGTACGTCGATGAGGAATTCTAGTACATTAAAGGTTAAATTTGCTGTTTCGATAGATGGAAAAGAATATGACGCCTACGATGGTCAGACAATTCTAGAGACAATGATACAACACGGAATCGACCATCCTCATGTTTGTTATCACCCCAATTTAGGCCCCATTCAAACTTGTGACACTTGTATGGTGGAAACAGATGGAGAGTTGGTACGGGCGTGCTCGACGAAGGTTCAACCGGGGATGAGCATCGAAACCACCACTCGACTTGCGACGGCAGCCCGTACGGAAGCGATGGATCGAATTCTTGAGAACCACATGCTCTACTGTACTGTGTGTGATAACAATAACGGAAACTGTACTTTGCACAATACTGCAGAGCTTATGAAAATTGAACATCAAAAATATCCGTATCGCCCCAAAGGCTATGAGAAGGACATGTCCAACCCGTTCTATCGGTATGACCCAGACCAATGTATCCTCTGCGGACGTTGTGTAGAAGCTTGCCAAGACCTTCAGGTGAATGAAACATTGTCCATTGATTGGGAGCGGGATATGCCAAGGGTGATCTGGGATAACGACGTTCCCATTGACGAATCGTCGTGCGTATCATGCGGACATTGTGTTTCCGTTTGTCCGACCAATGCCTTGATGGAAAAGTCGATGTTGGGTGAAGCGGGATTTTTGTCGGGGATTCCGACGGATGTTCTTAATCCTATGATTAATCTTGTCAAGGAAGTTGAACCTGGTTACGGCGGAATTTTCGCGGTTTCGGAAGTCGAATCTGCTATGCGTGAACACAGGATTAAAAAGACAAAAACAGTCTGTACCTTCTGCGGTACCGGATGTTCCTTTGACGTTTGGACCAAAGGACGTAAGATTTTAAAAATCGAACCTACAGAAAAGGCGCCTGTTAACGGAATTTCCACGTGCGTAAAAGGAAAGTTTGGTTGGGATTTTGTGAACAGTGAGGAACGACTCACCAAGCCCTTGATTCGGCGCGGAGATTCTTTTTACGAAGCGACATGGGATGAGGCACTTGACCTGATAGCCAAGAAGTTTCAAGAGATTAAACAAAAATATGGTCCTGATGCGTTTGGCTTCATTTCTTCTTCAAAAGTGACCAACGAAGAAAATTACCTTATGCAAAAATTGGCGCGTGCCGTTATCGGGACGAACAATATCGATAACTGTTCACGGTACTGTCAATCGCCGGCGACGGATGGTCTCATGCGGACGGTGGGTATAGGCGGTGACGTAGGAACGATTAAAGATATTGCGGGCGCAGGTCTCGTTATCATCATCGGTGCGAATCCGGCAGAAGCACATCCGGTACTTGCTACTCGTGTCAAGCGGGCGCAAAAGTTGAATGGTAAAAAGTTGATGGTTGTGGATCTGAGAAAGAACGAGATGGCGGAACGCGCTGACTTGTTTGTGCATCCCAAACCTGGCACAGATCACGTTTGGCTATCTGCGGTGACGAAATACATTATCGATAGCGGGTGGCACGACCAGTCCTTCATTTCTGAGAAAGTCAACGGATTTAACGATTTCGTCCAATCTCTTAAACAGTTTACATTGGAATATGCCGAAGAAATGACAGGGATCTCCAAAGATACGTTGATCCACATGGCTGAAATGATACATGAAGCGGATGGGGTCGCTATTCTGTGGGCAATGGGCGTCACCCAGCAACGTGGTGCCAGTGAGACAAGTGCGGCAATCAGTAATTTGCTTCTAACAACAGGCAACTACGCTCGTCCAAATGCTGGCGCATACCCACTTCGTGGCCACAACAACGTTCAAGGTGCTTGTGATTTCGGTACTCTTCCGAATTGGCTTCCGGGTTATCAACTCGTAAGTGACCCAGTTGCGAGAGAACGGGTTGCTGCGGTTTGGGGTACCCCGGTTCCCGAAACCTCAGGAATGGATAATCAGGTGATGGTTCAGGCAATCTTGAATGGGCAATTAAAGGCAATGTATCTGATGGGCGAAGACATGGCATGGGTTGATGTGAATGCGAACCACATTCACAAGGCGCTCAGCCAGTTGGACTTTTTCGTTGTGCAAGACGTGTTTTTTTCTAAAACTGCGCAATTTGCCGATGTTATTTTGCCGGCGAGTCCAAGTCTTGAAAAAGAGGGGACTTTTACAAATACAGAACGTCGAATTCAGAGACTGTATCAAGCTCTACCAACACTTGGTGATAGCAAGCCGGACTGGCAAATCATATGTGAAGTTGCAAACCGTCTTGGGGCCAACTGGAACTACAATCATCCGTCTGAAATTATGGATGAAGCTGCGAGAGTCGCACCGATTTTTGCGGGTGTGAGTTACGAACGCCTTGAGGGGTACAAGAGTTTGTTATGGCCTGTACTGCCGGACGGTACGGACACACCGCTTCTGTATACCGATGGGTTTGGATTCGAGGACAAAAAGGCGAAATTCGCTCCCGCGAACTGGGTGCCGCCAACGCAGGCCACCGAGGAATATGACCTGCATTTGAATAATGGTCGATTGCTGGAACACTTCCATGAGACAAACATGACAAGCCGGTCAACGGGCATCATGAAAAAGGTTCCTGATACATTTGTGGAAATCTCTCCTGAGTTGGCGAAGGAGCGGGGTATCAGCGAAGGAGCGCTCGTGCGGCTTGAATCCCCGTACGGTCAGGTAAAACTACGTGTTACGATTACGGACCGAGTTCAGGGTAAAGAAATATACGTTCCGATGAATTCCGCAAGTGAAGAATCAGCCGTGAATCTCTTGACGGGATCTGGAGTAGATACGAGGACGAATACACCCGCCTTCAAAGATACTTATGTGAAAATGCAAGTACTGCGCGATAAAGGTGAAGGTCCCATTCCGCGGAACAATCCTAGGTTTGGGAAGCGAAACCCGCAGCAGGGAGTAGAGGTTCACCGTAAGTGGAACCGACCCGGATACATTCCGGTGGAAAAACGGGCATGGGAGGTTGTCACCAGTGGCACAGCCAACCACCAAGATTAAACGAATAGAGATTACGGAACAGGACGAGAAACGAAGGTCCTTACAAGAATTGCAGGAATCGGTCGCAGACCATCAAGAGGCGTTACAAAGCCTGTTGACGCTGATTCAAGACCTTGAAAGCAGCGGAGTCCTGGAAATTTTGCATGCCTTACTGAATTCAAAGGAGAAAGTCGCCTCTATTGCTTTAGAACAAATTTTAAAGCCATCTGTTTTGAACACGATAAAAAACGCTATGACCGCGATGGGGGTGGTCAGTAAGATTGACCCAGAACAACTAGGTGTGCTGATGGAGGCTTTCATAGCCGGTCTACACCAAGGGCAAAAGAGTCTTGAATCTAATCAGAGAGTTAGCATGTTCAATCTCGTAAAGGCGTTTCGTGACCCTGGTGTTAACCGAGCTTTGACTTTCATGCTTGGTTTGCTGCAAGGTTTGGGCCAAAAGCTCTAGCCTTCAAATATACAACGGTCCGGTGGAGACTAATCTGCGTTCCGCCGGATTCTTGATCCTTACCAAGCTTGTAAAGACAGTGATGGAGGTTTACGCATGGGTGTGCAATCAAAGTTCTATGGACTTCCTCTCAAGGCTGAACGAGTCATCACTCGTTATCGCTCAGGGGAATTCTTTGAAAACACAAAGGATGTTGTGGCTACAGAATATGCCTTAACCATCTATGTCAATGATGGTGAAATGGCGACTGTCGTCTGCAGCCCCGAGTATATGGAGGACTTGGTTATCGGCTTTTTGTCTTCGGAAGGTGTTATTCGTTCCATTGATCAATTAAAAGACTTGCAGGTGAGCACATTTCGTGGTACGGCCAGGGTTCGAACTTCGACGAGAGTAAACTTTAATCAAGACTTTTACAATAAGCGATATATTGCCTCCTGTTGTGGAAAAAGTCGCCAAACATTTTATTTCTTCAATGATGCTCATACAGCCAAGCGTGTTGACGATATGTTTACCCTTCACCCGGATTCCATTTTCAGACTCATTAGAGACATGGAAAAATCGGCTGATATTTTTCATGAAACGGGCGGGGTGCATATTGCCTGTCTGGCCGATCGACAGGAAATTTTACTTTCCCGTTCCGATATTGGTCGGCATAATGCATTAGACAAATTGTACGGGCATGCTTTAAGAAACAACATTCCCCTTCATGGAAAGGTGATTACCTTTAGTGGACGGTTGTCGTCGGAAGTTGTATTAAAAGTAGCCAAGATAGGGGTGGGAGTTGTACTTGCAAAGTCAGCTCCAACCGCACTCGCTTTAGACATTGCGGAGGAGCTTAACATTACAACCGTTGGATTTGTACGGGGAGATTCTTTCAATATTTATACCCACCCAGAACGAATTTCTTCCTAACATTAACGAAACCTAAGGGTTTTCAACGGTACTTACGGATCGATATGGGCGTGTTCACAATCTGTGAATTTCTATCACGGATCGATGTAATCTGCGTTGTGTATATTGCATGCCCTCTCAAGGGGTTAAATTAGTGACGCCCGTATAATTGTGTCAAATCGGTTGGCTCGTGAGAATGAAAGTGAGCCAATCTCAACCTCTTTGGTAGAGTCGAGTTGTCGAAGCAAGATTCACAGTCCTATTCTAGCCGCCGCATTCGAACGGAATAAGTTACCGTCTCGAATGTATCTGCGTACCATCATCGGATTCTTGTGCCCGGTCTGCGCCATGATGTCTCGTTCCGACGCGCCCGCCATCGCGGCGGACGTGGCCAGACCATCGCGCAAGCTGTGGCCGGCAAATTTGCTTTCGTCTAAGCCGATTCGCTCAATGTATTTTTTGACGATGCGCGCCACGCTCTTATCTGACAGGTGCGTCGTGCCAATTTGACGACCTTTGGTCACATGCCGAAACAGTGCGCCCGATTCAATGCCGGTTGCCTCCAGCCATGCTTGAAGCGCTCGAACCGGGCACGTCTCGATGAACGATCCGTACGGAATGCCCACTTTTCGCCCTTCGCCAACCTGGTCGGTTTTGCTGCGTCGCAAAGTGATGACAAGGCCTTCCCGGGTGAACTCGATATCCTCGACATTGAGCGAGACCAGTTCCGAGCGTCGGAATGCCCCGGCGAAACCGATGAGCAGAAGCGCTCGATCACGTAATCCCATCAGATCGTTTGGAGCATGCCGCAACATACGTCGCAGGTCTTCCACCAACACGGGAGATTTGCCGCTTGGAGCGACGCCAATCGTATTACGAATGCCACGCCATACGGACCTGACCGTCTCGTCGGATGTTGGGGACGGATACCCCTTGGTCTTGTGCGCAAGATCGATGGAGATCATATGTCGTCCAATCGTGCTGGCTTTGTAACCCAGGTCGGCCATGTCGGACAGATACAACGCTACGACGCGAGGTTCGGCAGGCAGAGAACAGAGCCCTCGCGCTTTGCACCAGCGAGAGAACGACTGCCAATCCGATTGATATGCCTTGATGGTGTTCTGCGCTTTTGAGCGGCGCACATACTCGTTCGCGCTTGCCATCAAGTTGGCGAGTTGCGTATCAACCTTTGTGGCTTCGCGGTATATGAGTGACTCGTCCATGGCCGCCGTGCCTCCTGTGCGCAATCGACGTTCCGGCCGTTTAGCCCGTATACTCTGGGACATGCAGTGCTACATTGAGCCGTTGAAAGTCGCGGTCGAAAGAAACCATCTTGCCGTCGGTGTCCCGGCTCTTGCATGCCAAGTACGCATCGATGAAATCGACGTTTTGCTCAGCAAACAGGGTCAGGGATTCCGTCAACATCGAAAAGAGGCAACCCACTTCAGTATCCAGCTCCATTTTTGCATTGGTCTTCCTCCTCAATCGGCGAACCTATACTCCAGTTGGGTTTCGCAACCTGTACTGAATCCATGCGATGTAAGAAAGATCATCCGGTCCATTCGACTCGCGAATCCAGGGTCATGCGTGACGACAATAACGGTACGATTCGCCATCAGCTCTTCAAGTGTCGTTTCGATATCTGCAGCGGTTAGCGGATCAAGATGTGCCGTAGGTTCGTCGAGAAGAAGCAACGGAGATTGGCGCAACCAAGCACGTGCGATTGCGATACGCTGGGCTTCACCTCCACTCACCGTCCTACCCCCCATCGCCAATCCGCGTGTCAAGACCGTTAGGCAAGGATCGAAACCAAGTGTTCAAACCGGCTTTTCGCAGGGCATCGTGCAACTGATCATCTTCAACCATTTCACCAACTGGTACGGCCATCTGGAGGTTTTCGCGAACCGATCCAGAAAAGATGTGTGGCTGCTGGTTTAGCAGGGTAACGAGTTTTCGCCATGCAGGAGATGCCAGTGTCTGTACCTGTTTACCTCCCACCTCGATGATTCCCGCCGACGGGGACAAGCTTCCGGACAATAGTCGCAGCAATGTGGTCTTACCGCATCCGCTTGGACCCAATATGGAAATCATTTCCTCCGGATGAATGGTTAGATTTAATGAACACAAACTATCCTCTTTTTCGCCGGGATAGCGAAGACGAATATCTGTAAAACGGATGTCTGGTAATCCGTTCGCCATGGTCCCAGGAATGTTGCGTGCATCGACATCCTCGTTTGGTTCGTCCAACAACTGAAACAATGACTCTGCCGCGGCAAGCCCATTGAGTCCCGCATGGAATTCGCTCCCCAGAGCTCTAATCGGTTGAAAAAATTCCGGCGTTAGTAAAAGCACCGTCAAGGCGGGTGTGAATGCCAACTCTGCGTGAATTAATCTTAGTCCTAGCGCGAGCGCAACAGCCGCCGTTCCAAGCGTGGCAAACAGCTCCAAAACAAAGGCGGAAAGAAACGCCACCCGCAACGTCTTCATTGTTGCAACTCGGTTGGCATCGCCAATACGGAACAGAACTCGCTTTGCGTCGGCAGAGCGCGAGAACAACTTCAACGCCATCAAACCCTCAATCATCTCGAGAAAACGTGAAGACAAGTCCTCCAGCACGTGCCACTGTTTGTGGGCTACAGAGTCAGCTCCGTTACCCAGCAAAATCATAAAGAAAACGATAAGCGGGGCGGTGACGACGAGCAGCGCCGCAGAAATCCAATCCAGCCGAAGGATGTAGAGCAGCAACACGGCAGGAACGAGAACAGCCTCAACGGATTGAGGCAAGTACCTTGCCAAGTACGACTCTAGGTTGTCGACACCTGTCACTGCGGTCGTGATCAATTCTCCAGTCTGCATGCTTTCGATTTTCGTCGAACTGAGCGTAAATAACTGTGACATCCAGCGAGAACGCATGTCGAGTTTTGCATTTGCTGCAAACCGAGCCGCAATCCAACCTGAAACAGCCCCAAATACACTGCGCGCCAAAAACGTAACTGCCAATCCGGCGTCGAACGTGAACAAATTTGTGTGTTGTGGCACGCGCAAGAACAGAATGCCGATCCCAATAGCCATAAAGTGGGCCTGCAGCAGCAATGAGACACTGCTGCAGACACCCAGCGCGAACGTCCACGCCATCAACGGCTTAGTCGCTGATAATTGGCGTATCAATCGAGCCTGAACATTCATGAGGCATCAATACTCCATATGGTCGTGTAGGGAAAGCCGTTTACGAAACGTCCAAAATGTCCAAATCGTGTAGCCAAGGATGATAGGGATCAACGTCAGGGCGATCCAAGTCATCACGTGTAACGAATAAGGGTTTGAAGCCGCATTGTAGATCGTTAAGCTCCAATTTGGATTGAGCGATGACACCATTACCCTCGGGAACAGATCGATAAATACGGTGATGGTCGAAAATACAATGGTGAACGATGTCATTAGAAACGCCCAACCATCTTTCTTTGCACGAATGAAGAACGGCACGGAAATTAGGGAGATACCTGCAAGCACCGCAATGGTGCCAGGATCGATCCCCGTTTTGGAAAAAATGCTCGAGTAAAAGTAGCTCAAGATCACGAATATTAACATGAATATCGTCGTCCAAAGGCCGGTTCTGCGCGCGGCTTTGCGGGCACGCGTCTGGATTTCACCGGTCGTTTTCAGTGTCAAGAACAAAGCTCCGTGTGTAGCGAAGAGCAACATCAGCGCGATGGCACAAACGACGCTGTAGAGGTTAACGAGCCCCCAAAGGGATCCGACGTCGTTCATCTGGGCATCGATGGGTACACCTTTCATAATGTTTGCCAATGCAATCCCCCAGATGATCGGTGGCAATACGCTCCCCAAGAAAATGGCTGTATCCCACGCCTTGCGCCAATGTTGCGCTGGAAGTTTGCTACGGTACTCGAGGCCAACTCCGCGGGCGATCAGCGCGATCACGAGCAGAAACAAAGGGATGTAAAATCCACTGAACAACGTGGCGTACCACTGCGGAAATGCTGCAAACATCGCACCGCCGGCCGCAATCAACCAAACCTCGTTGCCATCCCAGAAGGGCCCGATGGAATTGTACAGCAAACGTCTTTCTTCGTCCGACTTGCCGACAATCGGAGCAAGGATGCCAACGCCGAAGTCGAACCCTTCCAACACGAAGAAACCTGTAAACAAAATGACAATCAGCGCAAACCAGAGACTATTCAACGTCAACTTGCACTCCCCCCCGACGGTTCAAGCAACAAATTGGATGGTATACCGTCTTCGCGCTCATTTTCATCGTCGGGTCCCTGACGGACTGCTCGAGCGGCTAGATACACACCGATTGTGAGAAGAACGATGTAGACGAACGCAAATCCGACGAGCGTGAAGAGGACATTGGCATTAGAAACTGTTGGCGAGACGGCATCTCGCGTTTGAAGAAGCCCGTAGACGATCCAGGGTTGACGCCCCATTTCAGTAAAAATCCAACCTGCTGTATTCGCGATGTAAGGTAACGCAATAGCTGCCAGCATCGATTTGAGAAACCAACCGTGCTTCAATTCGCGGTCGCGTAGGAAAAGCACAAGGCCGATCAAGCTCAAAAGAACCATTAATGAGCCTGCACCAACCATGATGCGAAATGTCCAAAACGAAATATAGACGTTCGGAATGTAGTTTCCTGGACCGTATTTTTGAACAAATTGCTGTTGTAATTGATTGATACCTTGCACACGACCGGACAGCCGATTGTACGATAGAATGCTTAGCAAATACGGGATTTTGATTGCAAACGTATTATGGTGACCGGCAGCATCAATTCCAGCGATCAAAGTTTCCGGAGCATGTAGCGGACTCGTGTTCCATAACGCTTCTGCCGCCGCCATTTTCATCGGCTGGGCAACCACCTCGTGTTGTGCTTGTTCGTGTCCGACGACAGCGGTGAGAATGCTGGATATCAAGGCAACCACTGTCGCAATGCGAAACGATGGTTGAAAGAGATCGATGGATCGTTTTCGGAGCAGGTACCAGGCACTAATGCCAACCATAAAGAACGAGCCTGTGGCGATGGCTCCAAAAAATACGTGTGGGAATTCAACCCACAACTGCGGATTTGTCAGTATTGCGCCAAACGATGTCATTTCCGCACGTCCGTCGTGAATCGCATAACCCATGGGTTCCTGCATGAATGCATTTGCTGTCAGAATCCAAAACGCGGATAATGTACTGCCTAGGGACACTAACCAAATGGAAGCAAGATGTACTTTCTTCGGCAGACGTTCCCATCCGAACAACCAAACGCCAAGAAATGTTGATTCGAGAAAGAATGCTGCCAGACCCTCGACGGCGAGTGACGGACCAAACACGTCGCCAACAAAGCGAGAATATGTTGACCAATTCATTCCAAATTGAAACTCTTGAAAGATACCTGTGACAACAGCGATCGCCAGGTTGATAAGAAAGAACTTCATCCAGAACTGAGCCATTTTTTTGTACTTTTCATCGTTCTTCGCGACATAGATGGATTCCAAGATCGCGATAAGAAATCCAAGCCCGATAGTGAGTGGAACAAATAAGAAGTGATACACTGTCGTCACTCCAAATTGCCACCTCGCCAGATCCACCGCCATGTGGGGCTCGCCTCCTTATTTTGGATGTTTTCTTGTCGACATCTCTTAGATGACGAGAGGAGTATACTTCCGTTTAGGGTAGAAGAAATAAACAAACGAAAGGGTTCAAAATTATGTAAAGGACTGTTAAATGTTCATTCACAAGTTGGATCCACTTTCGACACACTGTCGAACTCTTTGCGAATGTTATGGGGCGTATTTGTGAAATCCACATTCCGGAAAGACGACGGATATAATGGGGTTCTGGTGCAAAAACACCAGGCATGCTAGAAATTTCAGGGATGAGGCTGTCATGGTATGCATGCGTTCAAATGGAAGCACTTCGAATCTCATATTATCCTGACGGCTGTTCGGTGATATTTGCAATACAGCTTAAGCTACCGGGATATCGTCGAACTGCTCAAGGAAAGAGGAGTTCAGGTTTCTCATACTACTATCATGCGGTGGGTTCACCAGTATGGTCCTGAGATCGATACACGCATTCGTCGTTTCTTGAAGTCAACTACCGATTCCTACAGGGGTGACGAAACCTATATTATCTTGAGCGTTTTGCAGAATTAACGTTCACAACGCATTTGACACTATATATAGTGTTCCATTGATATTTCGTACACTATATATGTGCGAGAAACGGTGAAAAATCGAATTCTGCAAAACGCTCATCTTTATAGATCGGTGGGATTCTAATGGGCAAACTATTGAATTCATGCTGTCTACGGATCGAGATGTCCTCGCCGAAAAGCGATTCTTTAAAAAGGCGTTATCTTCTCCACACAATCAGGCGCCACGAGTTATCAGCGTGGATAAAAACCCTGCGTATCCTCCGACACTACAGCAATTGAAATGCGAAACGGTCATACCTCAAGCAACCCTAATGCGGAAAACGAAATATCTGAATAACATTGTTGAACAAGACCATCGATTCATTAAGAAGATTACGAACCCGATGTTGGGTGGTGTCCCGTCAAGTGGTGTAAATTGAGTGCAACCACTTCGTGTCGGCTATTTATGCAAAACTGACGTTGGCGCCAGTAATTGCGGTTCTTGAGTGCTCATGAGTTTTGCCATTGACTCTCGGCTAAAGTAGCGCCTTGCTACAATCCATTCATCGTTCTGTTCCTGGAGGATTGCTCCGCCTAGACGAATGACAGACTCTCGGTTCGGGAAGATACCAACGACATCGAAGCGTCGCCTGAGTTCACGATTTAAGCGCTCAAGTGGGTTTGTCGAGCATATCTGTTTCCAGTGTTCCTTCGGGAATGCCATGTACGCTAGCACGTCTTCCTCTGCACGTTCCAAGACATCCATCGCCTTTGGAAACTTTCCACGAAGTTGCTCTACGACCACATCCAGTTGCTGTTTGGCTGTTTCCTGTGTTGGCTGAGCGAATATGGTCCGGACAATAGACGAGACCATCGGTTGCGACGCTCTAGGCACCTGGCTGAGGATGTTGCGCATTGTATGAACTCGACAGCGCTGCCAGGTCGCTCCGGTCAACGCAGAGCCAATCGCACTGCGCAGTCCTTCGTGAGCATCACTAATTACCAGCTGTACACCACGCAACCCACGCGCAACCAGACTTCGGATGAATGTCAGCCAAAACGAGCCATCCTCACTAGTCCCAATGTCAAACCCCAACACCTCACGCTCACCGGTGTCTCGCACGCCAATTGCAATTACAAATGCCATACTCTGAACTCGTCCGCCTTCACGGACTCTCGGGAATGTCGCATCCAACCATAGATATGGGTATGTCCCCTCAAGTGGGCGGTTTTTAAATTCCTGCACTACTTCGTCTAACTCTTTGCAGATACGAGATACTTCACTCTTGCTAATTCCTTGAATGCCCATAGACTCAACCAACTCGTCCACCTTGCGGGTGCTCACACCATGCACATACGCCTCTTGAACAACGGACAGCAACGCCTTCTCAGCTTTCCGCCGAGGCTCTAGCATGCTGGGGAAGTAGCTTCCTTTCCGAAGCTTCGGAATCTGCAAATCAATCGTTCCGACACGGGTGTCCCATTCCCGTTCTCTGTAACCATTACGGCTATTGCTGCGTTTCTCACTGCGCTCATACCGTTCAGCGCCAATCAAGGAGCTCACTTCAGCCTCCATCACTGCCTGGGTTAGGACTCTCAGCCCTTCCTTCAAAAAATCGACATCACCATCTTCTAATCCGATCTTGCGAATTAACTCCAAAAGTGCGATCTTGTCTGTAGAAGCCATCGATGTGCCTCCCTACTAATTGCTCGACACTTTTAGTAGATTGCACTCGATGGCTTTTTCGTCAAGATCTAGCCGTGGAATTTACACCACTACCTAAGACTCTAACCGATGTTGGGTTCAAATCGTTTCAGTCCGCTGGCGAGGCTTTGCAAGATGTTGAGGAAGGGACAGGTCGAGTTACAGCACTCGCCTGTCTCTAACGTCGCGGAGTTCATCAATCACCTGTTTGGTTTATCTGCATAATCGAAAAAATGATAGATGGCTCAGTCTCTATTGCTCATAATCTTTGCACCAGAACCGAAAAAACAATATAGTATTGCCCTCTTCGAAAACTGACTAGATCATGTAAGTGGTTTTTGCTCTTACCTTTCAGACAGTTCACGGATGACATGTACAAATCGTTTTATGCCTTCGTAAATGTCGTTTTCCGCAGATCGGGCATACGTTAAACGTATGAATCCATGCTCAGCCCGTAGACGATCCCAAGAGTTACTATAACACCGTTTTGAATACACGCATCGAGCAATTCCGCGTCAGATATGATATGTTTCAGGCGACACCAGATATGGTACCCCCCAAGAGGTTTATTCCAAACGCAGAGTTCCTCGGCATTGGATTGAAGGGACATCAGCATAGAATTCCGTCGTTTGGTAAGTTCTCGGGTAAGCCTTTGAAGATGGTCACGCCAACCAGTCCTCAGGTACAAATTAGCCAATTCTTGGACGACCGTGTTCATCCCAAAGTCCATTTGTTCCTTGGCGTCTGCCATTCTACGGATGACCGCAGAAGGCGCAATTACCCATCCAATACGTAACCCTGGCGCGGCTGTTTTGGACAGGCTGCCAACGTAAATCACAAGGTCGCTGTTTCCGTGTAGCGTAACGAGGGCATTCGAAGGTGCCTCTGATTTGTCCAAGCGAATTTCTGAGTAAGCACCATCTTCTACAATCGGAATCCGCAATTCTTCACAGATTTCTAAGAGTTGCTTTCGTCGGGAGAGGGAAAGCGTGGTTCCAGTGGGATTCTGATAAGTTGGATTTACGAAGACCATTTTTATCATGTGCTTTTGATACAGTTCTTTAACCGAAATCGGGTCCAAACCGTCGTCATCTACCGGAATGCGGAATAATCGTAATCCCGCTGATGAAAATAGCGGTAATGAGTAAGCATACGAGGGACCTTCAAGTCCTATGGCATCACCTGGAGCGAGAAGACATTGCGTAATCAGATGAAGTGCTTGTTGGGATCCTGAAGTGATTAGAATATGTTCCGGATCAGTGTAAATTCCGTTCGCTTTTCGAAGATGGTCACACAAGGTTTCACGAAGCCGCAAACTTCCTTGCGGATGGCTGTAGCCCAGAGAATCGTCGATGTTCATCCGATGAAGGAGCTCTTGAACTTCTCGACGTGGAAGTAGATCTTCTGACAATTCCCCCCTGGCTAGGTTGATCTTTGTTGGATCCGTACTGGCACTTCGAAGTTTGCTTATGAGTGGCAACGTCGGGCGAAAAGATGCTTCCAGTGTATATTGTCTCCAATTTGGGACTTTCCGCGCAGACACACCCCACATACGCTCACTTACACGCGTTCCGCTCCCTTGAACAGATTGGACGAGCCCAGTGGCACGCAGCTCTGCGTAAGCCGATACGACTGTGCTTCGGTTTACGCCCAATTCCTCGGCAAATTTTCGCTCTGCCGGTAGCGGCTCCCCAGGAGCTAGTTTCCCTTCGATGATCAAAGACTCAAAGTGCTTGGCAATTTGGCGAAAAATTGGTTCCTTCATACTTGCATCCGGTTTCCAATTCATCGATGGTCACCCCATTCCGGACTCGAATAAATTGGTTGGTTTCGTCATGAATCAATTGAATGGATACAACTCTTCGAACGAATTATATGATGAATTCGCGTGCGGTCCAAACCACCACATTCAAGCGACTTGAGTGTCATTTTGAGTTTGAGTATTTTTTATCAACGATTATAATCGAAATTCAGTGTCCACCAAAAGCTAAACGAGAAGGACATCGATAGAATTATTGGTTACAATGGGAAAGAGTTTTTCGGTGACGATCGTCAATCCTTCCTCGGCTGTTATATTCGTTTACTCTACATGACATGGGGAGGACCACATTTCGTTCAGTCAATTTTGATAATGGGGTGATGAAGTCCGTCGAGTCACCAAGGGCGGGAGCCAAGTGTCCTTTAGGCTGTTGGATAGGCAGTCGCTTAATGCAAATTGGAAATGCCCCTTACCGGGGCATACTATTGTTCCGTCTCGTTGCTGGTGATGGGCACACCCCTCTCAACAATAAAATCTTGCAAAGACCTTGAGAGTCGACTTGATAAACAACCGATCACCTCTTTTTATTGTGTCGCATGGTATTTAGATACTGCCCAGAGGGATAAACGCTGAAGAACATCTCTTCTTTATCCTCTTTCACGCGTACCCCAACTGGCTCTTCTTGATACTGTGGATAGAATTTACCAAACAACCATCATGTTCATGACGTCCTACATCCAACGCATTTATTGTGGTTTGTCTTTGTATACAGTATTTATGACCTTGAGCAGACAACTTTTACATACTGAATCTCTGGATCGTCGGTACCCTGCACAGGCAGTCCTGCACGGAGGTTTTCTTCAGTAAAGTCGATCGCCTCCTGCGTGACCATTTCCCCAGGTAACAGTATCGGAATTCCGGGAGGATACACCATAATCGTTTCGGCAATGGTTTCACCAACCGCCTCAGATAGACGAACACGCTTGGTTTTGGCATAGAACGCCTCTCTAGGGGTTATCTGCAGGACGGGTAAAGGTGGCAATTTAACGGATACCTCAGGCGTCCTACTATACTTCGAAAATCCTTCAGCGATGAATCGCAGTCCTCTCACAAGTTGTGCCATATCGTTCTCTGTTTCGGAACCGGTGAAAATACAAAGTATGTTGTATAGATCACTTAATTCGACCTCGATATTGAATTCTTTACGCAGCATCAATTCAACGTCATAACCACGAATACCCAAGTCTTTCACCGATATCGTTAACTTCGTAGCATCGATTTGATATGTTGCACTATCTTGAAGAACCCGTTTGTCTAGACACCTCAACCCCGGTATGCCATTAATTTCATCCCGTATTCGATTCGCCATTTGAATCGCCCGTTCAAATCGCTCTCGTCCGTGCAGAACTAAATCTTGTCTTGCGGCATCTAAGGAAGCAAGCATAAGGTACGATGTTGAGGTTGTGGTGAGCATACTCATAATGACTTGAACATGAAGCGGGTCAATTATCCCGCTTCGCACATTCAGAATGCTTGCACCTACAAGTGAGCCTCCAAGTTTGTGCACGCTGGTGGCTGCAATATCTGCACCAGCCGCCATCGCCGACAGAGGTAAGGAATCGTGGAAATATGTGTGAGTTCCATGTGCTTCATCGACTAACACTGGAACACCGAAAGCATGCGAAATCTCAACGATACGCTTTAAATCACATGCGACACCAAAGTAGGTTGGATTTGTCACTAGTACGGCACGGATGTCAGAGTGCTGAGTAAGTGCGTCTTTAATAGACTCTACCGAGAGTCCGTGTGCAATCCCGAAAGTCTCATCCAATTTGGGGTGCAAAAAAATTGGATGTGCACCCGTGATAATTAATGCTGTTAGTACGGATTTGTGTATGTTTCGTGGAACAAGGATTTTATCGCCTGGTTTCACAGCGGACATAATCATGGCGACAATCGCGGAGCTCGTGCCCTGCACTGAAAAAAACGTAGAATCTGCTCTAAACGCTGAGGCTGCCAATTCTTGTGCGGCTTTAATTGGACCAGTGGGGTGATGGAGGTCATCCAATGGTGCAATATTAATCAGATCCATCTCAAGTGCGTTTGTACCGATAAAATCTCGGAACACATTGTTCATTCCGCGACCACGTTTATGCCCAGGAATGTGAAATTGGATTGGGTCCCGCGCAATGTGGTCTTTTAGAGCTGTAAATAACGGGGTTTCGTGATGATTCAATTTTGTGTCTCCCTCGTTTATTTGTATACATTCCGTAATACTGCCAACAGCCTCGCGTTGGCAGTATTAGCTTACATCCACTCGCTAAGATCAACCATCTATCTATTTTTTGGTAATTAGTTCACGAAATCGGTCTAACCCTACCCGGCAGCAGTAATCACCAAAAGTTTCTCTGAACTCGCGCTCGGAAGCGGGTTCTGGTGCAAAAATTCACGAAACCACAATATACAGTGGTGTATCGTAACTGAATCCACACTACATATGGTGTATTAAAATGTTTTTGCACCAGAACCATGTTTTCTAACCTCCACTGCAGATAATAGTACTGTCTACTATTGGTTAACGCGCTTGAAGTTATAACTTAGCTAGCACGGCTTGGAATGCACCTCGATAATAAATCCCTAAGGTAGTGAACATAACTCCCCATAAGTGTAGTTGTTGTGTACAAAATGCGGACAACAAAACTTTTGACGACAAACGCAAGTGTCGTCACTCGTCGGTATCCAGCTTTACACGGGAAAGAATTGGTCCTCAGTCATCACATTTTGTACACAAATACTATCCCTAAGTATAGTTATTTGCGTATTACAATTCGCTCATTTTTATGGGTAGAAGTAAACCGTATGATGGGGACTACAACTGTGGTTTTACGCTGTACTTTCGTTTAGGAGACCGACTACAAATCGTCAGTGGTAAACGGTTTTATGAAGTCAAAAAACGAAAAATAGTGGGAAAGCCGCGTGCTTTTAGATTCTATGAACTCGTTTAACGCAATCACTTATAGAAGAGATGAATTGTCGATGCCAATGTGGCTTTTGTGGTTCATCCTGATATTGCCGTCCATGTTGTTATTGTATTTATTGCGTCTCCGCCCAAGGTAGTAGCAAATTGGTCTATCTCTAAATTTGAATTGCATCCGCAGCTCAGTGAGGTGACTCCAATGGTGTCGATTGATGGAGTTTGCTAGAGGGCAAAGATACAAGACAATTTATTGATGACTTTAATCTGGCGACGTTCATAGAGCGGTATTCATTCTCGTTTCTATTTAGATTATGTCGTTTAATTTCCAGGTTTCGTAACGGGACCTGGGAGTATACTGTATATGCCATTCCACGAATATGGTTCAGAGTTCGGCGGGATTTATACTCACGGTCGGGAGGAAAGACATGTCCGATAAAGCCAAAGTTCGTGCACGACAAGTCTTACATCAGATGAAACCCTACTCTCCGGGAAAACCGATTTGGGAGGTACAGAAGGAGTTGGGTTTGAGACGTGTTATTAAGCTAGCTGTTTTGGCCAATCCATAATGGCCGAAAGTTGACTGAATTGCCTGTCCGGGAGTTGACGTATATCATGTCCTTATCCTAGGAATGGAAAAGGACGTCTCCTTTTGCGTTGCACCGCCCGAACAGTGCAACAGGAAACGTCCCCAACTCGTATGGTAATTCTATCAGATTATCAGCTCGTTGAGCAGTCCACCCGAGTTTTTTGTTCGGAGTGAGGAATGCATCCCGTGTCCTTGCTGTCAGGGCCAACTTGTTGTATGCGGAAGCCGACGTAGACGTTATACGCAGAGTAACGGTGACCAACTCACCCTTATCATTCGGCGCCTTCGTTGCACGGAGTGTCATCGTATCCACCACGAACTCCCAGATATTCTTGTGCCCTACAAGCGCTATGACCGAGAAAGTATAGAGCAGATCATTACCGAATCATCCCCTTCAGTGGGGGCGGACGAATCCACCATCCGCCGTGTCCGTCAATGGTTCGAGACATGGTCTTCGTATGCTACCGGTTGTCTGGTTGCTATTGCAAACCGTCACGGCCGTGTGTTGGAACCGTCCTATCCAACACAATCCTCACTCCATCGAATTGGACATTTGGTCGGCGACGCCGTCGGGTGGATGGCCCGTGCTGTCCGCCCTATTGCAAATCTACATTTGTGGACACATACCCGTTCTGCCTGTGTGTCCGCTTCTTCTCTGTCTACTATTCAGGCTAACCCCACTTGAAGACCAGCTATCTAATGTCAAGCACTCAATTGAGTTCTAAGAACAATGAAGGGAAGTGATTTTTGGACGCATCTATATAAGCCTGTCAGAAGCAGACTTGATGTGAATATTCAGACGGGACGTTCGGTTTACGCGATTGGCTCGTATGGCTTTTTATCCCGTAAGACGGCATGAATGATGTATGTCAATTTACGCGCCACGGCGCCGGTTGCAGCTAAATGGTGTTTCCCTTGAGCCCGCTTCTGTTCGTAAAAATCTCTGAGAATTGGACTGTGTACCTTCGCGACACTTGCGGCAAGCCAGATGGCTCGGCGCAAATAAGGTGAGCCACGTTTGGACATTCGGTTGCGCGTTCCGGTGAATTCTCCTGAATGACGCACTGTAGGGTCAATTCCGGCGAATGCAACGAGCTTTACGCCAGTTGGAAATCGGGCTATATCGCCAATTTCACCGAGAATGGCAGCAGCCAAGACGGGACCTATACCTGGAATTGTGACAAGGTTGGTATCCACGGCTTCGAGACGCTTTTTGATCTCACTGTTCAGTGAATCCAATTGCTCCTCTGTGAAGCGAATCTGCTGGAGAAGCAGGCGCAATTGCAGTCGATACGCGTCCAGTGCTGTGTCGATGCCGAACGACGCAGCAGCGGCAGATTTGAGTTCTTCCGCTTTGTCCAGTCCGAGACGGTTCCGACTATGTTTGGCAATGAAGGCCGCCAGTTCTTCTGTATCTACGGCAAGGATCTCTTCCGGTGTTGTGTATTCCATCAATAATTCGGAGGACGTCTTACCAAATAGGTCTGAGAAGAGTCGCTCGTATTCGGGAAACAGCATATCTAGCACGCTGATGACCTGTCGCTTTAGGTCTGAAATTGAGTCTACCAGACTGAATCGGAATCGGCTCAATTGACGCAAGGCAACAATTTCATCACTGCCGAGTTCTGTCGTACTGTATCGTCCAAAGCGCAACACTTCAGCAATGATGAATGCATCCTTCGTGTCATTCTTGGTTTGTCGAATGTACATGTTTCGAAAGGCATCCGACTGAATGGGTTGATGACACGCACCCGTATGCCATGTTTACGGAGAAACGAGTGTAGAGCCAACCAGTAGTGACCAGTGGCCTCCATTGCGACTTCTGTGGATGACAAATCGTGATCGACATTCTGCATCCACTGAATGAGCTTCTGGCCTCCAGCCTGAGTATTTGGGAAGCGCAAAGTCTTGCCTTGGCTCTGCCCAGTTGAATCGATCATGCAGGCTTCATGATTACGCTTAGCAATATCAATACCAACAAAATACATTGCACGTACCTCCAAATGGGTCGGATCCGCACAACCTTGCGATCTACAACCTAGTTTGAGATTCGGAGATAGGGTATAAACCCTTCAACATCCAGCTCATTCGTAACGCTCGCAAGGCGGGGACTACACTCTTTAAGTCGAGAACCAATGGTCCCAAGGAGAGGTTCGTAGTACCCCGACCACTACGAGAATTTTATCTCAAAACTCTTTGGAGTACGTGACATCAATATACTAGGAGAGGTTAGCCATGAAAGATTGGAAAAAAGCGGAGGATGTGGCCGTGTATCGTGTTCAGTTGTTGTCTCCACTTTTGGAAGATGGACTGGATTCAGCGCAACTTCGCAGACGCAAGGCAGAGATCTGTGCACAGACCGGGTTATCGGAACGAACATTGCGCCGCTATTTAGCTACATTTCGTGAACAAGGTTTTGAGGGACTCAAACCGAGGTCAAAATCTAGCCGTCGAGCTCAGGTGATCCCGGATGAGATTCTGGAAGAGGCCATTTTGTTGCGCAGAGAGGTTCCTTCTCGAAGCGTCTCGCAGATCATTCGTATTCTCGAATGGGAAGGAAAAGTGGCGCTTGGGGAAATTCGGAGAACAACTCTTCAAGAGAAACTTGCTCGTCGAGGATATAGTGCTGGACACATGCGAATGTATGCTGAAACCGGTGTGGCAGCGCGTAGGTTTCAGCGCCGTCACCGCAATCAGTTGTGGCAATCGGACATCAAGTATGGCCCTTATCTCCCCATTGGAACGAATGGTTCAAAGCAACAGGTTTATCTCGTGGTTATGTTGGATGACGCAACTCGTTTTGTTCTCCACGGGAGGTTTTACCCCACGCTGGACCAAGCCATTGTGGAAGACTGCTTTCGCCAAGCTGTACAAAAGCACGGTATACCAGAAGCTATCTACTTTGACAACGGCAAACAATTCAGAACCAAATGGATGACTCGAACCTGTTCAAAGCTCGGGACACGGCTGCTTTACGCGAAACCCTATGCGCCGGAGTCGAAGGGAAAAGTAGAACGGTTTAATCGTATCGTCGACTCGTTTCTGGACGAAGTCGCTGCGGCGAAACCTAAGACATTGGAACAATTGAATCAACAATTTGAGGTCTGGTTAAGTGAATGTTATCAGAACCAACCTCACTCCGCACTTCAGAATCAGATGAGCCCCGAGACTGCCTATCGTAGCGACCGTAAAGCCATTCGTTTCATCTCACCAGAGAGCATCGCGGATGCCTTTTTGCATGCCGAAACTCGAAAAGTGGACAAGTCCGGTTGTATCAACTTCATGGGTAAGAAGTATGAAGTGGGTTTGTCATTCATCGGTTGTAAGGTGAATGTCATATACGACCCTGCAGATATCACGGAACTCACCATCGAATACGCGGGTCACCAGCCTTGGACTGTGGGAGAACTGGTGATTGGTGAACGGGCTGGGCAAAGACCTAAATTGCCAGAGCAGTTCGAGAACCAAAACGTTGACACATCTCGTCTGTTGGATGCAGCCGAGAAGAAGCATCAAGAGCGGATTGAGCGTATCACGCCTGCAGTCCGCTATGACACGGTCTGGAAGGAGGAGAATGGTCGTGTTTAAATCCTTCTACGGCTTTACTCACACGCCCTTCTCACGAGATATTCCAACAGATGAACTCTACATGTCATCTACACTGGAGGACATTCTTGGTCGGCTGAAGTATGCTGCGGAGCGTCAGTGGTTTGCAGTGGTGACTGGAGATTGTGGAACCGGAAAAACCACAACCATCCGTCGTTTCTCGGAGGCGTTGGAACAGTCGAAGTTCAAAATTCTGTACCTGTCGGATTCTAAGCTGACCCCACGACATTTTTACAAGGGGATGCTCGAGCAACTCGGTTGCGAGGCTAAGTTTTATCGCGGCGACGCGAAACGTCAATTGCATCGTGAGATTGAGCTGATGCGTGGGATACATAGCCTCAGTCCAGTTGTGGTCGTAGACGAAGCACATCTGCTAGATCGGGAAATGCTCGAGGAAGTAAGATTTCTTTTGAATTTTAAAATGGATGCGCAAAGCCCCATGGCGCTCATTCTCGTCGGGCAAAATGAGTTATGGGAACGGCTCAACTTACAGGCTTACGCCGCCATTCGGCAACGCATTGACCTGCAGTGTAAGTTGCATCACTACGACCGCGCTGAAGTCGGGGCATACATTGAACGTCATCTAGCCTACGCGGTAGCTGGACAGCAATCTATTTTCTCGGATAAGGCTGTCGATGAAATCTATCGTTTCTCGGGTGGAGCTCCACGACTGGTCAACAAACTCTGTACGCACTGTCTCATGTATGGGGCTCAAAATCGGCAACGGATCATCGACGACCACATGGTCGAGCGCGTCATTCAAGGTGAATGCTCATGATGGCACGGAGATTACAGATGTTCTACGACAAAGAGTTGTCGCGTTGGGTGGTTGAGGGCAAAAACGAGTGGTACAGTTTGCACTGCGGGGAGATTGTGCAATTTCACATTGAACGCACAACGCTTAGTGGACGGCTAGAGCTTGGACGAACATCTTGGTACATCATCAGCGGCGACGTCGCGTTTGGACTCTTAGAAAATCGGCGATATTTGGTTAGCGTCGACCTTTAGAAACACTGTCGGGAGGGGAGGAAACTTCCTTCCCATTTTTGCAAGCGTTCTTGGACAGCGAATCCGTCAGTTCTCGGTCAACTTACACCGTCAGTTTTCGGACGTTATGCTATGTCAGTAACAGCTAGCGTCAAACGAAAACCCACTTGGTCCCTCGCCAAAAGCTTTAGAGGCAATCACAGCTGTTTTATCGGATCTCAATCGTTATCCCGATGCTCAGACTGCTGATTTAAAGCAAGCAATTGCCTCAAAGTATGGTTTGGCATCGGAACAATTAATAGTTACCAACGGTGCAGATGAGCTCATTACACTGGTTTCCGAGACGTTTTTAGAATCAGGCGATGAAGTCTTGTTACGTAAGCGTCAAATTCTCCCCACCTAGCGAGGCTGGGCAAACCCTGAAAGAATGTAGTTAAAACCTTTCAGGAGGTCATGGTCATGACAAAAGCAAATTTGGCACAGTTGCGAGAAACTTGGCAGGAGTGTGTGACCGCGTTCCACAACAGCGGACAAAGTGGCGCAGCGTGGTGTGCCGACCATGGTATCAAGGAACATCAACTCTGGTACTGGGTGCGCCGTTTTCGTGAACTCACCTCAACTCCTTCCTCTTCGCCTGACTTTCTACCAGTGCAAATTCGGGAATCTCTTTCGGTTACGAACACTCCCTTGCTGGTTCGAGTCGGAGCAGCCGCGATTGAAGTGCATCCGGGATATGACGCCCAATTGTTGCTCGACCTAATCAGGACGCTCGTAGGTTCATGCTGAGCAACATCGGTCCAGAGCAGCGAGTCTATCTAGCGTGCGGTGTCACGGATATGCGTAAGAGCATCGACGGATTAGCTGCGTTGGTACAAGCACAATTTCAGTTGGACCCGTTCTCTCCGTGTTTGTTCGTCTTTTGTAACCGTCAACGGGATAAGCTCAAAATTCTATGCTGGCAGCATAACGGGTTCTGGCTATTCTATCGACGATTGGAACGAGGCCGGTTTGAGTGGCCCAATTCGGCCGAGGATAAGACGGTTGTCATTAGCCACCGAGAGTTGAATTGGTTGCTGGACGGATTGTCCCTCAACCAGCAGAAAGCCCATCCAAAGGTGGTGGCACAAACGGTCGTTTGAGTGTCCAGAAGCAGCTATGGATGCGATGGAGGAAATCATTGAAAATCTTGATACGACAAGGATTTCGGGCATGCGTGTCGAAGAAATGGGTATGGAAAATACATCGGTAGAAACCATCGAACAAATAGAAGTTTTACAACGACGCTGCGTGTCCTTGGAGCAAGAGAACGCCGAGTTGAAACAGCAAGTGAACCTGCTGCTTGAGCAACGGCGTCTGGATCGGCAAAAGCGTTTCGGAATGTCCAGTGAGCAGTCAGATGCTGACCAGATGCGGTTGTTCAATGAGGCCGAAGTGGCATCGGATGAAGAACCCGAGGCAGAAGAGCCATCGGTTGAAAACGCGACGCAAAAACAGCGTAAGAAGCAACCTGGACAGCGGGCAGCTATGCTGGCGCACCTCCCTGTTGAGCGGATAGAGTATCGCTTATCGGAAGAGGAACGTGTTTGTCCGTGTTGTGGTGGACTCATGCACGAAATGAGCGCAGAGATACGCCGAGAACTTAAGCATATTCCGGCGCAAACGGTCGTCGTTGAGCGTGTGCAATATGTCTACGGCTGCCGACCGTGTGAGAAGGTTGAAATTCATCCTCCCGTGGTCAAGGCGAGCACGCCACGCCCAGCGTTTCCGGGGAGTTTGGCGTCCCCATCCATGGTGGCTTATATCATGAACAAGAAGTTTGTAGAAGGTATGCCCTTGTATCGGCAGGAACAGCAGTTTACCCGACAGGGCTTAGCCATCTCTCGCCAGACCATGGCAAATTGGGTGGTGGCCGGAGCCACGCGTTGGCTCAGCCCCATATTCGAAAGGCTCCATGAGGAACTACTTACCCAGCGTTACTTACACGCAGATGAGACGACACTGCAAGTGCTGCACGAGCCAGGGCGGGCGGCCGATTCGAAATCATATATGTGGCTGTACCGAAGCGGGCGTGATGGGCCACCAATTGTTCTGTACGACTATCAAGAAACTCGGTCGAAGGAGCATCCGAAGAAGTTTCTTCAAGGGTTCAAGGGGTATCTTCACGTAGATGGATATCCCGGTTACCACGACCTGGAGAACGCCACACTGGTTGGGTGTTGGTCGCATGCCCGTCGCGGCTTCAATGACGCACTGCAGACGCTACCGGCGGCCGAGCAGAAGAAGCCTTCAACCGCAAGGAGCGGGCTTCAATATTGCAACGAGTTATTCAAAATTGAGCGCGGGCTAAAAAACGCCACTGCAGAAGAACGCCGAGCAGGACGGGAAAAGCAAAGTCGACCAGTGCTTGACGCTTTTTCAGCATGGCTTCATGAGCAGAGCGCACTCGTGTTGCCAAAGAGCGCTTTAGGCAAAGCGATTACGTATTGCATCAATCAATGGAGCAAGCTCGTTGTTTTCTTGGAAGACGGGAATCTGGAGTTGGATAACAACCGAAGTGAACGGTCGATTAAACCCTTTGTGATCGGTCGAAAGGCGTGGTTGTTCAGTAATACGCCGCGCGGGGCGAAGGCCAGTGCGATTACCTACAGTTTGGTGGAGACGGCGAAAGAGAATCGCCTCAACCCGTTTGCGTATCTCAGATATCTATTTGAGCAATTGCCCAACATCGACATCAACGATAATGACTCGTTAGATCAGTTCCTACCTTGGTCACCGCGATTGCCTGAGGAAGTACGTGCACCTAAAGGCAAATCATAAAACACGTGATTCCCCGTCTGACATTCAGGCGGGGAATTTTATCGATTGTCATTATTATTGCTACAACCAGCGAAGTCAAGTGTGTGGAGGATTTGACGCTTACTCGAGGAGGGCCAAGAGTTCCGGGTACAATTCCTCCGGAGAATTCGTGTGACGTGACAGGGTCTTCGCCTTCCAGAAGCCACCTTCCATGCGCTCATAGGTCACGCCTAAACCGACACGTCGGCCATGCTGATTGGCGCGGCGCAGGCGATAGCAAACCTCATCGAGCAGTTCCAAAATGACCACTGCGACCTCGGAACGCTCATAAAAGTCCCTTGGGCAGTGTTGTACGATGCGAAAACCCCTTGTGAGGCGCATGGTAGCTGTTTGGATTGATTTCACTGATGTCTTGACCATGGGACCATCGGTGAATAACGTCACCCCACACGCCAAAGCGTGCCCGTAGCTGTCCAACCGGTATCCGCGCCACATCACCAATTGTGTCGACCTTGAACTCACGCCGGAGCGTTTCAGCACGCTTTTTAAGCCCCCACATCTCTTCGACTTTAAGTGGGTGGAGCTGTGTAGGTATGTCATTCTCTTTCCACCATACGATGCCACCAGGCGTTTTCTTTGCCTTTGCGTTGGTCATCTTGGCCACCCATTTATTCTGCCCCAGCCCAATACGGCAGCGGATACGGAAAGTGTCCCATATCTTTGCCTGAAGCTTACGCGCTGCCTCAATCGGATCTGGAAACAAAGGCCAATCGGCGGGCAGCGCGAAAAAGCCCTCGTCAACGCTGAACTGCTCCTGCAGTGGAAAATGCAGTCGCATGGTCTCCTGAATACGCACGGACGTCTCAAGATAAAATCCCATGCGCGGACGGACAACAATGAGTCCTGGGACGAGACGTTGTGCCTCACCGAGTCGCATGGCATTACTTACACCAAACTTCTTAGCGGTCGGCGTGGCGGCCAGCACGATGCCGCTGCGTCTAGTCGGGTCCCCAGATACCACTAACGGCGGGTCGGTCGAATCGTCAAACTCCTTGCGGCGAGCGGCGAACTCCGGCCTCGATGCTACCTCACACGATGCATAGAAGCTCTGCATATCACACAAGCCGTATATCCATTTCATATGATCAACCCCGTCCGTTTCGCTCGGTTTTTTATTTCAGCATCAAGCATTTTTCGCATGTAAATTCCTTGATCATACATGCCGTTGTTGACAAATTTAACGGTGATGTCAAGTTCATTGGTTTGTATTTCGCTAATGGAGAGATTGGCCTTTTTTAGGTCATCCTTAAGATGTGCGATTTCTTGCTGTATGTAATCTCTCAGTAGACCGAGCAATAGCAAACGCCTTATTTCAGCAGTAGGTCGCTCCATTTTTGATGTACCTCCACGCGAACGTATGTTCTATTATGCTGTATTATACGAGTGATGAGTTTTACGATGCAAACATTTGTTCGGGTGCAATTTGTTCCATGTCACGAAAATCGCTTATTGTTGAATTTGTGGGGAGTGTCGCATAAAATAAGGATAAGGATTTTATTCTAATAAGAAGGAGCCAGAGTTGGCCCTCTGGCTCCTTACGGTACATCGCCTTGAGTGACGGTCTCCCGCACTCGGACGACTCAAGTGAATCGCCACAATCGTGGCAACCCAAAAAGAGTCACCCCTTGGCTGTGAACCTGACGGGGTGACTCTTACTTGAGCGTTTTGCAAAATAGCGTTTCTCGTTAAAACGAAAAAAGAAACAATCACTTATGCTAGTTCGCCTAAATTACAATTTCTTGATTTTTTGTTAGGGCTGCATTTTCTCGCTACTGTCGTTACGCGATCTCTTCTCCACGTACCAAGCTTTGCGTTGCAAGAGCAGAGGCGAGAAGAACAATTGTGTTCAGATAGACATGTGTTGTGACTTTTTCAATACCAGAAACGTGAGCATCATTTGCAGTCAGATGTACCTTCAGTCTTGAGTTGCAGCGCTCAACGGCTGTTCGTTCGTTGTACAACTCAGTCCATCGCCGGGTGTTACGGTGAGGGTTGGAATAGCGGCGCACATCCTCCGTGATGTTCCGTTTGAGCACCATACCGTAATTCGAGTCTGAGCAAGCTGTCGTACCAAGCGGGCAATCAACCTTCCCTAAGACATGCGGACAACGAAATTTCAATCGGTCTCCGTCGGCTCCCCAATACACCATGTCAAATCCCATGGAGCAGCGTGGTGTACCGTTTGAGGACATTCCAGAAGGTGGTTCTGTTTCTCTACGTTTATTGAGTGCAATGATTGCCTGTGCTCTATAATCCCGAGCCGCCTGGTAGTTCTTCACTTGGTCATACCCCGCATCCATCATGACAAACTTGAACTTCCATCCAAGGTTCTCGGCAATATCTTTCATAAGCGGGATGGCGATTTCACCGTCATAAACATGTGCCGGTGTGACCTCAAGAGATACCGGGAGTTCACTGGCAGTATCCACCGCAAGGTGAATCTTATAGCCGAACCAGGTGAGTTGATTGCCAAATGTGTCGTACTTGGCACCCCAGTTGGCGTTGCCAGTTTCCTGACTACGTAACTTTGGCTGTTTCCTTTCATATGCAGAGATCGCTGTACTGTCAATCGCGAGATGAGTTCCATCAATGATGCCTGCTTCTCGACATTGACTGACCAAGTCAACGAAGAGGGTTTTGGCAAGACCCTTTTCTGTAATGGTTGCAAAGACTCGACTGAGTGTTGAGATAGAGGGAACTCGTTTATCCAGGCGAAACCCGCATTGGTAACGGAATCGCAGGTCATTCACGAGCCGCTCATGCAGTCGGGTAAAGGTAGAGATGCCTTCTAATGGTGCTGCTAACAAAGCCCGCAAGATTGCCTCACGATTGATAGGTTTCGAACCCTGGGGTGACGAACTTTCCAACTTCACAGCGTACAGTTGAAGATCTAATGCCGAGAAGAATAGCTCCAAACGCTCACTGGACTCAATTTCTAACCAGGATTCAAAGGAAAACAGAGACTTTTGGAGAAGATACAAGTGGACTTCCCTCCTCGAGTATTTCTAGTTTAGTCACTTGAAATCTTCTCGATTTTTGGGGTGAAGTCCTTTTTTATGCTCTGTTAACCCTTGTCATACAAGGCTTTATAATTCTGCAAAACGCTCACTTATGTGAACGAAAAGCTATGACGATAGTTACTATGAGCGTAAGCAGCGCAATGAGAAACATGCCTGGTTGTAGTCCGACTCCTAGTGCCTGATATGTCACATCCATCGTCCGACCTCCCCCTGTCCGAGAGGACTTGCAGGAGAGGCGTCACCCGTGGTTCAACTAGTACCGTACATCTATTTTACTAGACAGGTTGATGGTTGACCAAGATTTTTCTACTGCGCTACTACATTGAACGTTTGCCGATATTTAAGTACGTATTAGGCAAGTCGGAAAAAGAAACACAGGAAAAAGCAGCGCGTGGTGGTGTTCCTCTAACTCCACAGGAGTACCGGACAAGTCGCAGAGATGCATTACACCAATTTGACAAGTGGGCAGTCGGCTTATGCTGACTGAGAGATCGGCGGCTATGTTGACACCATCGGATACAAGGTGGCGAACGGCGACTTGAGCGTTGAACGGGCGAAAGAGGCTATAGGTGCATGAGGACTATCAAAGTTAAACGAAAGCCACTCGGTTATTGATACCGAGAGCGAGTGGAAGCGGTAAGCGCGCGTGAAGAGCTGCAAACATTCCAGCGCGGTGAGGGGCTGCAAAATCGACTCGAATATCCAATGTAAATAACGGATTTTAGGGGGGTCCATCCATCAAAGTATATTATGATAAATATCATAATATACTGGAATTTTTGTTTGCCAAATGATACTATATAATTGAAATAAAAGTATTTTAGGAATGGAGATGGGGTTTTTGAAGAAAAAATGGTTACTAAGTTCAGTTTTTGTTTCAGGTATATTAGCATTTGCGCCTTCTGTAGTTATGGCTAAGACTAGTTCTGGTGGAGAAAATCCAATATCCATCAAGGTTACATCTTCTAATAGCACATGGCATCGTGTCTATCCTGCTTCTTTGTTATCAAAATCAAATTTATCAAATGCTCTTATCAACACAACTACTGCAAGTCCAAATTCGATTATAGGTCCTGGAGGAGGAGGTTGCGGCAATAACGGTGCTAATAACACTGGATGGGAAACCTTTACTGATGGGGCAAGTCAGTTACTTCTCTGTTCTTATGATGCTGGAGACCATTCAATGACGACGGATTACATTTTCGGTACAACTGATGGGGAAACCATAAGCAAACTTGCTGCGTATGTGGAATGGGATGGTAACGAAAATACAGCTCGAAGCCAAGGACCGTTTTATCCGGGTGGAATGACTTACTCGAACAACATCACTGAAAGTTGGAGTACATCTGGAACACACTCTGCAAGAGTAGGGATTGACGCCATACTTTCCGATTCCGTTGTAGATATTACTGAAACGGTTTCCCCACTTCACATTAGCTAATAATTAGCGGCCGTTTGTTTGCCCTGTATAAACAACAGGGCAAACTTCTTTTATCACTCCAGAAATAATCAGGTGATTTGGATGAGATTGTTTAACATACTTTCAATTGCTCTAACATCATTAACAATTACTTCGTTCTTAGCTGGATGTAATCAAGATAACTTTGTTCAAAAATCTTCAAATTTAATTCAGGTTTCGAATTTGACCCAAGAAGAGGTTGTACCGCTTGATAACAAAATGGATTGGAAAGATGAATCAAAATACATGTTGGAGTTAAAAAAAGTATCTATAGTTAATTCGCAAGGTGTATCTGTTTCAGTAACAAATTTATCTGAACCACTATTCTTTTCTGCATACTGGTGTCCACACTGTCAGCGAACTCTTGTTTCATTTGATAAAAACAAGTCCATAATACACGATGAGCCAATTGTCATTAGTACGGGATTTCCTCCTGGTACTACCTTAAAACAGGCGGTTGAGGCTACCAATCGTGAATTTCACGATTTGGGTGTATCAGGGTTTAAAACTTACTATTGCTTATCGGGTATAAGTAGTTCTCTTGTCCCGATATTTCCCACCATAATGTTTCACAATCACGATACCATTCATGTACTAGTTGGTGAACATACTTCATCGGTGTGGAATAAAGCATTTAAGGATCAAGGATAGAGGAGTGTATAGATGAAACTCTCCATGGAAAAAGAAGAATTGTTAATTACAGTAATATCATTAATAAGTACGACAATTAGTTTATATTGGAGCCTTGTTTTAGGTTGGATTCCTTGCGACTTTTGTTGGTACGAAAGAATTTGTATGTATCCTATTGTATTAATAGGTGTTGTTAATATTTTGCAAAAGCGAAACTCATTTATGTACACGGTACCACTAAGCGTTATAGGTATGGTTTTATCCTGTTATCATTATTTGATTCAAATTACCCCCAATTTATATAGTGGATGTACGTCATTTGTTTCTTGTTCTATACCACAATTCAAAATATTGGGGTTCGCTACACCGCCGTTATTTTCCTTTATAGCATTTGCTGTTATGTTTATAATAAAAATTAAATCAATAGGAACTCTTTTCAAAAATGAGAAATTGTTAGTCGTATTCCAAAGGAAATGACATCGTATTTTGGGTCAAGCGCTTCTCTTGTTGAGCCAACGAGTTATTTTTTATATTAGAGTGTGGAGGAACGTATATGTTTACTCAATTAAAACATGCACGAAAGTGGATCGACAAGGAAAACAAAATAGTCCAGGTAACAATTACTCTGGTTGGTAATGAAGACTTTCTCATGGTGGCAAATGTTGATTTAACGAACAAAAGTGTAGATATAGTACAAGGTGATTATGATTCTATACCCCGCCATGATCTTATGGATCGATTCATTCCACACGAGCAAAGACATGAACAAAATATTCTCGAACTTACTCAACTGTGGGCAAACAAAGGAGATGAATCTTAAACTATTATTAAGGGATATTTTAATCTCACAAGAAAAAACAACTTAATGAGGTACGCAATAAACACTTTAAGAACGGCAAAAGGCCGAGCTAAAAGCCCGGCCTTTTATAACAATGGTCTCTGGCAGCGCGGCGTAGCCTGCGTCTCTGGTGACTTGCCCGAAGGCAAGCACGTGGTAAATCTATGGATTTTCCGCCCCCCGACTTCCAACAGATATCGCGGACGTGACACACTTTCAATTACCGGGTTAATTGTCTCCTATTGATCGATGAGTGAACCCATTTTTTAAGACTTAACGCACACCGTTTACACTTCAGTTCACGTGCTGAAACAGCATATTTTTAATATAGAGCAAAGCGTATTGAACCCCGTCCTGTCAAGACAGATGTGCATAATTTTTTGAGATAACGCCATTCTATTCTGATAATTATCAGGTCTACGCTGCCTCTTTTGATTCCTTTCATTTTCTGAATTCCTGCGGTGTACGATAGCCCAACGCTGAGTGCGGGCGCTCTTTGTTGTAGAACTCAATATACGTTTTGATGGCGCTCTTGGCTTCCGCGAAGTTGTCGTATTCCTGCATCCAAACTTCTTCCTCCTTCAACGAACGGAAGAAACGTTCGATATAGCCATCTGCATCCGGGTTGTTATAACCTGTCCGTTCATGTTTTCTGAGCGTTAAGTTTGCCCCTCGTACCCCACTCGGGAATCGGTAGTTGAATGCGTTATCCACAGCCTGCAGCAATTCCTCTGTCCGGCAATAGCGCGAAAACGAATACCCCACAATTTCACGGTCGTACGCATCGATTACCGCAAATAGATATCCCCAGCCATCCTTACCACACCAAATTTTTGTCATATCGTGTTTTGGCCAATCCATAATGGCCGAAAGTTGACTGAATTGCCTGTCCAGGAGTTGACGTATATCATGTCCTTATCCTAGGAATGGAAAAGGACGTCTCCTTTTGCGTTGCACCGCCCGAACAGTGCAACAGGAAACGTCCCCAACTCGTATGGTAATTCTATCAGATTATCAGCTCGTTGAGCAGTCCACCCGAGTTTTTTGTTCGGAGTGAGGAATGCATCCCGTGTCCTTGCTGTCAGGGCCAACTTGTTGTATGCGGAAGCCGACGTAGACGTTATACGCAGAGTAACGGTGACCAACTCACCCTTATCATTCGGCGCCTTCGTTGCACGGAGTGTCATCGTATCCACCACGAACTCCCAGATATTCTTGTGCCCTACAAGCGCTATGACCGAGAAAGTATAGAGCAGATCATTACCGAATCATCCCCTTCAGTGGGGGCGGACGAATCCACCATCCGCCGTGTCCGTCAATGGTTCGAGACATGGTCTTCGTATGCTACCGGTTGTCTGGTTGCTATTGCAAACCGTCACGGCCGTGTGTTGGAACCGTCCTATCCAACACAATCCTCACTCCATCGAATTGGACATTTGGTCGGCGACGCCGTCGGGTGGATGGCCCGTGCTGTCCGCCCTATTGCAAATCTACATTTGTGGACACATACCCGTTCTGCCTTTGTGTCCGCTTCTTCTCTGTCTACTATTCAGGCTAACCCCACTTGAAGGAGAGGTTAGCCATGAAAGATTGGAAAAAAGCGGAGGATGTGGCCGTGTATCGTGTTCAGTTGCTGTCTCCACTTTTGGAAGATGGACTGGATTCAGCGCAACTTCGCAGACGCAAGGCAGAGATCTGTGCACAGACCGGGTTATCGGAACGAACATTGCGCCGCTATTTAGCTACATTTCGTGAACAAGGTTTTGAGGGACTCAAACCGAGGTCAAAATCTAGCCGTCGAGCTCAGGTGATCCCGGATGAGATTCTGGAAGAGGCCATTTTGTTGCGCAGAGAGGTTCCTTCTCGAAGCGTCTCGCAGATCATTCGTATTCTCGAATGGGAAGGAAAAGTGGCACCTGGGGAAATTCGGAGAACAACTCTTCAAGAGAAACTTGCTCGTCGAGGATATAGTGCCGGACACATGCGAATGTATGCTGAAACCGGTGTGGCAGCGCGTAGGTTTCAGCGCCGTCACCGCAATCAGTTGTGGCAATCGGACATCAAGTTTGGCCCTTATCTCCCCATTGGAACGAATGGTTCAAAGCAACAGGTCTATCTCGTGGTTATGTTGGATGACGCAACTCGTTTTGTTCTCCACGGGAGGTTTTACCCCACGCTGGACCAAACCATTGTGGAAGACTGCTTTCGCCAAGCTGTACAAAAGCACGGTATACCAGAGGCTATCTACTTTGACAACGGCAAACAATTCAGAACCAAATGGATGACTCGAACCTGTTCAAAGCTCGGGACACGGCTGCTTTACGCGAAACCCTATGCGCCGGAGTCGAAGGGAAAAATAGAGCGGTTTAATCGTATCGTCGACTCGTTTCTGGACGAAATCGCTGCGGCGAAACCTAAGACATTGGAACAATTGAATCAACAATTTGAGGTCTGGTTAAGTGAATGTTATCAGAACCAACCTCACTCCGCACTTCAGAATCAGATGAGCCCCGAGACTGCCTATCGTAGCGACCATAAAGCCATTCGTTTCATCTCACCAGAGAGCATCGCGGATGCCTTTTTGCATGCCGAAACTCGAAAAGTGGACAAGTCCGGTTGTATCAACTTCATGGGTAAGAAGTATGAAGTGGGTCTGTCATTCATCGGTTGTAAGGTGAATGTCATATACGACCCTGCAGATATCACGGAACTCACCATCGAATACGCGGGTCACCAGCCTTGGACTGTGGGAGAACTGGTGATTGGTGAACGGGCTGGGCAAAGACCTAAACTGCCAGAGCGGTTCGAGAACCAAAACGTTGACACATCTCGTCTGTTGGATGCAGCCGAGAAGAAGCATCAGGATCGGATTGAGCGTATCACGCCTGCAGTCCGCTATGACGCGGTCTGGAAGGAGGAGAATGGTCGTGTTTGAATCGTTCTACGGCTTTACTCACACGCCCTTCTCACGAGATATTCCAACAGATGAACTCTACATGTCATCTACACTGGAGGACATTCTCGGTCGGCTGAAGTATGCTGCGGAGCGTCAGTGGTTCGCAGTGGTGACTGGAGATTGTGGAACCGGAAAAACCACAACCATCCGTCGTTTCTCGGAGGCGCTGGAACAGTCGAAGTTCAAAATTCTGTACCTGTCGGATTCTAAGCTGACCCCACGACATTTTTACAAGGGGATGCTCGAGCAACTCGGTTGCGAGGCTAAGTTTTATCGCGGCGACGCGAAACGTCAATTGCATCGTGAGATTGAGCTGATGCGTGGGATACATAGCCTCAGTCCAGTTGTGGTCGTAGACGAAGCACATTTGCTAGATCGGGAGATGCTCGAGGAAGTAAGATTTCTTTTGAATTTTAAAATGGATGCGCAAAGTCCTATGGCGCTAATTCTCGTCGGACAGAGTGAGCTCTGGGAACGGCTCAACTTACAGGCTTACGCCGCCATTCGGCAACGCATTGATCTACAGTGTAAGTTGCATCACTACGACCGCGCTGAAATCGGGGCATACATTGAACGTCATCTAGCCTACGCGGTAGCTGGACAGCAATCTATTTTCTCGGATAAGGCTGTCGATGAAATCTATCGTTTCTCGGGTGGAGCTCCACGACTGGTCAACAAACTCTGTACGCACTGTCTCATGTATGGGGCTCAAAATCGGCAACGGATCATCGACGACCACATGGTCGAGCGCGTCATTCAAGGTGAATGCTCATGATGGCACGGAGATTACAGATGTTCTACGATCCAGAGTTGTCGCGTTGGGTGGTTGAGGGCAAAAATGAGTGGTACAGTTTGCACTGCGGGGAGATTGTGCAATTTCACATTGAACGCACAACGCTTAGTGGACGGCTAGAGCTTGGACGAACATCTTGGTACATCATCAGCGGCGACGTCGCGTTTGGACTCTTAGAAAATCGGCGATATTTGGTTAGCGTCGACCTTTAGAAACACTGTCGGGAGGGGAGGAAACTTCCTTCCCATTTTTGCAAGCGTTCTTGGACAGCGAATCCGTCAGTTCTCGGTCAACTTACACCGTCAGTTTTCGGACGTTATGCTATGTCAGTAACAATATCGCACTGGGAGTGTTCGTTTGACTGACTCACCGGAATTTTCCCAGACCGCTTCTTTCGGGAAGCTTCTCGCTGTGGGGATTTGACCAACAATCCCATTTCCCGCATGAGCCGATGTACTCGTTTATGGTTTACCTGCATGCTGTATTGACGACGCAACATGACCTTGATTCTACGGTATCCATATCGTGGGAATCTCTCGCATAGATGGCGAATCCGCTGTTTCAATAGGGCGTCTTTCTCAATAACCGCTTTTTTCGCCTTCTTCACAGGCTCCTTTAACAAGCTATAACCCCGGATTTCGACGATTAGGTGATTGAGGTCATTGACCGGGGCGTGTTTTCAAGTATTTGGTGGATTTGTTAGTGAAAACGGCGAAATCATGGTACGGAACTAGAGCAATGGACACAATTCCCCCCTCCCCAAGCCAGGCTATGAACTCCACTTTTTCAATTGGAAGAAAAATCTACGTGGCGGCATGAAGCATGAGCAACGACCGATGCTTGGCATACACGGGAAGACGAATGGTCCACTGGCGTGCATGACGCACTAGAATCCCAGGTAGATGGAATAGTCTTCGTCTGAGCCGTCCGGCGGTCCACTGTCGCACCCCTGGTTGAAGCGCGACGTGCTTCTCAGCGTTACCACGAAAGTTATAGAAGTGCCATACATCCTCGCCGCTCCAGTCAAGCGTTGTGGCAATCGCCTCGTATTCCCAGAGCCAATCCGCACACAGGCACTCCTGGGGGTCAATGTCCAAGCGACGTACAATTACGACCCGCCGAGGCTTGTCCCAGGATGTTGCCTGATACATGATGGAAGTAACGTCACAATGTTCCCGGTCACTCTCTGTGATGCAGTGCCAGAGGAGATTTGGCACTTGCGCCAACTGTGCGAGTCGCTTGGTCCACTTCAGTTTGATGACGTAATCCCGCTTATTCCTGATTATGGATATCCGGACTGCCTGTTACGGAGGTGCTGACACTTTTTGTCCTTAGAGGCGGAGTATAAAAGGCTGAATATTCAAACCGAAAATTCACGACTGAAATTACCCGCTTGACAATCAGCGTACGGTTTTATGCAATGCTAGTGATTCGGTATACATTCATTCATGATAGTAGCAAAAAAGTAGTAAAAAACGGAGGTAAAAACCTCCTTAAATATTGAGGGATGGAGAGAAAACTACACCACCTATCATAGAATCAGAAAATTAATACTTCTCGATGAGATAACAGAAAGGACGTGGCAAATTACAGATATAGTAAAAATGTATTGGTTGAATTTTGGAAGACATTGGAGTACATTACTTTCAAGATCAGAACGTATGTTCTTGTTTTAGTGAGCACAAGAGACTCGGGTGAGTCGTGTAAGGAGTGAATACCGGTGACAGATAAAAACCGCAACTTAGCTAGAGAAATCCGCTGGTGCACCACAGTAATTCATCACGCTGCGTTGCGCGCCAAACGAAAATATCGAAGGTGGGAAAGGGAACCGGTTGTACTGAATTAAACGAATGAAGAGGATGGGGCAGAGATGATTGATAAGATTCCCTGCCCAAATTCGGAGTGTGAATATAGAGAGCGCGAGCTTCAGTGGCTAATCGGGTGTCTACCAGTTGTCGAGCGGGATGTTATGAATAAGTTGTGCGTTTGTGAGTTCACGCAAAGCCAGACAGCGCACTTACTTGGCATTAGTCAACAACAGGTGAGTCGTGTCAGAGCGCGTGCGATTGCGAGACTAAAAAAAGAGTTGAGTGCCGAATGAGTTGCTCGGAAATAGATTTGCACAAGCTTCTTGAGATGTCGGCAAATGGGGACGAGGGCGCGTCTGAAGAGCTAGTCATACGGTTTAATCGGTTGATTCAAAAGGAATCTTTTATGAATGGGATGCCTAACGAGGATGTTGCACAAGACATTCGTGCTGAGCTGATTCGAGCGGTTCAACGTAGGTACAAGGCGAAGCAGAACTCGGAGTAATATCCGGGCACTCGAGGCTCCTTGTGAAGTACTACAGGCACAAGGAGTTGAGCACAATGGATAATACAACGGTGTAATCGTTCATTGTAAACTTAGTGGTCACGATCCTCTCTGCGGCAGACACCACCGCGGATAGGATACTTCTCAGCGGTCGCTGAGAAGTGGTTAGACTCCCGTCTATCTGTACACGAAGCGGCCAATGCCAGTTATGTTGTGTATACATTAAGCAGCATCACGCGGCCGTCGTACAGGACTTGAACCAACGTATTGTGAACGATGCCAAACAAAATGGGACGTTTACTACGAAACTGTGAGCGTCAAAGCGCGCACACGTATGGCTAGCTCGTCGCTAGAAAGTAGAATCTGAAACATCCCCACCAGCGAGTGATGGGGATGTTTCAGATCCATAAAGGTTATTTCCGTTTCGGGTGACGTGTTCGTTCAGGCAAGGCTTTAGACCACGGCATAAGCGACGCCATTGCATCATCATCACTGGTGTCCATGTTCGGCAACTGTTCGAATAGGTATTGAAGATAGGCAAAGGGGGTTAGCCCGTTCTCCTTGGCTGTCTCAACAATGCTGTAGGTGACCGCGCTGGCTGTTGCTCCCCGCGGTGTGTTACTAAACAACCACGCGCGACGGCCTAGTACGAAGGGCTTCATTGATCGTTCGGCACGGTTATTGTCGATCTCCAAGTTTCCATCTTCCAAAAACGTAACAAGCTTGGTCCACTGATTCAAACAGTATCCAATCGCTTTGCCCACGAGACTTTTCGGGAGCACTTCGTCCTTTTTTACATCAAGCCATGCTGAAAAAGCATCCAAGACTGGGCGACTTAGCTTGAACCGCTGTTCATAGCGTTCCTCGGATGGTATCTCTTTGAATTTGCGTTCCATTTTGAACAGCTGGTTGCAATAATCTAGCCCTTCCCTTGCCGTCGTCGCAGTCTTTCGTTTGTCTGCGGGAAGTGACTTCAGGGCTTTGTCAAATTCCCTTCGCGCGTGGCTCCAACAGGCAGAGAGTTTCACGTTGGGCACATCGTTGTAACCCTGATAACCATCCACGTGAAGGTATCCCGTAAAGCCCTTCAAAACGCGATTGGTAGAGCGGCATGCCTTCCAAGTATCTCTTCGTGATGATGTAGGCGACAGCGTCAGGAGAAGCCAAACTGCCTGGAAAAGCTGGACGAGGCATGGTCGCTTTCACAACGGGTGTCTTGATCTCTGTCTTCTCGCAAGGACGACAGCTGTAGATCATTTGTACATGTTCGACGATTTTCTTCTGAGCTGGCACAATCACGAGTTCTCGGCGAACTTCAGAACTCAGAACTTCAGAACTCATTTCGTGCATGGTTTCCCCACAGCACGGACACGCTCGTTGGTCTTCGGCAAGACGATACTCGATTCTTTCCGTCGGGTAGGTTCTTCAGCATTTCCTCTCGCGCTGCGGCGCGTCTCTTGCGTTTCTCATGAGCCATGGCTTCGGTTTCCTGCGGTAAGACCTCTTCCTCCACCTCTGTAGCCGCTTCCGTTTCCACTTCATTAAACAACCGCAGTTGATCCGCATCGGAACGCTCGCTGGAAGCGCCAAAACGCTTATGTTGAGCCAGACGCAACTGTTCTTCGTACCATGTCAGTTGCCGGGTCAGGTATTCTACTTTTTGCTCCAATTGCACATTTCGTTGGTGGAGCGATTCATAAGGTTCGATGGCTGTATTTGTCAAGCGAAAAATCCCCCAACCTAAAACTGGGCATCATGCAAGGTTTTGCTTTTCAAGCCACTCTTTCGTCTCTTTCATGTAAAACGAATTTCCGTTCATGTTATTCGTGTAGGATTGGTGAGTCAGCCGGTCAATCATGGCTGCTGTCATGACAGGATCTTGGAATATCTCGCTCCAACGTTCGAATGACAGATTTGTCGTGATCATGGTGGATTTGCGCCCAGCTCGTAGGGAGAGATGGGTAAATAGAAGCTCTGAGCCCTCCTTGTCGAATGAGATGTACCCCATTTCATCAGCGATGACGAGGTCGTACTTTTCGAACCGGCTTTGAATCTGGCGCAGCGTTGTCAACATCGGATTTAATTCCTCAAAAAAATCGGGTAGATTTCCCCAAAAACATCGGTTTTGATTTCCTCAAAATCATCGCGTAAGATTCCCCGGACATATGTTCGGTTAGTCTCTCACCTCTTCTCGCAGGGCATGGGTCACGCCCGCCTTGAGTTTATCCTTCATCCGGTAACTATTCCCGCGTATGTTGACCGTTGTCGCGTGGTGAAGCAAGCGATCAAGTAAAGCCGACGCCAACACCTGATCCCCAAACATGGCCCCCCAGTTGGTGAAACTTGTATTGGACGTGATAATCATCGCCCCTTGTTCATACCGCTCCGAGACCAGACGAAAGAAGTTTGCTGCATCCAGCGCGTCCAGTGGCAGATAACCAACCTCGTCGCAGATGAGGAGTTTCGGTTGGATGTATACCTTCAATCGCTTCTCTAAGCGGCCCTCCCGATGCGCTTTTCGTAAATCGGCGACCAACCGCTGCATGGTGACGAAATACACACTCATTCGGTTTTGCAAGGCCTCCATCCCCAGCGCGACAGCCAAATGTGTCTTTCCTACGCCAGGCGGACCGAGGAGAATGACGTTGTTGCGTTCCTCCACGAACGACAGTTGTGCTAATTCCCTGATTTGTCGTTCGTCGATGGACGGCTGAAACGTAAAATCGAAGTCTGCCAACGTCTTGTGATACGGGAAGTGTGCTAGGCTGAGGCGAGTATGGAGGTAGCGGTTGAACCGCTCCTCCGTCTCTGCCTCTAACAGACGAGACAGAAACTCGACATACGTCGCCTGTTTTCCCGCAGCCCACTCCAGGCTGGCTGGGAGAATCGACGCGGCCTTCTTTAACCCCAGTTCCAACAAAGATTCTTCCGTCTTGGCCAATAACAATGCTTCGCTCATTGCAATTGCCCTCCTGACGCGATTTGCTCATATACGTCCAGATCCCGTTGTTCCACGTCGGGTTCGACTTGAAGACCAGCGACTTTGCCCCGTGAATGCCTCGGCGTATCCATGGGGATACCTTTTACGTGCTCAGGGTTGATGGAGACTTGATGCTTGTCCACGAGACTATGCTCGGCGATAACCTGACCGCCATATTCAATTTGTAGACGGCCCGTTTCAAACGTGCGAACTAGAACATTTTTTCCCACGTACTGCCACGGCACAGAATACAGGCTGGCATTCCATGAGATTCGACAGTCGTTGAGGACCTTACGCAATGCGCTATACGCCAACAGATACCGATGTTTCGGCAGCCTCTGCAGTTTTTCGTCAGGGAACCGAGACTGCGGCCGCTCATGCGTTGTCCCATGGATGCGGATGTTGGCAACGGTATCTCTCCATATGACTGCCTGCTGATTGACATCTGCCAAGTCCACAAACGCGGTCGGCCAAAAGCTGTCGCGGATATAACGAATCGGGCGCTCAATTTTTCCTTTCGTACGACTGCGATAGGGTTTGCAGGCCTTGGGAACAAACCCATAATATTTGGCGAAATCCAAATAAGCCGGCTGCCATTCTACGTGCCCATGTCCGTCGTTAGACAGAACAAGTGGTGCACAGTTGTCACTGAGAATGGTCTTTGGTACCCCGTCAAAAAACTCAAGCGCATTGCGCAGGGCTTGTAGGATATGCAGTTGGTCTGACGCTTTGATAAACTCCAAATAGAGCATCCGGGAGTAGGATAGAACCATGGCAAAACACCATAACGTGCGCCGATTCTCCTCGGCGTCGATATACGGGAATGCACCTAGGTCGATCTGGGCCTGTTCACCAGGGCCTGTTTCGAACCGAACCGTTGCCTTGGCAGAGACAGCGGGGCGAAGCGGGTGCATAAACTCACGAAGAACCGTGATTCCACCCGTGTATCCCTGCTCCCGAATCTCTCGTAAAATCCGCTCCGCGTTCAGGACACCAAAACGCATCCGCTGTTCTACATACGGCTTATAGGGCTCCAACTTACTGCCTTTTCGTTTGGTTCCAGCTAAAGGCTTCTTTCCATCCTCCTGCTCTTGGACGACCTTTCGAATTGTCTTACGGTCATGTCCAGTTCTTCGAGAGAGTTCAGAGATACTCACGCCTTCCTGATACATCCTTCTAACTTCCATTTTCTCACTCTCCGTCATCGTGGCACCTCCCACAACGATGTGAACGGTGCCGTAAATTCGGCAAAGGGTGGGGAATTCATCCCGATGATTTTGGGGAATTTAATCCGTTATTTTTGGGGAATTGTATTCCGCTGTTATTGGGGATTTTACAGCCGATGTTGACAAGCGTATGTTCCGTGCGGCTTTCACGCAGTCGGTTCACGAGGATGGGTACAGTCGTGAACCACACCTTGTGGCCCTCCTTAATGAAAATAGCCTCTCGGCATTTGATCTTTATTGATTCCTCAAGGCTTTTTGGTCTTGAGGTTTTTGCTGTTCCCTCCATCTTCTCTTTGGAACATAGATGTAAGATACTTACTAATGTGGAGAGTGGTCTAGTTAATTAGGGCTTGCTGAATGATTTACGACACAGGCCGGATCATGTCGCAATCCATCACCAGGAACTCTGCGTATATGAGCCAAAAAAGAAGCCGTAGCCTCTTCTCCAGGTTCATCACTAATAATTGGAGGGCGATCACGGTCTCGCTTGTCTGGCGGAGGCGTGCTCGAATTAAGCCAAGCCCATAGCTTCGCTTGCCCTCACCAAATTTGCCTTCAACCGCATTGCGCTCGCCCATGTCCTGTTGTTCCAGTTTCTTTTGCTCTGGATCCACCTGCTTAGGAGGCCTCCCGAGTTTTGGGCCACTCAACCGGACACCGTGTTCCTTGCAATACCTGAGGTTTTCGCGGGTTCGATAGATTTTGTCCGCCAGAACCGCCTCCGGATAGCACCCGAATCGCTCCACATATCGTTCCACCGACTCTATCAGCGTTGTGCCCTCGTTAAAGTTGTCCCAGTTCATCTTTTTCATCATGGCGTATCCGTCCACCACACTGATGGCGACTTTGGCACCAAACTCCACATTCGCCTTTGCTTTGCCACGTACAATCGGCCGTACATCTGGCTGTGCGATGCTCACGATTCGGTCATCCACTCGATGACTGTGTAAGCGATACATCTCGTGTTGTTGTCGATACAGCACCCCAATAACCAAGAGATCACGATATTGTCGCCGCGAGAGTCTAGTGAGCGGCGTGTGTGGTACAAGTTGTTCAATAAATCTCAGGTCCCGCGCCACATAGCGCAATTGCTGGCCGACAGCCTTACGAATCTCTCGCCGACCTGGTTTGCGGTTCTTCGCCGTTTTCAGGTAGTCACGGCGTGCCTGTCGCCGTCGAACTCTGGGTTTCTTCATATTTCCTTTATGTGGTGCGTGGAGTGTGTCGATGATATCCTCCAACTTCTCACGCGCCGTGTTTAGCAATGACAGATCTGTTGGATACGCAACGTCAGCCGGTGCACATGTCGCATCCAGAATGAGCTTCCCTCGATGGCTTCGCGGTTCTTGTCCGGTTCTTGTCGCTGTGTTTGTAAGCCGCCGCCTGCATCTACTTCGGATGATGTAGGCCGGTTTGCCCACGTGTTCATCGTCATCTGCGTTCTCTTCCTCACGGCGTGCTGCCTCAACAATCCACTCATTCACTTGATTGATGGCATCGTGGCCTAGTCGCTTGCGGAAATAGGTTAGAAGTGAAGGGTCAAAGGGTGGTTCTTCCTGATATGCCTCCAGACCAAGGAAGTATTGCAGATATGGGTTTTCTGTGATGTATTGAACCAGGTGACGGTCTGAAAAGCCCTCACGTTCCTGAATGATAAGCGCGCCAAGCGCCATTCGAACGGACACAGCACGTCCCCCTCGAGGATCTTTGCTGAAGTTTTTACTGTATTCCTGTTCCACTCGCCGCCATGGGACCAGATACGAAAGCTGAACCCAGCGATTATTTTCACTCAGTCGGCCACCGAAGGGCAGAAAGAAGGTAAGCGTCAAACGCAGGACACATTGAAGGTAGGTCATTCGTCGTCATTATAATCAGAAATCCCCACCGGTTACGGCGGGGACTACTGTCGTGTTATGGAGTCTTTCTCCTTGAATGTCGCACTTCGTCCGGTAAGTTCCCAGCCCAAGGCAGCAGCGCGGCCAACGAGTCAGATTCATCGTCGGGGACGTTTGGTAGTTGCTCGAACAGATAGCACAGATATTGAAACGGGTCGAGTCCATTCTCTTTTGCAGTTTCCACGATACTGTATGTGATGGCGCTCGCTCTAGCTCCGCGCGGCGTATTGCTGAACAGGAAGTTCTTTCTCCCGATCACAAATGGCTTAATGGAACGTTCACCGCGGTTGTTATCGATCTCCAGATGGCCATCCTCAAGGAACACGGTGAGCTTACCCCATTGGCGTAGGCAATAATTCACTGCCTCTCCCAAGGCACTCTTTGGGAGTATGTTTTCCTTCTGGAATTCAAGCCATGGCAAAAAAGCATCCAGGACTGGACGACTTTGCTCGAGGCGCTGTTCGTACCGCTTCTCGGGAGTCATGTCTTTTAACCCACGCTCAATTTTGAAGAGACGATTGCAATATTCCAGTCCTTCCCTTGCAGCCACGGGCGTGTTCCGTTTGGATGCGGGTAAGGCCTTGATGGCCTCGTCGAATTTCCTTCGGGCATGACTCCAGCACCCTGACAGGGTCACATCCGGAATGTCCTCGTACCCTACGTAGCCATCCACATGGATGTATCCGTGAAATCCTTGGAGGAACCTTGTTGGATGCTCCCGACTGCGCGTCTCTTGGTAGTCGTACAAAACAATGGGTGGACCGTCCCGTCCACTGCGGTAGAGCCACATGTAGGACTTCGTATCTGCGGTTCTGCCGGATTCGTGAAGTACCTGCAGCGTTGTCTCGTCTGCGTGTAAGTACTTCCGTTGTAAGAGTTCCTGGTGCATCCGGTCGTATATTTTACTCAACCATGTCGTTGCACCGGCTAGGACCCAATTGGCCATGGTTTGTCGTGATAACGGAAAGCCCTGTCGCTCAAACTGTTGCTCCTGCCGATAGAGTGGCATCCCCTCGACGTATTTCTTACTCATGATGTAAGCCACTGCTGAGGCAGAAGCTAAGCTCCCCGGAAATGCCGGACGTGGCATGGAAGCTTTCACAACAGGGGTTTCAGTTTCATGCTTCTCACAATGACGACAGGCGTAGATATATTGAACATGCTCCACGACCTTCATCTGAGCCGGAATGATTTTTATCTCAGTTCGCGTTTCAGAACTCATTTCATGCATGGCGCCACCACAGCAGGAACACACCTGCTCCTCTTCGGGTAAGCGATACTCCATTCGCTCCACGGGCAGGTCCTTTAGGAGTTCATCACGCTGACCCGGACGTTTCTTTTTTCGCTTGTAGGTGATGGTTTCCATGGTGGGCTCTTCAAGCGTAGGTTCAGACTCGACTTCGGCTTCGTTAAACAACAGCGTCTGTACGGAGTCGGTCTTGGTCCGTTCACTAGACGCAGCAAAACGTTGGTGAGTTGCTTTGCGCAATTTCTCCTCAAGCCACTCTACCTTAGACTTGAGTTCGTCATTTTGCTGCTTAAGTATGGTGTTTTCTTGCTGCAAGGATTCAACCTGTTCGGTGGTGGAACTCTTTGGTTTCGCCATGCTATATATTTCGACATGCGAGCTAAAATCCCTTGTCACAAAAGAGATTACGGAACTTTTATTTTGCCACTGAGAGACTAGATGACCGTGCGCGCGGTTACCTTTTTATGAGCCTGTCGTTGGGTGATGGACAGTCCGTCTAGCAACCACCGCAACTGCTGCCGACTGACCGTAACCGTTTCGCTGTTCGTTACGTCCGGCCATTGAAAGCGACCACGTTCCAAACGACGATAATGGAGCCAGAATCCATTCGTATCCCACTCTAGGATTTTAAGCTTGTCTCGTTTTCGGTTGCAGAAAACGAAGAGGGAAGGCGAAAATGGACTGAGCTGAAAGACCTCTTGAACCAGGACTGCCAGCCCGTCGATAGACTTACGAAGATCTGTACTGCCGCTCGCCAAGTACACCCGTTGCTCTGAATTCGCCTCATGGATGAGCATCTGCCAAAGCCTGAACGACCTGTATGAACAGTTTGGTGTTGAAGCCCTCAGACACTTCAATCCTGGCTTGACCAACCTGAACAGTGAGCGCTTCGTTACTGCTCGGTTTAATGACTGATTCCATCTCCACTGAAAGCCAACGAACCTCTCCATTTGAAGGCTTTCGTCGATTCCCTCGAAGCTTGCTGGACCAGTAGCGAAAGCGATGAATATTGATCCCGTGCACCGCACACCAGACTGTAGCCGTTTGCCCACTGGACTCAAACTCGGTGAGGCGACTCTCCCATTCTTCACGTAGCTCGGTTCTTGACATGTACCTCACTCTCCTCAGTTTCATTTGAGGAGATTATCCCACCCAGAGTGTAGCCTTACGAGGTGTGCTGCGTTTTACGCTTACGAAAGAAGTCTCCAGGGAGTATCTGTTGGTCCTGATGATTCGCGTACAATGTCCATCCCGCAAGTGCACAGTTTTTTGCTCAATCCGCCCAAAATCCATACACTTTTGTTCGATAAAACACCCCCAAGATCCTTGCTGCCACTGGGTTTTTGATTCATTCAGCAAACCCTAAATACCTTCGCTTTACCGGGTTGGTGTAAAATCTAACGGCGTTCCTACAACTTTTATCCACCCTTGAGTGCTCTAGGTACGATGTCAACGGTATTTTCTATATTGTGGACGATAAAACCCCGTTGGATGGAAGCGGAGTCTGAGTGTCTTGCAAAACCTTGTCTGATATTCAGCTGTTTTTATTACCGGGGACAAAGGTTCTTTGAAACTCTGCCAAAATGGGTTTATATTTTTCAATCTGAGTTGAGGGATATGTAAATGTGAACTCTTGAATTGTATTTAGAGATAGATAGGATTTCTTATATTGTATTGCGTTTTTTCCGACTTTTTGATAATAGGATAACCAAATCCATTTGTTCGGAACTACTCCGTATGACAACGATGACACATTTTTTTCCTTCCTTAGCCCAGCGATATAAGAACTTTCATAAGCAGCAACCATTTGGTCGAAATTCTGTCCCACACTAGGCCCATATGCAACATTTATATTTCCACCCACACTCAATACAATATCAGTTTTAGAAACTGATGGTACGCTCAAACCGTTGTCGTAACTTGGCATACCTGATGGAGTAACAAATGTTGAACCTGCTAAATTTATATTGTCAGGTACTGCAATCCAAGAAGATGGATATTTTATAACAAAGCCAAATCTACTATTCTGGTAGGTGGTGTAATCGAACTTTGGTGAATGAGTTTTTGATACGGCGGCTGTCTGTGGTTTCACCGTATTGTCATTATCGCATCCGGCTACTAATATGGTGCAGGCCACCAATCCTGCAACTAAGCCTTTCAAACTTCGGCTCATTTTAAAACCTCCATTAATCCCGGATTTCGACGATTGTGTCCTCATAAACTGGTGTGAATCACTGAAAAGGTGCTCCCCGTATGGCTAAGATGAGTTTGTCGAGAACCACATCTTCGGTAGTGTCCCGTCAAGTGGTGTAAATTGAGTGCAACCACTCAGTGTCTGCTATTTATGCAAAACTGACGTTGGCGCCAGCAATTGTTGTTCGTCGTTGCCGGTTAGTTTAGCCATAGACTCTCGGCTGAAATACCGCCTTGCAACAACCCATTCATCGCTTTGCTCTTGAAGAATTGCACCGCCAAGACGAACCACGGACTCCCGATTCGGGAATATGCCAACCACATCAAAGCGCCGCCTGAGTTCGCGATTCAAACGCTCCAGTGGATTTGTCGAGCAAATCTGCTTCCAGTGTTCCTTCGCGAATGCCATGTACGCTAGCACGTCTTCCTCCGCACGCTCCAACACGTTCATCGCCTTCGGGAACTTCTCTTGGAGTTGCTCCACAACGACAGACAGTTGCTGCTTGGCAGCTTCCTGCGTCGGTTGAGCAAAGATCGTTCGGACAATGGATGAAACCATCGCCTGTGACGCTCTGGGCACCTGGCTAAGAATATTGCGCATTGTGTGGACGCGGCAGCGCTGCCACGTGGCTCCGGTCAACGCAGATCCAATCGCACTGCGAAGTCCCTCATGTGCATCGCTAATCGCCAACTGCACGCCTCGCAGTCCACGTGCGACCAGGCTGCGGATGAACGTGAGCCAAAATGAGCCGTCTTCGCTTGTGCCAATGTCAAATCCCAGCACTTCACGCTCACCAGTGTCTCTCACGCCAATGGCAATGACAAACGCCATACTCTGTACCCGTCCGCCTTCTCGTACTTTCGGGAAGGTTGCATCTATCCACAGATACGGATACATCCCCTCCAATGGGCGGTTCTTGAAGTCCTGGACTACGTCGTCGAGCTCTTTGCAGATTCGAGAGACTTCGCTCTTGCTGAGCCCCTGAATGCCCATGGATTCAACTAATTCATCCACCTTACGGGTGCTCACGCCATGTACGTATGCCTCTTGGACAACGGAAAGCAGTGCCTTCTCAGCCTTGCGCCGAGGCTCTAGCATACTCGGAAAGTAGCTCCCCTTACGAAGCTTTGGGATTTGCAGGTCAATCGTTCCAACACGGGTATCCCATTCCCGGTCTCTGTGTCCATTGCGGCTATTGCTGCGCTTCTCACTACGCTCATACCGTTCAGCGCCAATGAGGGAACTCACCTCCGCTTCCATCACAGCCTGGGTGAGGACTCTTAGCCCCTCCTTCAAGAAATCCACATCACCATCTTCTAATCCGATCTTGCGAATGAGCTCCAAAAGTGCGATCTTGTCTGTAGAAGCCATCGATGTGCCTCCCTCTACTATTTGCTGGACACTTTTAGTAGATTGCACTCGATGGCTTTTTCGTCAAGATCTAGCCGTGGAATTTACACCACTACCTGAGACTCTAACACATCTTCGCTAGGAAGGAGCACCTTTTGGGTGAAACAATATAATCATACACGAAGTCAGTTTGCTCGTAAAAGCTCTACAATTCATACTCACTACGATTTGAATGCCGCCACCTCCTAGTATATTCGGATCAACCCCCTCTTATTGGACAATCGATGTCTTTTGAAAAGTGACTTAAGATTCGAACACAACTTCAACGGTATCCAGAATTTTTCTCCCGTGCTTTTAAACGCGGATCGGCTTTGTCGTCATCAACCCGTTTTTCACATGTTCACGATGGAATTCTGCGGGTGACAAATAGTGAACGCTTGAATGAATCCGCTCGTTGTTGTACCACCTCATGTATTTATCCACCGTTTCGTATGCCTCTGCATACGTCTCTAATTCACATGAGGATAATCTGTCATCTTCTAACAGACGATGGAATGACTCAATATGTGCATTCATGTTAGGCGTTTTGGGCGGAATCCGTTCATGTTCAATCTTCAGTTCCTCGCACGCCTCTTCAAATACATTGCTGATAAACTGTGGACCGTTATCCGAACGAATCACTGGCATTGCTTGTCCACCTGTCAATAGCTTTCTCTTCCACAGTGCGCTTTTTAGCGTCATGACTGCATCTTTCGCTTCACAGCGTAGCCCGATGTAATATCCAACAATCTCGCGGTCAAACACATCAATATACGACAAGATAAAAAAGAACTTGTCCTCGCCATGAATATAGCCGTATTTCAGATCAACCTCCCAAAGTTGGTTTGGGGCAGTAATGTCCCGATTTCGGGCTAATTTCCTAGGATAGTGACGATGCAATGGACGCTGCGGTTTCAGAATGCCTAGTTCCTTACATAGCCGATAGACCTTCTTCTTGTTAATAATCACCCCATGATGTCTCCGTAACTGCACCATTAATTTGACGTATCCATAGCCGAATCCGTCCGCTTCAACCTCTTCCATTAACCACTCTTTGATTTGTTCATCACTGACTTTACGTCCATCCCTAGCTAAAGAATAACCTGGTATAGGTCTTCCGCCGCGATAAACCCGTGGTTTGGGCTCATGTGTCTCTTGAAAGTAATATGTGGAACGAGAGACCCCCACAACGCGTTTGTTCCCCTAACGTTTTCTTCAGCTGTTCGTTTGCTTTCTCCAATTCCTTTTTCTCTGCTACGAGCTGTTGATATTCATCACTCGTAACGACCGTAGCACCCACACGGGTCTTCCCGTTTGAGAGCCCTCCATTCTAATACTGGCGCACCCAACGATTGACCACATTCGAAAGAATATTATGCTTGCGTGCCACAATCGATACGTTTCCGGTTTCTAAACACTCTTTCACAACCTGCTCCCTAAACTGCTGAGAAAATTTACGTCTTAACACGGACAACGCCTCCTGAGTTTATTATTCTATAAACATCGGATATTTTCCAAATATATACCGGGGCTTAAGAGGGAGCACCTTTTGGGTGACACAATATAATCATACACGAAGTCAGTTTGCTCGTAAAAGCTCTACAATTCATACTCGCTACGATTTGAATGCCGCCGTCTTCCTCTTAAGCCCCGTGTTATAATTGGACAAGACCTAAATCAGTAGAGCAATTGATAGCCTCTCGGCATTGAGGCGTTGGGAATGGAATAAGACGGATGGAATACCAATTAGGTACTGGGAATTTCACTGCTTTATCTTGGTTCCTTGAAAAAGGGTATAAGAAATAAGACGACGGCGACACGGTTTTTCAAAAAGCCCTCGCTGGAGATGGTATGATAGGGGCAGTCTCAGGCTGACAGGAGCATCGACCTTAGGTCGAGTTGAGTCTCCTGGTACCAAGCGCAGCTAAAGACCAAGATGGGACGTGCCGTTTATACTCGCCGAAAAACGATAGTCGAACCTGTTTTCGGGCAAATCAAAGCTTGCCGGGGGTTCGACAAGTTTTCGTTACGAGGCCATGAAAAGGTACAAGGCGAATGGTCACTGGTTGCGATGTGTCACAATCTGCTGAAGGTATTCAGATATGCAGACGGGCAGTGGGCTACCTGATAACAGATAACATCTGTTTGGTTTGTACACACGCAATCACAGATTGACTTTCCTTTGCATCATAAAAAGAAGGCTCCGGTTATGGAGCCCTCTCACAAACCCCTTTCAGCCAATTTGATCGTACTGCGCCAAGTTGTGCATGTGGATCATATAGATCAAACCAGACCCAGGCACAGATGAAGCGGGAGATGCTCCAATGTAGTTGGAAGTATACTGACTCGAAGCCCAACCAGAATTCCCGAGAGCATATGCTGCATCATAGGTTTGAGCAGCAAGTTCTTCCCAACCTGCTGACCGTGCATAGTTGTATAATTTAGTACCACCAGACGTTAGCCCTACACTATTCAAATACGCATTCTTCACAGAACAGAATCGTGCATTCAGAACAGCAGCCATCATCTCTGCTCCGGCAAGCCCGGTGCTTTGGTACCCTAATGAAGGATACGACGGACAACTCGCTGTGCTATATGTCGATCCGCAGCCGGAGAAAGTACCGTGTTCTACGTTGCCGGGATTGTTACACAAGGTGCATGTATCATTCGGCTTAGGTGCTCCCTCAAAAATCCATTGCGCAAGAATGAGATCACGAGGAAGTTCTGCGTTCCTAGACGTCGTCGATGCCCACGATTGAATATCAGAGTTGTTTACGAAGCATGTGTCGTCACCGTTACAGGCTGATGCTACTTGCTGAAACGTGGTTGCCATCTTGATTCTCTCCCCTTATTCAATGTTACGAGTTAGCGCGCGCTTTACTTCGTACACTTTATAAAGAGACGTTGGGCGTAGTATATTACGCATATCACTGTAAAATATATTAACCCGGATTTCGACGATTAGGTGATTGAGGTCATTGATCGGGGCGTGTTTTCAAGTATTTGGTGGATTTGTTAGCGAACACGGCGAAATCATGGTACGGAACTAGAGCAATGGACACAATTCCCCCCTCCCCAAGCCAGGCTATGAACTCCACTTTTTCAATTGGAAGAAAATCTACGTGGCGGCATGAAGCATGAGCAACGACCGATGCTTGGCATACACGGGAAGACGAATGCTCCACTGGCGTGCATGACGCACCAGAATCCCAGGTAGATGGAATAGTCTTCGTCTGAGCCGTCCGGCGGTCCACTGTCGCACTCCTGGTTGTAGCGCGACGTGCTTCTCAGCGTTACCACGAAAGTTATAGAAGTGCCATACATCCTCGCCGCTCCAGTCAAGCGTTGTGGCAATCGCTTCGTATTCCCAGAGCCAATCCGCACACAGGCACTCCTGTGGGTCAATGTCCAAGCGACGTACAATCACGACCCACCGAGGCTTGTCCCAGGATGTTGCCTGATACATGATGGAAGTAACGTCACAATGTTCCCGGTCACTCTCTGTGATGCAGTGCCAGAGTAGATTTGGCGCTTGCGCCAACTGTGCGAGTCGCTTGGTCCACTTCAGTTTGATGACGTAATCCCGCTGATCTTGCTCCAATATCTGAAACACTTTCTCTCCGGTAAACCCTTTATCCATGCGGACGGCACGAATGTTGACGCCATCCGGCAACCGGTCTTTCATCGCCTTGTAGAAATCCGCAAATCCATCTGATGTGTGGACGTCACCAGAGCGCAACTCATCATAGAGACAACAACCAGTGAGTGAATCAAACGCCAGCAAGGGATGGAAACTCGCTCGTCCGTGATGGTGTGGATGATATCCAACAGCGGACTGTTGCTGCGCGCCATAAACAGTCTCTACAGAGGAGTCGATATCGACCACGATGCCTTGTCCTTTGGGGAGAAGTGACCTTAGGATTTGTCTATGCGCCGAACGTATCGCTTTGATGCCAGCGTCGGAACCGAGCCGCTTCAGATCCTTATACAACAGAGTCGTATCAGGCAGTTTCGGCACGTCCAACTTCAGCTTCTACAGGGGATCTTGTTCGATGTCCTCAAAGTGGAAAATCCGTTCCTGCCCCAGCAAGGAACCGAAAATGACGGTCAGAGCAATATCGTCCATGTGGAACTGGGTGTTTCTGCCCTTGCGTAATCCATGTACCCAAAACTCCCTGTCAATACCCGTTCCCAAAACAAAATCTATGAGACCAGCTGCACCGCCAAAGACCAGCTATCTAATGTCAAGCACTCTTTCGAGTTCTAAGAACCATGAAGGGAAATGATTTTTAGGCGCATCTATATAAGCCTGTCGAAGACAGACGTGGTTTGAATGTTCAGCCGATTTGCTACCTTACGCCATTGGTTCGTATGGTTTCTTATCCCGCAGAACGGCGTGAATGATGTACGTCATTTTGCGGGCGACAGCGCCCGTTGCAGCCAGGTGGTGTTTCCCTTGGGCACGCTTCTGATCGTAAAAATCCTTAAGGATTGGGTTGTGCATTTTGGCGACATTTGCAGCAAGCCAAATCGCCCGTCGTAAGTACGGTGAGCCTCGTTTGGACATTCGGTTGTGGGTTCCGGTAAATTCGCCCGAACTTCGCACCGTAGGGTCGATCCCGGCGAACGCAACGAGCTTGGCGCCAGTTGGAAATCTGGAAATGTCCCCGATTTCACCGAGTATCGCAGCAGCAAGAACCGGATCGATTCCCGGAATCGTCACGAGATTGGTGTCCATGCTCTTTAAGCGTTTTTCTATCTCGGCGTTCAGGGATTCTAACTGTTCCTCTGTAAAGCGAATTTGCTGAAGAAGCAGGCATAGTTGTAGCCGATACGCATCCAGCGCTGTGTCAATGCCAAACGACGAGGCAGCGGCAGACTTGAGCTCCTCCGCCTTGTCCAGTCCGAGACGGTTCCGACTGTGTTTGGCCATGAAAGCCGCCAATTCTTCTGTATCTACGGCAAGGATTTCTTCCGGTGTTGTGTATTCCATCAACAATTCGGAGGATGTTTTGCCAAATAGGTCGGAGAACAGTCGCTCGTATTCGGGAAACAACATGTCGAGCACACGGATGACTTGCCGCTTTAGGTCTGAAATAGAATCGACCAGACTGAACCGAAACCGGCTCAATTGCTGTAAAGCAACGATTTCGTCACTGCCGAGTTCTGTCGTGGTGTACCGTCCAAAGCGCAACACCTCAGCAATGATGAATGCGTCTTTCGTGTCATTTTTGGTCTGTCGAATGTACATGTTGCGAAATGCATCCGACTGAATGGGATTGATGACCTGCACCTTGACACCATGCTTACGGAGAAACGAGTGTAACGCCAACCAGTAGTGGCCTGTAGCTTCTAGAGCGACTTCTGTGGATGACAAATCGGGATCGACATGTTGCATCCACTGGATCAGCTTCTGGCCACCAGCCTGCGTGTTTGGAAAACGTAGCGTCTTGCCTTGACTCTGCCCAGCAGAGTCGATGATACAGGCTTCATGATGGCGTTTGGCAATGTCAATACCAACAAAATACACAGCACGTACCTCCAAATGGGTCGGAACCGCACAACCTTGCGATCTACAACCTAGTTTGAGATTCGAAGACAGGGGTCAACCCCTCCAACATCCAGCTCATTCGTAAACGCTCGCAAGGCGGGGACTACACTCTTTCTGTCGAGAACCAATGGTCCCAAGGAGGTGATTGTAGTACCCCGACCGCTACGAGAATTTTATCTCAAAACTCTTTGGAGTACGTAACATCAATATACTAGGAGGTGAGAGGCTAACCGAACATATGTCCGAGGAATCTTACGCGATGTTTTTGGGGAAATCGACCCGATTTTTTTGAGGAATTAAATCCGATGTTGACACACGCTGTGCCGTGGCGCCCTGATTGATGCCGCAACGCTAGGGCACCAAGTGGTGGACAACAGCCATGTGGAACGCGCATGGATGGAGGTGACGGTTGATGAAGGGGAATCTACAATTTAGTCCACTAAGGGACCGATGGTGCTTTACGAATGACAAAGTCGAGTATCACCTGCACTGCGGAGAAGCTGTTGAAATAAGAGTCGGCGACACCTATTATGGCGCGAGGATTGAGCTGTGTGGAGAGGGATGGTACGCCATTTTCCACGAAGACGCAAAGAGGTGTGACGCATTCGTGCTGATGCGCAACCGAACCTACGCCGCAAGATGGATATACACCTAGGCCCGTACGTTGCCGAAGGGGCGCTCACGCGCCCCTTTATTTTCCAATAACCGACAAAGTGCGTACCATTTCCGCGTTCATTCTAACCGACAGTGAGACTTAGAATTCCAACGTCAAATAATCTGAGCGTCCACAATATAGCCATCTGCGTCCGGGTTGTTATAACCTGTCCGTTCATGTTTTCTGAGCGTTAAGTTTGCCCCTCGTACCCCACTCGGGAATCGGTAGTTGAATGCGTTATCCACAGCCTGCAGCAATTCCTCTGTCCGGCAATAGCGCGAAAACGAATACCCCACAATTTCACGGTCGTACGCATCGATTACCGCGAACAGATATCCCCAGCCATCCTTACCACACCAAATTTTTGTCATATCGCACTGGGAGTGTTCGTTTGACTGACTCACCGGAATCTTTCTAGACCGCTTCTTTCGGGAAGCTTCTCGCTGTGGGGATTTGACCAACAATCCCATTTCCCGCATGAGCCGATGTACTCGTTTATGGTTTACCTGCATGCTGTATTGACGACGCAACATGACCTTGATTCTACGGTATCCATATCGTGGGAATCTCTCGCATAGATGGCGAATCCGCTGTTTCAATAGGGCGTCTTTCTCAATAACCGCTTTTTTCGCCTTCTTCACAGGCTCCTTTAACCGGTCAGAAATGCGTCACGCCACTTGTAATACAGACTTTGGGCTACACCATGCTGTCGGCAAACCTCGCTGATGTTCGCCCCGGGAACCATCCCTTCCAACACAATGTTCATTTTCTCGTCCACAGTCCACTTACGTCCTGGCATGAGTCAAACACCTCACTACGTCTATTTTACATCACATCATCTGTCTGGGTTGACTCTGGGATCAGTATACTTTTCATCCCACCATCTCAAGCGGATTTGTGCAAGGCTTGGCATCCATCTCTCGCACAGTAAGCCGTACCGCCCTAGTGGACGAGGAAAAATTGAACGATTCTTCAGGTTCCTAGATACCAACTTCGTTCCAGAAGCGTATGAACGCCGTGGCAAGTGGCGATGTGGAGACGCTTGAGGAGCTCAATGACGTATTTCACACTTGGATCACTGCATTCTACCATACAAGGAGGCATGGAAGCACCGGTGTTTCGCCGGAAGAACGCGCTGCCTTGACCAACAGAAAGCCAAGGCGCGTGCCCGAGGCAGAATTGAACGAGGTATTTTATTGGCAAGAAGAAAGAAAGGTAGATAAAACTGGCTGCGTGTCGCTGCAAGGAAGCCAGTTTGAGGTAGCCAGTGAGTTGGTGGGGGCAAAAGTCCAACTGCGCTACGACCCATTCGATTTATCCGTGATTCAGGTTTGGAGGGATGACCAACGCTGGGACGATGCCAGAACCATTGATTTAACGCGACGCCACGACAGGCGTGTACAACCCGAGTCATCCGTGCAGGGCGAAACAGACCCTGGTGTAAGCATCTTTGACGCACTGAAGGAACGAAAGAGACAGGCTTCTGAAGGGCTTCAATTCTCAGCCGTGAAAGATGGTGAGCCGCAGTGACACCGACGGAAAAGTGGAATTGGAGAGAGACCCCATTTCGGCGGGATGTGGCGGGCGAAGCCCTGTTCGAAACAAAAGGTCACCACGAAGCTATGGCGCGGCTGAATTACGTGCTGGAGCACCGGGCTTTAGGCCTTCTCACCGGTGAAGTTGGCAGTGGCAAGACCACGCTGGTTCGACAATTGCTAATGGGCTTGGATGAGATGAAGTTCCAACCTGTCTACATTTGTATACTCGGGCTCAAACCGAAGGATTTCTATGCTGAACTCCTGTCCCACATGGGAGAGGCGATGCCGTTTGGCCTGAGCAAGGCGAGAAAGTTATGGGGGGAGCGAATTCAAGGCCAGTCTGGCGCAACGGACCGTCGGTGGGTCGTGGTAATTGATGAGGCCCAAGACATGTCCGAAGAGATGACCCAAGAACTGCGATTTGCACGCAACCAGCAGATGGATGCCAGTTCTCCGTTCTCGCTGTTACTTGTTGGACAACCAGAAATGCGACGCAAACTGCGACTGAAAAAGTATGAGGCCATCTCGCAGCGCATTGAGATGGCTTACCATATGGCTGGGATGAACCGTGAGGAGACGGGTCAATACATTCGGCACCAGATGAAGCAGACCGGTACCAGCCTACCTGTGTTTACAGACGGCGCGGTCCAGATGATGTATGCGGCAAGCCGAGGTATTCCGCGTGTCGTGAACCAATTATGTACACAGGCGTTGTACGATGCAGCAGTGAGAGACAGCGAAGCGATTGATGACAGTCATGTTCAGCGGGTTTTGACCGACCAGGAGTAGCAACGGGGGTCAGTAGGCTAGCGTCTGTCTGGCTCAAATGGCCGGCGGTACAGCACTCAAATCAGTGGCTGATTGACGATGTGGCCGCTCCGCCATTGACGGTGAACGAATCACCGACAAGCAGTGTGAGCGGCTACACGATGGACAGTCGCCCATCTGGTCATACATCTGGTTCATCTTTGTCTTGTAATCAAAGAGGTTATCACGGCGATTGTAGCGCACATAAGGGAGGAATCCTTCGGTCCGCGGCGACGGGGGTTATATTATAATAGGTGGTAGGTGTCGATATAGTAGGGGGATGTCATATGCGTGAAATTCAAAATGTTTCGGTAATCGGATTGGGTGCCATTGGCGCTGCCTATGCGAGTCGGCTGTATGATATGAATCCGAAGTGCGTCCGCGTCATTGCCGACGAGGAGCGGATTGCGCGCTATCGCTCGCGCGATATGGTGGTCAATGGGCGCGCCTATGCGTTTGATTACGTTTCCCCAGAGACAGAGGTTCATCCTGCTGATTTGGTGATTATTGCCGTGAAGTATGAGGGATTGGCGCAGGCGCTGGCCGATATCCGTCGTCACGTCGGCCCAGACACGATTATTTTGTCACTGTTAAACGGCATCTCTAGTGAGGAGATGATTGCACAGGCTTATGGTGACAAGAACCTGTTATATGCGATTTGCGTTGCGATTGACGCAGTGCGGGAAGGCGCGTCCGTTCGGTTCTCTGGGATTGGCCGCATCTGTTTTGGGGAGCGGGATAACACGGTGTATTCAGCCAAGGTGCAGCGCGTAAAATCGCTTTTTGAACGGGCGAATATTCCGTATGAGATCCCCACGGACATGCTTCGAACGCTATGGTGGAAATTTATGATTAATGTCGGCGTGAATCAAGCATCAGCTGTGCTTCGAGCACCTTATGGCGTCTTTCAAGCTGTTCCCGAGGCGCATGAGCTGATGGTGCGCGGGATGCAGGAAGTTGTGGCGCTCGCTGAACATGTAGGCGTTCATTTATCGCAGGACGACATCTCCGGCTTTGATGAAATATTGTACGCGATGTCGCCAGATGGCAAGACGTCTATGCTGCAGGATATTGAAGCGGGGCGAAAAACAGAGGTGGACTACATGGCGGGCGCCGTGCGAAGGCTCGGGCGTCAGTATGGGGTTGCGACACCCGTTAACGATATGTTTTATTTGGTGATTCGGGCAATGGAGGCTTTGCAGTATCATTAATCCTCTGTGAACCGACGAGTCAGTTTGCGGCTGGATGGCAGATGTGTAGGTAAAGGCGCAAAGCTGCTTGAACGGGGGTGGGTTGCAGGCTCTTCTGGCTGCCCCTTCGATTCGAGACTTATTCGAAGCCATAGGGTTGTAAATCTAAGAGAGCAAAGGACAAGGGCAGACCAGCGCTGAAGTCAATTTTCAGCCAGTCCTCAAAGGAAGGGGAGATGGGTGTTCAAATGCGCATACCTTACAAATATTTGTGCAGTCCCAGTCCAAATAAATTCACCATTGCAATATAAACGGGGTATACAATTATCATTCCAATAATGATTAAGCCAGCTGCTGAACTAGGGGCGTTCTCTGGATTTTTAAATGGTAAAAGATAAGAAAAAACACATATAAAAACGGCTAGGTATGGTACCCAAAGCAATACTGACCAAAATATAGACTTTTTATTCCCCATCCATTTTCTTATTAAAATCAAAATTGAGATTGTGAAGGTTATAATAAACAAAATACCTATAGAGATTATAATGTTATTAACAGTACCTAATTCCAAATGTGTAAGTATACTTATGCGATAAACATTGAGGACTAGTTCAAATTCCACAAAGAACAAAAGAGCGTATAACAAACTCACAAAATTAACCTTTATAAAGGATTTCATCGACAACTTCCTTATGAGATAATTATTTTTAAATAAGCCTCCCACAAAACCAAACAAAGATCCATTATACACATGTGTACTACTATAAAGAACCAACAGCGTCTGTCTTCTTCAGCCATCCTCGATGGGCCATACGAATCCCGTATGCTATATTTGCGAATTCCTCTGGGTGATCGGCATCGATGTTGATAGCGACCGGTGAGATGCATGTAGTACCTGTACCCTTGTTGACTTCGCGCGCACCTGTTCGATTTCCCCATGTAGTGTCAGAAGATTCCGCGTTGCGTCGCAGATTCCTCTGTCGATTTAACATGTTCAACGCCGACCATTTCATCCAATTGGTGCCTGTCGCAGGCGATGCGGGCGGATGACGTGAGAATCTGCGGGCGCTTTCGCATACAGTGCCACATATCTCTTGGCCGAAGGAGGATCATTTGGTGAGTGACATGAACGAGGTGACAAAGGGGATCGGCGAGTTGCTGATTTCTGATGTGCTGTCGAAACATGGCATCCGTCGCGAGAATACCCGGCAAATTTCCGATGAGCAAAAGCAGAAAATCCGGGAATTAGTCAAAGATCTGCAGGCGCAAGTCGACGAGTTCATGAAGCAGCAGGCTGTGAAGACGACACAAGTTCCTAAGGATTTGCATGCTCCGTCTGAAGCGACCGACGCGGCGGCGAACCCTCGCCGGCGCAGATAACGCGTTCCTTTCACTGGAACGTCCAAAAAATAGGTGTGCTTCTGGGGGAATGCCCCATACAAAATAGTCTTTCGTGTAATACCGTGTGGTATCAAACGTAAGGAGTGAGTGAGTTGTCAAGTGAGAAGAAATGGTCCGCATTAGACCCAAGTGCTGAGCATCCATGTGCCCCACGTGGTGGCGTAAGTCAATCCGCGACGGAATCCATTAAGACCGTGCAGAGCAACGACGAACACATTTACATCAAGGACTCTTGTGATGTAACGGTGACGACGACGGACATTCAGGCAGCCGTCAACCTGCAGGTCGCTATCCAATTGGCGATTGCGTTGATTATCAACATCTCTATTGCCGATGGGCAACAAGCAGACAGTATCACACAGGATCTTTTGCAACGGATTCGCACGCGGCAGGATATCCACCAAAAGACAGTCGTTGAGAACTCCCGTGGAATCACGGTAACCACGACGGCGGCTGAAGCCAGCGTCAACATTCAAATCCTGCTTCAGGTTCTCTTGGCTATCATTGCGAAGTTGGAAATCCTCTAAGTTCCACAGGAGGGTACATTTGCCGCCCCAACATGGGGCGGCCGTTGCTTGAAGGGGGAGCAAGATGGGTACAGCGGGTGATGAACAAAACAAAACAGGCACTTCGCCAAATCTGAACGCGCTTTTTGATCAGGTTCAGCGCGGTGAGGGCGAAGCGTCTGGCAAGGTAAATCGCCTTGTGCAGTTGCTGGAGACCGCTCAGGCTGAAGCGAGTCGCGTATTTGCAGAGCATGGAATCATTGTCGCTGATCATGTTACGCAGGAGAAGGACGAGGAAGAACAGGCGCCGCAGCGGAACAGGGTTCGCAAACGACTGGTTTGGCCGCGTCGTCACGGTGGCGATGCGCCAGTCGAGTGACCCGGGCGCAAGTGGCGTGATCCGGAGGGGAGCACAATGAGTTCACGCAAGAGAAAGTTACGAAAGCAGCACGGCAAATTGGTCGTGAAAAAGTTTGGTCGACGTGCTCAAACGATGCGCAAGCGGCGTCATAACCGCCTGTCGTTTGGCTACGATTACGATATCAACAAAGCTGAGGGCCTGTACTTGCCAAAGCCGCACTTGACGAGTGAAACGCGTCACAAGCGGCGTTTTGAGCCCGAGTGGGCAGAAGGCGACAACGCCGAGTTTGCGCTTGAGTTGCCGAATGTCGAGGCAGCCGACGAAATTGTTCAAGTGGATGAGACGTCGGTTTTCACGGATGAGGAGAATTGCCTCATTGTGATTGTACGGGACTCTTGTGATGTCGAGATTGTGAACCAGGACTTGACGGCAGCACTCAATCTCCAACTGACTTTACAACTTGCGCTGGCGACCATTCTGAGTTTGACGGTGGGCGAGAATACCGCCAACTCGATTGTCGAGGAAATCGTGTCGCAATTGAGCGATATTCAGCGCACGCGAAAAGTCATTCATGTGGAAAATTCGCAGTCTGTCAGAGTTCAGCTGTCGAGCACAGAAATCTCGTTTAACATTCAAGTTCTCCTACAGCTCTTATTGGCTATCATCGCTCAAGTGGAAGTCGCTTAACGTCTGGCGAGTGAGGGCCTATCACTGGGCGGACCCGCGATGTGGAGCGTGGCCTTCTAGCCATCCGCAGAGTGAGTGTCCGGGGATTTTCCGTATAGAGAATCTTTCCGCTTCTCTATAGCGGGTGCGTCCAGTCGGTCGTCGCTCGAGATTCCATACCTCCTTTGATGTTACAGCGTTTTGGTTCTGCTTAGATTCAGTACATAGATATTTCGTTGTATGCCTTTGTCGCTTTCGCTATGCGGTTGACGGCGTGTTGTAGTCCAACAAACGGGGCATAATTTTGGACGAGGTGATCTGTGTGAAAATGGAATCTGTACATGAACAGTTGAAGCAATGGGGAGAGTTGATTATCACCACAGACGCAGGGGACACGTACGAAATTCACTTGGGGGATACGACGTTTGATGTGGATAAACGCCTCATCAAATTTACGACGCCAGATGCTGAGTATGTCATCGAAGGTGACTCGGTCGAGAGCGTGAAGAAGCACTTCAGTCACGAAGCAGATGAGTAAAGCCCGGTTTTGAAAAGAAAACAGGCGGTCCGTCTGAGTGACCGCCTGTTCGTCTTGGCGATGTGCACAGGTTGTGCTCGGTTTGGCAATCTTCTTTAAGAAACCCCGGAATCGCAAACATCCTCTGGTCACTCCTCGTGGTCTGACTTCGTTCGTATGAGCCCAAAGGACTGTATCATCTTTATCAATAAATCAATAAGCGTGATCCATTTCACTGTTATGATTGGAAGAACGAGTCGAGCGGACCAGTAAACCATTCACCGTCAAACTTTCCGGCCTGGACTTGTATAGCAAAGTCATTAAACAGTGGGAAGAGCTTTTTGCGTTCAGCTTCATCCAATGAGAATTCCACTCCGTATTGAAGTAAATTGTCCGCTACTTCTTCAGACCAGACAATCGATCCCTCCAATTCGATGATGCGTTTAAATAAGGTCAGTTTGAAGTGCAGGACGACGCCATGGTTTGCAGGAAATCGGAGATTCGAGACAAACCGCAGACCGCCTGGCCCGATGTCCATGAGTAAAATGTCCGTGTACCCAAGGGACAACCGTCGTGAGTTGACCGCGGCGATGGTTACCATTGCAACCATCGGGTGCGGCGGGGTCACTCGGAAGTGTTTGCGGCGGTTTTCAATGGGTGCCGGGCTCGTCTGATGTACAGGATTCGGTGTCAACACACCCGTGCGCAGGAGTTCCTCAAACTGCTGGGCTGGAACGGGTTTGCTGAAGAGGAATCCTTGAATTTGCTCGCACTTTGCCTGTTTTAAAAAGTCGAGTTGTTGTATGGTCTCCACGCCTTCCGCGACCACCGTCAGGCCTAGGCTGTGTGCCAGTTGAATCACTGAGCTTACAATTTGTGTAGGTGCCCAGTGGTCAGGGACGTGTGACACGAACGACCGATCCAGCTTAATGCCATCCAATTCATAGCGGTGCAGCCAACTGAGGGATGAGTAGCCGGTTCCAAAGTCGTCGAAGAAAATCGCGATACCCATCGTACGCAGTTGTTCAATGGCTTTCACCACCGATGGCTCATTCGGCATAATGGTCGTTTCTGTAATCTCAAACTCTAGTTGTTGCGGGGGTACATTGTATTTCTTTAAGGCGTTGCGAACTGAGTCGACGAAATTCGCAACGAGAAACTGTTTTGCGGACACGTTGACCGACACTTTGATGCCTTTGGCAATGGAATTGCTCCATGTCTGGAGTTGCTGACAGACGGTCTCAATCACCCAGTCGCCGAGTGGGACAATGAGACCGTTGTCCTCGGCAATTTGGATGAACTCGCCGGGGGAGACGAGCCCCCAGTCTTCGTGGTCCCACCGAATCAACGCTTCAGCAGCAACGATGCGCCCCGTGACGGCGTCAATGCGCGGTTGATAGTGCAAAACGAAGTCATTGTTTCGCAGTGCGGTGCGAAAGTCGTTCGCTAAGGAAAACTGTTTATACGCGCCGGCCGTCAGGTTCGTGGAATACACCTGCATGGCGCTGTGCCCTACGTCCTTTGCATGGTGTAAGGCGATATCGGCGTGTTTCATCAGCGTTTCGGTATCGGTTCCGTCGATTGGATAAAAGCTGATGCCAATTCCGGCTGAGACGTATACGGCATACTGGTCAATCCGAATCTCTCGTTCAAACAGATGGAGCAATTGGTCAGCCAGGTGATATACGTGTTCCTGGTTTTCGGCACCCGGGACGAGAATGGCAAACTCGTCTGCACCAATTCTGGCGACGATGCACTCTGATGGAATGCGCGTGCGGATGTCCTGAGATATTGTCTGAATTAACTTGTCCCCTATTGAATGCCCAAGTGTGTCGTTGATATACTTGAATTTATTCAGATTCATGGTTAAAACGGCGAACGGGTGATTGCGCTTTGCTGCGAGTCCAATCATGGCCGATAGTTGTTCTTCGAATGCGCGCCGGTTGGGTAGGTCGGTCAACCAGTCGTGATCGGCAATGTAGTTCATGAGCTCCTGAGTTTGCTTATTCTCTGTGATGTCGTGGAAGTTTACGATATACCCGTCGGTACGCTTTCCTTTGTGCAAGTTGTGGAACGTCGCATCGCAAATGCGCCATATGCCGTCTTTATTCTGAATTTGCAGTTCAATTTTGATTTTATTTTGTTTCCCGTTTGACAGGTTTTGAATGGCCTCTTCACACAGTTGCCTGTCGTTTGGGTGTACGAGTGCTAAAAAATCGGTTTGAGCGACGTCAATAGCACGATGGCCGAGCACGTTCTCGATAGCATTACTTACGTATGAAATGCGCATGTCACGTGTTAGGGTGAGGAATACGTCCGAGGAGTGACGTGTCAGCGCATGCAGATGCGGCTCGCTCTGAACGCTCGCTTGCTCTGTCATGTTGGAATGGATGAGCGGTTGGTAATGCTCCGCCACACCGATGATCTCGCCCAACTCATTATGCAGTGAAAATAGGCAAACGGTGGCTGTGAACGTGGTTCCGTCCCGTCTTATGTAATCGTTGTCAAAGCAAATTGTCCCACCGTGCTGTAGCGCTGTCTGATAGAGGTTATACATCGCCTCTTTGTTTTCCATGCGAAGATGAACCGGCTGGTGCAAGAGCAATTCTTTTTCGCTCCAACCGAATAGTGCTTGTGAAGCCTGGTTCCACTTTGCGACGTTTAGGTGTTTGTCGAGAATGACGAGTGGGTCAGTCTCGTAGTTTTCGAGGACGTGGAGTTGGTTTTTGAGCACAAACAGATTGTGCTGCATGACCATCCTCGTGACATCGCGTAGGGTACCTTCGACGTGCGTCAGCGTGCCGTTCTCGTCATATACGCATTCAGCTGTGCCTTGTACATAGCGCGATTGGTTCTGTGGCCCGCGAATGCGGTACGTAAAGCTGCGGCTTTGCAGTTTGTCTTGAAAGACTTGTCGCCAGTAGGCTCGGATGATTTCCCGGTCGGCGGGGTGAATCCGTTCGACAAGCATGTTTGGGCGAAGGGATTCTGTGTTCGAGGTAAGACCGAAAATTTGGTACACTTCAGGTGAGCAACGAACTTCTCTTGTGGAGACGTGATATTCCCACCTGCCAATGCTCAGAATCTCCAGGCCCTGCGCATGTCCTGGAGCTTTCCGATTAAACCACGTCCTGGTTTTCACGTTGGCGCCCCCTCAATGTATTCTGTCGGTATCATAAAAAAACGACACCCGTGATACGGGTGTCGTTTGTCCGGTCACGGTAGCTGGCTGGCATATCCGCAGACCGAAATCTGCAGAGGTAGCCCCTGTAGCTTTGCGTCACTTCGTTTCCGAAGGTTTGCCTTTTTCGTTGTGAAATCAATTCGACACGATTCAACAGTGTCCTGTTTCATAGTTTGGTATATTTCTTAACTAGACAGCCAAGCGATTCCCTGTACAATCTGCAGAAAGGAGCGATGTGTGTGAAACGGATAGATGCGGTCATCCGCCCTGAAAAACTTCAAGCCGTGATAAAGGCTCTGAGAAACATGGGTGTCAACGGGTTTACTGTCATCCCTGTGCAGGGGAGAGGACAGGAGCGCAACGCACAGGGTGTTTACCGCGGGCATACGTACAACATTAATTTACATCCCAAAATCAAACTGGAAATTGTGGTATCCGACATATATTTGCAGCGAACGATTCAAACCATTATCGACGCCGCACAGACGGGTGAGACGGGAGATGGCAAGATCTTCGTCTACGAGGTTCTAGAAGCATACAACATACGGACGGGTGTCGTCGATGAAACGATAGATGAATTGAACCGCTAAGGGGAGCGATTTTGCTTATGGAGAACGCCCTGAACACCGTTTGGGTGGTCCTTACAGCGGCACTTGTGCTGTTTATGGAGGGCGGCTTTAGTCTGCTAGAAGCGGGACTAGTCAGGACGAAAAATGCGGTCAACGTGACGATGAAAATTTTTGTAGATCTGACGTTTGGCGCACTTGCCTTTTATCTCGTCGGGGCGCATCTGCTGTTTGGTGGCGACAAATGGCATATTGTCGGATTTGGTCGAATACTTGGTCCAGGCCACCTGTCACCGGAGGCCTTCATATTATTTCAGATTGGGTTTGCGATTGCCGTGGTTTCGATTATCTCCGGTGCCGTTGCCGAGCGTTTCCGGTTTTCCGCGTACATCGTAACGGTTTGTCTCACCTGCGGCCTGGCGTATCCTATCTCAGCCCACTGGATATGGGGTCAGGGTGGTTGGCTTGCAAAGCTTGGGATGGAGGATTTTGCGGGGTCTGCAGCCATTCACGCTATGGGTGGATTGATGGCGCTGATGTTGGCTTACCTAGTCGGGCCAAGAAAGCATCGTTTTAATCGAGACGGCAGCGTGAACGTCTTTGCTCCGAGCAATGTACCACTTGCGTCATGCGGCGCATTTATATTGTGGTTTGGCTGGTTTGGATTCAATGCGGGCAGTACGCTGAGCGCAACAAATGGGGAACTCGCCCCGATTGCGCTCAATACGTTCTTGGCCGCTGCAGCAGGTGGAATGTCGGCCATTCTCTTCAGTATGTACAAGTTCCGGGTGGCTGATCCCAGTATGACGATTAACGGATCGCTCTGTGGATTGGTCGCCGTGACGGCAGGCTGTGCGTATATAGGGCCTTACGCCGCAATGATTCTTGGGTTTTTCGCGGGTATTTTAGTCATTCTCGCGACAGGCTGGATAGATGCCTTGCATATTGACGATCCGGTCGGTGCCGTTGCGGTACATGGCTTTGGCGGGGTTTTTGGAACTCTGGGCGTGGGGTTGTTTGACCGGTCATCTGGGTTGATTACGACAGGGCATATCCACCTGTTTGCCGTGCAGCTGCTGGGCGTGTTGGTCGTCGTGGCCTGGGCACTTGTCTGTGCGACATCCATTGGCTGGGTGCTCAAAAAGACGGTTGGAATTCGTGTCGGGTCTGCGGAAGAAGATGAGGGTCTGGATATTGTGGCGCACGGTATCCCTGCCTACAATGAGTTGGAACGCTTTAGTGACGGATCGCCTTTATCGTTGAGCGACGACCCCGGGGTGGAACTTGGGAAACAAGAGACGTCAACCGAATTCTAGATTTTCCGATATAATAACCAAGGTGGTCGTGGTCAAGGTAGGAGACGGTGGTTCCATCGTCTCCTTCTGTCTGTATTGGGTCGTCGTATGTCCTTTTGTTTGATTGCTGTAAAGGGGAATGACAAATGCAGTTGAAGGCGGCCCATTGGGTTAGAGCAGAACAGACAATATGGAGATTCGGACTCTGCATTATGGGCGTATTTCTAGCGCTGATTATTGCAAGTGCGGTGCTCTTTCAGATCAATACGCAGAGCGCCCTAGACAGTATGGGGAATTATTTACATATAGATCAGCAACTGGACGAATTGAAAATTTCCCTGATTGATGCGGAGACGTCGCAACGGGGGTATGACCTCACGGGTGACGCGTCTTATCTAGCGTCGTTTGAAGCCGATTCCAAACGGTATGCTGAAATTGCAGATGCGTTGCACCAGTGCAAGTTTCCAAATGACATGAGGCGCGAACTGGAGACGACCATCTCGCAAGGAAACCAGTGGCAGTCACAGTTCGGGCGGCCACAGATTTTGCGCAAGCAGCTGGGGGAACCCGTCACGCAGAGAGAGCTTGCGACAGGGGCCACGCAGATTGAGAACTTTCAACAATTGGTTGATCACCTTCAATCGCAAGTGATGCAGGTGCACAACCAAGTGGGCAGCGCGCTGGGTCGAAAAGTTCGGGGTATCTTTATCTCTTTTTTTGTGATGGTTGGCCTCCTGGGCGGCGTGGTCGTCCTGACGCTCGTCACGTATTTGGCTAGGCGGCAACAGTCGGAGATGGCGTTGCGAAACACGGAGCGGCGTTTGCGGCACGCGCAGCGGTTGGCTCAGCTTGCGAGTTGGGAGTGGGATCTTCTGCACGATATGCGGACTTGGTCTCCGGAGATGATGGAGATGTTCGCCGTCGATCCGACCGTGTTTGATGGGCACCAGTTCGACATGATGTCCTACATCCATGAGGAAGACCGGGAACTTGTGGGACAAGCTATTCATCACGCCGTCGAGGGGGGGACGTTGGACGTAGAGTACCGAATTATCCGGGCGGATGGTGTGGAGCGGTTTGTTCATAGCGTCGCGGAGGTGGTGTACAACCGTTCGGGGGATGCGACTCGATTGGTTGGTGTGATTCAGGACGTCACAGACCGCAGGCAGACGGAAGAACTGATGCGTCGGACTGAAAAACTCTCCATTGTTGGGGAATTAGCTGCGGGAGTCGCACACGAGATCCGTAATCCACTGACGGCTATCAGTGGCTTCATGGAGATTTTGCAAACGGTCCCGCCAGATGTGCAGGAACACTATTTGGCGATTGTGCGCGAAGAGTTGAATCACATTAATGTCATCGTCAGCGAGTTTCTTCTGTTAGCAAAGCCGCAGGTCGCGACCTACAAGGTGAATTCTCTAGAGCCGCTCGTTCAAGATGTGGTTCAACTCTTGCAGACGCAAGCGATTTTAAAGAATGTTGTGCTGGTTTATCACTTTGATCAGAATGTTTTACCCATTCGGTGTGAGGCGAATCAAATGAAGCAGGTCTTGGTCAACCTTGTGAAGAATGCGGTCGAGGCGGTGCCTGAGGGTGGGCACGTGGAGGTTCGTGTGGAAGGATGCGGGCAGGAAGTCGCCATTCGGGTGGTGGATAATGGTGTTGGCATCCCGAAAGAGCGGATGAAGCGGCTTGGTGAACCGTTTTACTCGACGAAGGAACGAGGGACTGGACTGGGCCTCATGGTGAGCCAACGAATTGTGGAAAGCCACGGGGGCAGGATGATAGTGGAAAGCACTGTCGGACAGGGGACGACCGTATCGGTCGTTCTGCCCGTGTCGACTGATGCGTTGCAACCCGTGTAAGTTGGTTTCCGTTGCGCTATTTTGATGTCGCGGCGTAGGAATTTGGGTCGTCCATGCGGGCTGCGCTTGGCCAGGCACATGTACATTTCCATGGATTACACTGCGTCTATGGATTACACTGCTTCTTCCGTGGGATTCTTCCAAAGTACAGCATGGGCTATGTGAAGGAGCTGGGATGTATCGATGGACATGCACGCAATCGAATTTGTGGATGTTTCGCTGCGCGTGGGAGAAGATACACTGCTTCGAAAGGTCGACGGCAGGGTGCCGAAGGGGCGAATTGTGGCGTTAATTGGGCCATCTGGCTCTGGGAAGAGCACTCTGTTGTCCATGTGCAATTTAATGCGCACGCCGACGAGCGGCGAGGTGTACGTGGAGGGGCGCGAGGTGCGAACATGGCCGGTGCGCGAGCTACGCCAGAAGGTGGCCATGGTGTTTCAGTCGCCGACGATGTTCCCGGGTACGGTCGCTGATAATCTAAGCTTTGGTCTCCGCTTGCATGGATTGTCACTGTCCAATCCAGCCGAGCTGTTAGAGGATGTGGGCCTAGATCCGTCACTTTTGGACAAGCGTGCGGAGGATTTGTCGGGTGGTCAGAAGCAGCGGGTGGCGCTTGGGCGCACGTTGGCCATGCAGCCCGAGATTCTACTGCTCGACGAGGTCACGTCCGCCTTGGATGTGCATGCAAAACTCGAAGTCGAACGCACGATTTTGTCGTTGCACGAATCGCGGGGGACGTCGATGCTGTGGGTCACACACGATCTCGCCCAAGCCCGCCGCATCGCCGACATCATCTTCTTTATGGACGCCGGAGAACTGGTTGAGGTGCGTGACGCGGCAGCGTTTTTTAACGAACCGCAGTCTGCACCGGCGCGACGGTTCCTAGAGACGATGCGAGAGGGGGATGAGGTGCAGTGAGTTTTGCGACTTTGTCGTTCACCCTTGTCTTTGTAGCCATCAGCGTTGGCCTCTCGATATGGCTTCGCTTAGGTGTGCAGCGGGACGTTGTCATCGCCGCGGTTCGCGCTACGATTCAACTGGTGATTGTCGGCTATATTCTCAAATTTGTCTTTCAGGCGCATAACGTCTTATTTATCCTGGCGATGATTGCGCTGATTGTTTGCGTAGCCACCTGGAATGCGCGTTCGCGTGCGAAGCACATTTCGGGCATCGGGTGGCGAATTGGCCTCAGTTTGCTGGCGACAGAGGTGGTCACGCAGGCGTTACTACTCGGGTTGCACATCATCCCTTTTCAGCCCCGATACGTCATTTCGCTCAGTGGAATGATTGTGGGGAACGCGATGGTCGCGTCCGGTGTACTGCTCAACCGCCTGCAGGGTGAAGTGGCGAACAAGCAGAGCGAGATCCAAACGGTGTTGGCGTTAGGGGGTAGCCCGCGCCAAGCGATTTATCCCCATTTGAAACAAGCCATACGCGCGGGGCTCATCCCGACTATCGACTCGACGAAGACGACGGGATTGGTTCAATTGCCAGGCACGATGAGTGGTCTCATCATTGCGGGTGCGAGCCCTGTGCAGGCCGTGCGCTATCAGATGATGATTCTGTTCTGCATCTTGGCTGGGTCAGCCATTTCAAGCATTCTGCTCGGCTTTCTGGCATATCCTCGCTTGTTTAATCACTACGAGCAGTTGGTTTATGAAGAGGGTATGCAAAGCGGGCGGCGCTAAGGCACCGCCTGTGCAGGCCGCGCTCAGATTTCGCGTGTTCCGATTCGTTCAAACTCGCCGTCATGGGAACAAAACTGGGCGGTCGTGCCATGTGGTATAGGGAAGGCGGCCTTGAAGGCACAGGAGTCGATTGAGCACCCGGTAGGTATGGCGCACCCGTTTCAAGGTAGGAAAGTCGCGAATGGCGCGATACCCGTCCACAAAGGCGCCGGCTAACCGCTCAGGCCACTGCGCTTCCAGTGCGACAAGCTCCTGTTCCGGAGGTCCGTAGACGTAAAAGTCGAGGTCTATCAGGTGCGTGAATTGACCGTTCCGAAGGAAGTACTGTGTCGGGTCTTGGTCGAGCATGATCGGCGCGAATTCTGTCGCCAAAGGCGGTTGTCCGCGCAGCGCTTGGGCGGTATCGAGCGCGGTCTGCCGCGTTTTATCGTCCATTTCGAACGCTTGGTTGCTGGCAAAGGTCTCGATGGTTTCCGCCAGGCGCTGATGAAATTGCGTCGGTGTAATGGGGGTCCCTACCATCCCAGCACTGGATACCTGTACGGAGTGAATGGCGGCAAGGTGTCGCCCGTAGGCCTTGGCGCCGGCGACGCTCAATTCGTCGAAGGTCGTGGCGGCGCGTCCGTCGACAAACGCATGCGTCGGCTGATAGGCAGTCGGACGATGCGGGAAGAGCGAATAGAGTTTGGGAATTTCGAGCCGGCTGTGTACGCGAAGCACAGCATATATGTTCAGGTAATGATAGGGTACTTGCATATGCAGTCCGAAAAGCTGCCGAGCGCCTATGTAGAACTCGTTTAGACTCCCATCCTGTTGTCTGGCCGTGCGTATGGCCACACGATGCCCTCTCCACCATCCGATACAAACAACATTGGCTTGCCCCGGATGCTGTGGCGGCAGTTCGACAAAATCTTCGTAGGCGCTGTGGCGCGCGTTCTGGTGCTCTGGGTGCTCTGGGTGCTCTGGCATGGGCATCTCTCCTTTGTTGGTTGCGCCGTGGCGGGTGGGGACGGCTGTAGAGGCGCGGAGTTGCTGCGGGGGATGGCTGCAGGGTCGCGGTACATGCAGCAGCCGGGCGGATTTAAGGCACTTTTTCTGCCTTATTTGCCCGGAACCTGTGGAAGTGTCGTAAATAGAGCATGTTTTGTGCTCTATTTACTCGGATGGTAGGGAAAAATGGCGATTCCAGCGTCAATAAGGTCAGTTTTGTGTCTTATTTGAGTGGATTGACGCGCCGGTGGCAAAATAAGACCAAATTCGTGCCTTAATGCCCCGTCGGTCCTCCTCCCTGGGACTGCCCTCTCGACGCCTGCCCCTCGTCCGGCCTCTCCAGGCCTGCCCCTCGACCCGGCTCTCGGGCCTCCGCCCCCGATGCCCTCTCTCTGGCCCTCGATGAGCACCCTGTGTGTTTGAACCCGCTCCACCGGCTCTGACTTGCTCGATCCCGCCGCTCCCCCTCAACGCTCAGTCTCCGCTCCGCACGAGAGATTCGCGGGCCCGAATCCATCGCCGCGTTCCCCTGGGATGGGGGCGTTCCCCTCTATCAGCCCTTCTTTTGATTGCCTGCTATCATAAGGGCCCAAGGCCGTTCACGAGTCATTCCGCAAGTTGCTATTTAATTGTACTTCAAACGGGCCCGGATGACGCGAATTTTGATGCGCTCCATGTTCGCGGAAACCATGTTCCACGTCGAGCGTAGGATGCTTCTCTCGAACTTTTCACATTGTGTCCAGAGGGGATTCCATATCTTCCCTAGGAGAGGGATTGAACCAGGGGGAAGGGGGATTTCGCAGGTGAGTAAAAATCCTCGGAAGCCTTGGTATGATTGGGTTTTCGGTAGTTAACTAAACTAGTTAACTAGTATATGAATTAATGTAGTTAATTCATTAATTCATCAATGCATTCATTGATTAATTCATCAACTCCATAACTAGATAATGCATCAATGCATCAATGCATCAATGCATCAACTACAAAACTAGTTATTGCGTTGACGATTTGTGAGAATCAAAAATATAATCGAGGTTGAAGCCCTACGAAATCGGAAGGAATGAATTACATGGGTAAAGACCCAACGCTTTTGAATACGAACATTACCGTGGCAGTGGATAATGGAAATAGTTTTGTCAAGGCGGCCTACGACAACATCAATCAGACGTTTATGTTTCCCAATGTGACGGTCCAATCAGATCAGAAGCGGAAAGTGATTCTCAATCAGGGGGATCCGATTGACAACCTCGATTTGGAAATTGTGTCACCTTCTATCCCTGAAGGGTTTGGACGGCATTTTCAAATTGGTGTTCTGGCTTCGCGCCATCCGCGCGCGCAGGCAATTATCGGCCACAAGGCGGCGCAGATGAAGTCGCAGCGCCCAGAGACGATGATTACGACGCTCGGCGCGCTCGCATATGCCATCGCAACGAAGCACAAGGCGGAAATTGCGAACGGTGTGCGTCGCATCCGCGCGCAGGTGAAACTGGGAATTGGTTTGCCGATTGCCGAGGTCAGTGAGGCACAAGCCTTTTCGGACAAGCTCACGCGCGGTGTACATATGGTCGCGTTTCGGTCGACGCCGCAGTATGAGGGCGTCGAAGTGGAAATTCAGATTTCGCTGCCGGATGGCATCAACGTCGATAACGTGTCTGGCATTATCGATCTCGCCAGCGAACCCAAGAGCACGCTGCTCGAGAAGTCGTTTGGGGTGGCTGATCTCGGCGGGATCGACTTGGATATCGCGTTTTTCAAGCCGGGTCTGCAACTCGACGATTACACGTCGACCGGATTTCGCATTAATTTGAATGATATTATCACCCGCATTCGCAAGGACTTTAACGCGCAGATGGGGCAAGACCTGATTAAGAGCGATGTCAACGTGATTGAGCGCCTCGTCAACAAGGATTTTGAGGTCAAGTGGCAGGGCCTTGTGAAGGGCAACATTGGGGATATTGCGAATTTGTACCTGACTGAGCTGGCGCGGGACGTTTTAGACAGGGTTCTCGACGCATGGGCTGAGGCGCCGGAAGCAGAGGAGTTCCTGTTTATTGGCGGCGGTGCGACGATTTTGGCGAGCTATATCAAGGACGTGGAGCGACAAGGGCGTCCGCTGCGCTTTGACGTGCAGGAGCATAGTCAATTGCGCAATCTGCGGGGCACCTTCCGCTCTCTTGAATCCGCAATGGAAACCGGGGTGCAACTCGGCGCGGAAGTCGCGGCAGGAGATGAGACCGTTTGACAAGCAGGCCTAGAAGGACGCGGAAGAAAGCACTAAAACATGGCGATTTGTTTCACGTCTACATCGCGTCTGACACGCCGCCGGAGGTGTGTGAATTCCTTACGGAGCTGAAGTTGAACGGGGATTTCAGCTACGAGGTCCTGCAGATTATTGGCAAGCATGTCGCATCGCTTCAACAATCGCAGGCGACCGCGCAACAGCCTGTTAAATCCACGGTGGAAACCACAGCCGCCGCGAATGTTGTCGAGGTGAAGAAGCCTGCCGAGGTGGCGGAGGAAGCAGTTCGCGACGACGCGGTTCATTCCGTATCACCTTCTTCCGTGCCGCCTGTCACGGCCACGCCTACTGTGGTAACGAGGACGACCGTAGAGATGGAAGCGAAACCGGTCGCTGAGACTGAGAAGCCAGTGGAGGCGCCGCGTCCATCTGTTGCGGATGTGCAGCCAAAACCGCAGGTTCAGGTCGAGAAGAAGCCAGGTGTTGCGCCGAAGCTTGATCCGATTGCGCTGTTACGCCAACAACGGCGGGCCTGGGTTGCGACGAGTAGTTCGCGTTGACTTGAAACGACCAATTCAAATAAACAGGGCTGTCGGTGCACGATGTGCTGCGACAGCCCTGTTCATTTTTTCGGGATGTGCTTTTACGGGGATGGGATAGTCAGCATGCCGGAGGCGTGTTGCATGTCCATGGCATGCAGGAGGTTTGCAAAGATTTGCAAAGTGGTTACGGCGCCCACACCGCCGGGTGTCGGCGTGTACGCGCGGGTGAGCGGTGCGGCTTGTGGGTGGAGATCGCCCGCGACTTCGCCGTTTGCACCTTGTGAGATGCCTACGTCGACCACAACTAAACCGTCGTGCACCATATCGGGGGTAATCAGGCCCGCTTTGCCGACCGCGACAAACGCGTAGTCGCTGCGTTGCAAGTGAGCGCGGACGTTCTGCGTATACTCGTGACAGGCGACGACTGTTGCACCTTCCGCGATTAATAGGTGAATGAGGGGGAGGCCGACAGTCTGACCGCAGCCGACGACTGTGACGTCGTGCCCGCGCAGTGGATAGCCATAGTGCTTGAGTAGACGGATACAGGCCAGTGGCGTTGCCGGATAGAGTGCTGCGTCCGGGGACGGTTTTGCAAACGAATGGCAAGGAGACATGCCGTCGACATCCTTGAGTGCGTGGATGGTGCTGACGATTCGCTGACTATCAATCCCCTGTGGAAGCGGCAATTCTATCATAATCCCATGGACGTTCGGATCTCGACTGAACGCTTCCACACGTCTTGCTACATCTGCTTCTGGGGTGTCTCCGGGTAGTTGGACGATTTCAAACTGAATACCGAGGCGAAGGGCGGCCCTTGCCTTTTGCATGGCATACACGTGGGACGCTTTGTCGTCGCCGACGAGCAGGGTGACCATTCGGGGGTATACCCCTTGCGACTGCCATCGTGCGACCGCTTCGACCAATTCCTGTTTCAGCGCGTTTGCCACTGGTTTTCCCTCTAAACGAGTCGTCATGCGTTCTTTTCAGCCCTCTCCGTTTGCCTACGCGAGAATCCACATGTCCACTTGCAATCACATTGCGCAACCACCCAATCACCATGGATGTCATGGAATGCGCGAAAAAATGCAAACGACCACCTGGGTAATATGCCCAGGCGGTCGACAATTTTCTCAGCCGTGCTTCCTCGTGGTGCTCCACGTTTACCGCCAGTCACACAGCTGTGCATAGGTTGTGTTGTGATGCGCTCAAAAAATTATCCACAGTTGAATATATCAAGAAATTGGACTATCGACAAGTCTAGGGGGATCTCAACGACGCGCGCACCCCGTTCCTAGCGCTCGGTGCTATACTGCCTATATTCAGATATGCCCCAGCAGGCAGGAAGACGAGGAGTGCCCGATGTACAAACTGAACCCAATCACGCGCGAACTACAAATCTCCGGCATTCGTAAATTTACGGACTTGGTTGCAAGCTATCCGGATGCCATCTCGCTGACCATAGGCCAACCGCACTGGCCGACCCCAGAGCACGTGAGGCGGGCCGCGGCGGCTGCTATCGAGGACGGCCGTACGACTTACACGCCGAACCGCGGCTTGCCCGCGCTCCGGCAAGCTGTGGCTATGTACTACAGTGACAAGTTTCAGCTCGAATACCACCCTGAGACGGAAATACTCGTGACGGCGGGTGCTACGCACGCGTTGGATATCAGCTTGCGCACGCTGTTGCAGCCGGGCGATGAAGTGTTGATTCCCGGCCCCGCGTACCCTGGTTATGAACCGGTCGTGCGTCTGGCGGGCGCGAATCCTGTGTTGATTGACACGCGAAGCGACGGATTTAAAGTGACGCCTGCATCGTTCAAGGCGCACGTAAATGAACGCACGAAGGCGATTGTGCTGGCGTCGCCGGCCAACCCGACGGGCGTGGCGTACACGCGCGAGGAATTGTCGGAGTTGGCCGACGCCCTTCGGCCGACGAATTTGTATGTCATTCTGGATGAAATTTATAGCGAGTTGCATTTTGCAGAGCAGCACGTGAGTTTGGCGACGCTCCCTGACATGCGGCATCGCTCTATCGTGATCCATGGGTTATCGAAGTCGCACAGTATGACTGGATGGCGCATCGGTTTTACGTTTGCCCCTGCGGAAATCACTGCAGAAATGGTCAAACTGCTGCAATACAGTATTACTTGCGCGTCCTCCATTAGTCAGTATGCGGCCCTTGCCGCCATGGAGGATGGACGCCACGACGCCAAGCCGATGCGCGAACAGTACCGGCAGAACCGCGATTTGGTTGTAGAGAGCCTGCGTCAGATGGGGCTTCATATTGTGGAGCCACAAGGTGCGTTCTATGCGTTTCCGGACATCACATCGAGCGGGAAGTCGTCGCAACAATTCGCCACAGATTTGTTGCAGGAAGCGAACGTGGCAGTGATACCAGGCGACGCCTTTAGTGCGTTGGGGGAAGGATACGTGCGGTTGTCGTACGCCTGTGAGCCTGACAAGCTGCGCGAAGCGCTTGAACGGATGGGGCGTTTTGTAGCGCGCTGTAGAGGTTAAAATGAGATTTTCCGGGCTCTCGAGTCTGGCCCGTGGCACGACGGGTGCAATAAGTGTCTGTGCATGATTGCCCCTTCTGCGAGCCAAGCTATGGCAGAGGGGGCGAGACGATGCGTAACAATACAAGAAAATCCCGCACGTACGTAGGCGCGGCTATTTTTATTCTGATTGCCATTATCCTACTGGGCATCCGCATTTATCGATACGTCGTAATGCAGTGGACGTAAGTCCGCCCTTGCAGGGGCGGACAGTCCATCTAGTTCATCTGCTGGTCCCTTGCGTAGATTTACAATGCGCCGAGGTAGCCGCGCTCCGTGAAGTAGGGAATGAGCACCTTCAGCGCCACCTCCACGCACGCCTGATTCGGCAGCATCTTCGCGTGGTGCAGGCCATAGGGGGTTTCTGCGCCCAGCCAGAACAAGAAGCCAGGAATGTCCCGCAGGAAGTAGCCAAAATCCTCGCCTGTCATCGCCGTCGGCACGCGTTCGACGCGGGCCAGTGACCGGGTTTCAATAAACGAGATAAATCCTTCTGTCAGCCGCTCTTCGTTCCACACCTGGTAGTAGTTCGCACCATAGTCGAGGGCGTACGTGCAGTCAAACATGCGAGCGATGCCGTCGAGTACGGATTCGATCCGCTGTTTGACGAGTCCCATCGTATCGTTCGACAGCGCCCGAATGGTCCCCTCAATGCGGGCTTGCTCCGCGATGATATTTTGTTTGGTCCCCGCTTCCAATCGGCCAATCGTGATGACGGCGGAGTCGAGCGGATCGATGTTGCGCGAGACGATGGACTGAATGGCGCCGATGAACTGCGCGCCGGCGACCACCATGTCGTTCGCGCGATGAGGGAAGGCTGCGTGACCGCCGCGACCAATCAAGTCAATGAACAATTCTGACGTGTTGGCGAACAGGATGCCTGGGCGCAGCCCAATCTGGCCGACGGCCAAATCCGGCTGAACGTGCAACGCAAAAATCGCATCGGGGCGCAGCGCCTGAAACTCGTCGCTGGCGAGCATCGGCAGTGCGCCACCTGGGCCTTCCTCGGCTGGCTGAAAGACAAATAGGATGTCGTCCACAGGTTGGTTGGTGGCGAAGTGGGACAACAGGCCATACCCAATCGTCATGTGAACGTCGTGACCACAAGCGTGCATCATGCCGTCGTGGGTTGACGCGAAGGGAACGCCCGTCTCCTCGCGAATGGGCAGCCCATCCATGTCTGCCCGGTAGGCGATTCGCCGCGTCGGCGCGGAGCCGCGCACCAGCGCCAAGACGCCGGTACGCCACGTCGTCACCTGAAGGTGCGTTTGCGGCAGCTCGGAGATAAGCGACAGCAGTAGCGCTTGGGTTTGATGTTCTTCGAACCCCAACTCGGGAATTTGGTGAAACGCCTGCCGCACGGATGCGAGTCGGACAGCGTCCATCATAGACGTCTCAGTTCCTGCTTGATTTCGATTTTGGACTTGTCCGTCTCGTGGATTTGCTTGATGACGCGCGCTGGAACCCCGGCGACAACCGTGCCCGGCGCGACATCTTCAATCACCACTGCTCCTGCCGCTACGACTGAGCCTTTGCCAATTCGCACGCCTTCCAGAACGACTGCGTTCGCGCCAATCAACACATCGTCTTCTACGACCACAGGCTTCGCTGAAGGAGGCTCAATGACGCCAGCCAGGACGGCACCAGCGCCGATGTGACAATTCTTCCCGACCGTGGCGCGGCCGCCGAGAATTGCGCCCATGTCAATCATCGTGCCGGATCCAATTTCTGCACCGATGTTGATGACTGCGCCCATCATGATGACCGCGTTGTCGCCAATGGTCACCTTGTCGCGGATGATAGCGCCAGGCTCAATGCGGGCTTGGATGCCCTTGGTGTCGAGCAGTGGAATGGCGGAATTCCGGCGATCCGTCTCGACCACATGATCTTCAATCACATCTTTGTGCTGGCTGAGAAACGCTTCGACGTCGGACCATTCACCAAAAATGACGCCGGCACCACCGTTGACGAACGATTGAATGCCCTCGGGAAACGTGACGTCATCAAGGCGGCCTTTGATGTACACCTTAACAGGCGTACGCTTTTTGCTTTCTGAGATATAACGGATAATTTCTTCAGCTGAATTCACTGCGGCAGCTCCTTCGCAAGTTTGTCTCCCCTCATCATACCGAACACATGGAGACTGGCAAGCGTCTCATGGTATGATGGAGGAGGTTGTCACACAGAAAAAGTTCAGTGCCACAGCCGACATAATCCTCAAAAAGGGGGGGACGGAATGAGTGTACATATTGGTGCTGTAGAAGGGTCTATCGCAGATAGGGTCTTGTTGCCTGGCGACCCATTGCGGGCAAAGTATATTGCCGAGACCTATCTCGACAACGCCGTTTGCTATAACGAGGTTCGCGGGATGTACGGATTTACTGGCAAGTACAAAGGAGTTCCTGTCTCCGTGCAGGGGACTGGCATGGGTGTGCCCAGCATCTCCATTTACGTCACAGAACTGATGCAGTCGTATGGCGTTAAAACGTTGATTCGGGTCGGTACGTGCGGCGCGATTCAAAAGGACATCAACGTGCGCGACGTGATTCTGGCGATGAGCGCTTCTACCGATTCCAATGTCAACCGCTTGCGCTTTGGCCAGATGGACTATGCGCCGACCGCGAGTTTTGACTTGCTGTATAAGGCATACCAAGTGGCAAAAGAGAGAAACGTAGATGCGAAGGTCGGCAACGTTTTCACGACGGATTTGTTCTACAACGACGGCGTAGCGGACCTGGAGAAGTGGGCAAACTTCGGCGTGCTGGCCCTGGAAATGGAAAGCGCGGCCCTATTTACATTGGCCGCACAATTTGATGCCAAGGCGCTTTCCATTTTGACAGTCAGTGACCATATTTTGACCGGTGAGGCGACTACGTCCGAAGAGCGCCAGACCACGTTCCACGAGATGATGGAAATCGCGCTCGAGACGGCTATCAGCCAGTAATCATTCAGTTGTTTTCACTGAGGAACTGACTGACGCGGGTCGTCAGCAAGGCAATTGCAATTTGATTTTGGCCGCCTTCCGGGATAATGAGGTCGGCGAACCGCTTGGACGGCTCGATAAATGCGTCGTGCATCGGTTTGACAGTACTTAGGTACTGGTCGTAAACTGATTCGATGCTGCGACCACGTTCTTCAATATCGCGCCGTATGCGCCGCAAGACTCGAACATCTGGGTCGGTATCGACAAACACCTTGATGTCGAGCAGGGCCCTTAGTTCGGGATCGACGAGGACGTGAATGCCTTCTAGAATGATGACGGGTCGGGCGGGCACATGAATGGTTTGTGCACTCCGATTGTGCGTCTTGAAGTCATAGATGGGCATCTCGATGGACCCGCCTTGTCGCAATGTGGTCACATGCTCGCGCAACAGGTCGTTGTCAAACGAGTCGGGATGGTCGTAGTTGAGTTGTTGGCGACGTTCAAACGGCAGGTCGGAATGATCTTGATAATAGGCATCCTGGGAAATGAGAGCGACGGATTGGGCACCGAGTTGTTCAAGGATAGCCCTTGCCACTGACGTTTTCCCGGAGCCTGTCCCGCCGGCGATTCCTATGATTAACATTCGAACGGACACTCCTTTGCGCAACGTCAGGCAGTATACATGAAAAGGATCGACCGATACAAGCGCAACCAGACATCATTCATCGCGCATCATGAAGATATGTCGCGCCTGCTTTGGTCGGCCACAGAAAGGATGGAGAGAAATATGCAGATTGGTATTATTGGACTTGGAAAAATGGGGTACAACCTGGCCCTCAATATGATGGACCACAAGCACGAAGTCGTCGCATTCGATCTCGACAAGAAAGCTGTAGAGCGCTTGGCAGGAGAAGGCGCGACTGGCGCATCGTCGATTGCAGACCTCGTCGAGAAGCTGCAGGCTCCACGCATCGTCTGGTTGATGGTTCCACACGGCAAACCAGTTGACAACTTGATTGACCAACTGACGCCGCTCTTGTCCAAAGGCGACATCATCATTGAGGGTGGTAACTCCCACTATAAAGAGAGTATCCGCCACGCTGAAGATCTGTCCAAGCATGGCATTTACTTCTTCGACGTCGGTACGTCTGGTGGTACGGAAGGCGCGCGCCACGGTGCTTGCTACATGATTGGCGGCGACGCTGAAGTGTTCAAGACCATCGAACCGCTGTTCCGCGACACCGCTGTGCCAAACGGCTACGTCTATACGGGACGCGCCGGCAGTGGTCACTATTGCAAAATGGTGCACAACGGCATTGAGTACGGCATGATGGCCGCTATCGGCGAAGGCTTCGAAGTCATGGAGAAGGGCCCATTTGACTACGACTTTGCAGAAGTGGCACGCTGCTGGTCGAACGGCTCCGTCATCCGCGGTTGGCTGATGGAATTGACCGAGAGTGCGTTCCGTCAAGATCCGCGGCTGGAGCAGATTAAGGGTGTTGTTCACTCGTCTGGCGAAGGCAAATGGACCGTTGAAGAGGCGCTCAACTTCCAGGTGGCTGCACCGGTTATCACGATGTCACTGTTGATGCGCTATCGTTCCGAAGAGACCGACACGTTCACAGGCAAAGTGCAGGCTGCACTTCGCAACCAGTTCGGCGGCCACGCTGTCGAAAAGGCGTAACGGTCAGGTGATGTTAGGCGGGATTCTGGCGCAAGCGCGGCAGTACCCGCCTAAGGAACAACGCTGTACAGTGTAAGGGAGGACGACGGACGATGGTCGAGGGGGGCGACACGAGTGGATAAACGCGTCACGATTCAGGATGTGGCCCGTCATGCCGGCGTGTCAATCACCACGGTTTCACGGTACCTCAACGAGCGCTACGACTCGATGAGTGAGGCCACGCGCAGCCGCATTGCGGAAGTGATACGCAATCTCGGCTACCGTCCGAACGCCCTTGCACAGGGACTGAAAGGCAACCGCACCAAAATTGTGGCTGCCGTGGTCGTCAACATGAGTTATCCGTTTTGCGTCGGCTTTATGCGCTCGCTCAACCAGGTTTTGTCGCCTGCTGGGTATCATTTGTTTGTCAGTGAAACCGGTGGCGATTCGGAGCGCGAACGGGCCGTTGTACAGTCGCTGCACGCCAAGCGCGTTGACGCGATGGTGCTGCAAAGCGATGGTAAAAATGCAAATCTCCTCGCTGAAATCGCAAAGCAAATTCCAGTCATCCTCGTGGATCGGGCATATTCGATTCCGCACGTCACGAATGTCATCACAAATAATCTGGAAGCATCCCAACGCCTGACTGAGCATCTCTTCGACCAGGGCTATTCTCGCGTGCTCTATGTGACGGAGGCGGAGGATGGTGTACATACCCGCAGGGAACGCCTCCAGGGCTATCTCAGCGCGTGTCAGGTCCACTCTGTGGCGCCCTTTGTGGTCACCGTGGACCGCGAGCGGGAAGACACCTTCCAGGCCGTTCTGGACGGACTAGTAGCCGTGAAAGCGCAGGCGCCAATCGCTATCTATACTGGAAATGGGTTGTTGATGCTGCGGCTCTACCCCAAACTGATGGAGTTGGGGCTACACGTACCCAGCGAATTGGGGATTGCCACGTTTGATAGACCGGACTGGGCTGAATTGGTGAAACCGTCTTTGACGTGTGTGGAGCAGCCGGTCGATGCTATGGGAGCGATTACCGGGGAAATGCTGCTCGACAGGTTGGAGAAACCTGGCGAGACAGCAAATGTGACCGTACCGGGTGAGAAGAAAATTGCATCGGATGTGATTGTCGGCGGTTCAACGCAGTTGCGGCGCGGCTGAGTTCGCGCTCGTTTCTGGCAAGACTGCCGTACAGAGCTGGCGAAACCGCTCGAATTTCTGAACGAGGCGCTCGTGCGCGTCGGCGGACGGTGTTGTCACGTCCAAAGCCTCGTGGTGAATCTCCATCGGCCTGTTGCCAATTGCTTCATTCGCGACCATTGCTGCCCCCAGTGTGGCACCGTCAATCTCCGCTTGTGCTTCGATTTCCACATTGAACAGATCTGCCGTCCACTGACGAACCCACGCTTGTTGAAACAACTTACCTGAGACAATCAGGCGCTTTGGCGTGCCAAGCGATGTCATCAGCTGTTGCGCAATCCAGTAGGCGTTAAACAAAACCCCTTCAATCCCCGCGCGCATGAAATGCGCCTGACTGTGATATCTTTTGAGGCCGATGAACGACAGGGACGCCGATTCATCCCAAATCGGTGCACGCTCTCCGGATACATACGGAATACAAAATAGGTCGTCTGCCGTGAGGTTTCCTGCCTCCTCGACGAGGAGCGGGAATCGCTCGGCGAATTGTTCGCCCGCTTCCGTCAACACATTGCGGTATAACCAGTCGAGCACCACGCCGCCGCTGTTGCTCGGCGCGCCGACCACATATTGGTCCTCTGCGAGTGGGTAGGAAAACGCACGAATTGACTCGTGAGATGAATGATGACGATACCCTGTGCGAATGGCCAGGCTAGTACCCATGGTGAGGACCATTTTCTCGCCATTCATAGCGCCCGCGGCGACCGTAGCCAATACGCCGTCCGATCCGCCGATACACACGGGAATTTGCGAGACGGACTTCGTCACGTCGCCAATCCACGGCGAGATATCGAGCGTGCGGATATGGTCGGTCGGAACCAGCGTCGATAGCTGTTTCGGTGTAATGCCTGCATATGTCAGGGCTGGGGCATACCAGTCAAACGCCGTGGCGTCGAAGAGGCCCGTGGCGGAGGCGATGGCGTGATCGACCTCCCATACACCGAACCAGCGGTGCCAGACGTATTCCTTAATGGACACGAAACGTGCTGTTCGCTTGAACAGTTGCGGGTAGGCCTGACGAAACCACGCGATTTTCGCAACCGGTGCCATGGCGTGAATCGGGGTGCCCGTATGGCGATATATATCCTTGCCGACGGGGCTGTTCCACAGCGAAGTCGCTTCTTGGGATGGCCGGGCGTCCAACCAAAGCATGGCAGGGAACAGCGGCGTATTCTCGTCGTCCATCGGGATCAGGCTGTGCATCGCTGCACTGAACCCGACTGCGTCGATGGTAAAACCAGCGCCAATCACGTCGCGGCAGACGGCCGTAAAGACACCTGTGACGGACGCGTACACCTCTTCTGGGTCTTGTACTGCGGTGCCATCGTCATCGCTGTTTGTGCGGACGCGGGCGCTGTAGCTCGTGATTTCTGTACCGTCCTGGTGATAGGCGATGGCCTTTGCGGTCGTAGTCCCAATATCCAAACCGACGATGCAATGTTTTCCGTATTCATTCTGACTCAAGGCTCTCCACATCCCAAAGCGAGGTTGGCCGTCGGAATCCGACGGCCACCAAAGGTTGTTTGTCTGACAGGGCGATTGTCGGCACTGTCTTGTATACGAACACGATGTACTGCTTCGCTTATTTCGCTGCTTCCGCGTCCTCAAAAGGTGAACGGATTGGCTCGATTTTACCGAGCATCAGTACGTAGCACAAGATACCGAGGATGAGGACAATACCGGCAATAATGAATGCAGATTCGAAGGACCCTGTGAACTGCACGACATATCCGGTGACGATAGGTGCTGCGATACTCATCAAGTTGTTGAAGAAGTTGATGACACTTCCGACGGTACCGACAGTGCCGCGTGGTGAAATCAAGGATGGGATACTCCAGCCGATTGGGGCAGAGAAAGCGAGCCCACCCAGTGCGATGGCGATAAAGATGACGGCGACGTTCGCGTTGTTGGTGAATGCCGCTGGAATGACGGCCAAACCAAGAATCATACCAATGACGAGAATCGTTTTGCGGACTCGCGTGGAGTCGTGACCGCGTTTGACGAGATGGTCGACCAACCAGCCGCCGATGATCAGGTCTGTAAGCGTTGCGACCAGCCATGGGCCAGCGGTGTACCAACCGGACTTCAAAATCGTCATGTGCATTTGCTTTTCCAGGTAACCCGGCAACCAGGTGAGGAACAGGTAAAATGTGTAACCGTATGCAGTGAACCCGAGCGTCAGTCCCCAAATCTTGCGTTGTGACAGGACAAACGCGAGGTTCTTGCCGTACCCGCCAGGTGCCGTCCCGATTTCTTGGGCACCGCCTTCGCGGAGCAACTCGGCTTCTTTCTGTGAGAGCTTAGCGTCTTTTGGATCACGATAGAAAATCCAATACAGCACGAGGTAGACGAGGCTCAACACGCCCGTCAGCCAAAAACCACCTTTCCAGCCCCACTCAAACACTGCCCAAGCGATTAACGGCGTCCCGATGACGTTTGAGAACTTCGCAGCGGCGTCGAAAATTGAAGTCGCCAGGCCGCGTTCACGAACTGGAAACCAGTAGCCTGTCGCCTTCGATGCGGCTGGGAATGCAGGCGCTTCCGCGGCGCCTAGGATGATACGCGACAGGAGAATCAATCCCATTCCGCTGACCACAGCGGTCATCAGCGTCGCCAAAGACCACAGGAGTGTGCCGATTCGGACCAACCATTTTGGACCGATTTTATCGAGCAGCGCGCCGACTGGAATTTGGAAGAGCGCGTACGACCAACCGAATGATGACAAGATGATACCCATTTGCCCACTGCTTAAGTGATACAAATCCGATATGGGCTGCTGTGCAACCGACAGATTGGTTCTGTCGAAGTAGTTGATGAGGATTCCGAAGCCAATGAGAAGTCCTATCCACCAACGTTTCATAAAATCCCCTCCCTCAAGGTGGAGCATGTCCTGAATGTGTTCGTCAAGACATCACCTAAGCGAATTCGGTTACATCCCGACACCCTAGTCGAGAGCTGTGTGAAAAGGTTCACATGTAGGTAAAACGTTTTTGGAAAACGTTTTACGAAAACGATATACCGAACAATATCAAACCTCTTGTAAAATGTGAAGCACAAAATGAAATACAAAAAAAGGCATCGTCGTTACGATGCCCAATTTGCGCTGATGCTAGCCCTATTGAATTCGTATTTGTGGAGTAACTTTGTGTTTATTTGTGGGCTCGATTTGCCATAAAGGCCTCAATCTCGTCGACTGTCTTGAGGATGTCTGCAGATAAATTTTCGGTGCCAGACTCGGTGACTAAGATATCATCCTCGATACGGATACCGATGCCTTCTTCTGCCACGTACAGCCCAGGTTCAATCGTGATGACGGAACCGACCTCAATCGGGAATCCACGCCCGTGTACATCGTGTGTGTCGAGACCCAGTGGGTGGCTCACGCTATGGTAGTAGTATTTGCTGATTTCCTCATCGGACTGGATGAGGCCAATGCGCTTACACTCCCGCGTCAACGTGGCTTTTGTCACCTCGTTTAACTCGGGGTAGGTCATGCCTGGCTTCACAGCAGCAATGGTTTCTTCCAAGGCCGTCAGCACAATTTCGTACAATTCGCGTTGCCGCGGCGTAAACCGGCCGTTGACCGGAAATGTGCGACTGATATCCGCCGAATAATGCAGATACGCTGCGCCAAGATCAATCAGCACGAGGTCGCCATCGGCGACGCGTTGGTCATTTTCCTCGTAGTGAAGTATCGTCGCGCGCTCGCCGCCCGCGATGATGGATGGAAACGCATGCTCTGAGATGCCGTTACTGCGCAACGTAAAGTCGAAAAACGCCTGTAATTCGTACTCGTTTATATCACCGTGTGCATGCGCCATCATGTTTTCGATGCCGAGTTTCGTGACTCGAATCGCTTCTCGAATCGCATTGACTTCGGCTTTGTCTTTGACCGCACGCAGGCGGCAGATGTCGGCATGGATGTTGCGGATGTCAAGGCCCGGGTAGCGCGCTGAGATTTCGCGCGCAAATTGATGCGCCACTGTTTCTGTCTGATTCCAGTCGTTTTGCTGGAGATCTAGATAGACAGCATCGTAGTCGGCGTCGGACAGTAGCGCGCCGAACGTGGACTCGACCTGCGAAATGTCGCGGATGTCCGCGATGCCAGACCGCATTTGCGCCTCATCGTCGCGCATGCGCTTTCCTGTCCATTTCTCTTGCGTCTCATCGACGTGTTCGGTGAACAATGTCGCCGACACAGCGCCGTCCTTCTTTTGGAGAATGAGCGCTGCGTGTTCGCGATCAATTCCAGTGAGGTAGTAGAAGTTCCGGTTTGCGTGAAACGGGTATACAGCGTCGCGCGATTTGTGCGGTGCACGTCCGGAGAACAGGACGGCAAGAGAACGGTCGGCCATCTGCTCGGCGATGCGCTCGCGCCGGCCTTCAAATACGTTTGCGTCAAACATCTGCAGACATCCTTTCCAACTCGCTTTGGGAGATTAGTCCCGAACTTTCGGTTTGAAATCGATGAGGCCAGCATCCATGGCCCGGATCAGGGCTTCAGCTGTCGCCATATTGGTCGCCACAGGGACGTTATGTACGTCACACAGTCGAAGCAGTGCGCTAATATCGGGATCATGAGGTTGTGCAGTCAGTGGATCACGCAGGAACACAACGAAATCCATCTCGTTGTTGGCAATCATTGCGCCAATTTGTTGATCTCCACCATACGGGCCAGACTGAAACCGGTGAACATGGAGGCCTGTCGCTTCTGCAATCCGCAGGCCGGTGGTTCCAGTGGCATACAGGTTCACGTTCTTCAGGATGTTCTGATACGCAATGGCCAAGTAAACAATGTCGTTCTTTTTTTGGTCATGAGCGATCATCGCTACGTTCATACAACAGGGTCCCCCTTGTGGACAATGCATTGCTGACTCCAGTGTAACGCAAAGCATTTAAAAAGTGGTGAACAACTCATCAACTCATGAATCGTTCACACATCCGCATGCGCGCTGCGCATCGGATCCATCGCGAGAAAGCGAGCTTCGAGAGACTGCAAAGGATGGTCTTGGATTTTCAAGCCTAGGCTTCCCCGTGGTACACTGGTTGAGCAAGTCGATTTATTGTTGATTGGAGGTTGAGTAGATGTCTTTGCATCATTCGGGCAACGCCATTCGGGATGCACTCTCTCGACCGCTGAAGGACCTTCGGATCTCGCTGACGGATCGATGTAACTTCCGATGTAAGTACTGTATGCCAAAAGAGGTCTTCGGAAAAGACTACTCGTACCTTTCTGAAGAAGAAACTTTGACGATAGATGAAATTGTTCGGGTGACGCGCATTTTGTCTGAAGCAGGTGTGCACAAGGTGCGACTCACCGGCGGGGAACCATTACTTCGCCGAGATCTTCCGGAAATTATCCACGCCTTGGCTTCACTTCCGGGGATTGACGACATCGCGGTGACCAGCAATGGGAGCATGTTGACGCCAAAGCGCGCCAAGGCGCTCAAGGATGCGGGGCTGCGCAGGATAACCATCAGCCTCGACGCGTTGGACGATACAGTGTTTCGCAGGATGAACGATGTGGGCTTTCCTGTGAACCGCGTGCTCACTGCGATTGAGTCGGCATTGGCGGCGGGCCTGACGCCGGTCAAAGTCAATATGGTCGTTCGTCGGGGCTTTAACGATACCGAGATTCTACCCATGGCAGAGCACTTTCGGGGAACCGGTGTGGTGCTGCGATTTATCGAATACATGGACGTCGGCAACAGCAATGGTTGGAAGTTGGACGACGTTGTTTCGGCATCCGAGATTTACGACACCATTGCGCAGAAGTATCCGCTGGTTCCAGTGGCGCCAGATTTACCTGGAGAGGTCGCGGAGCGTTTTGCCTACCAGGATGGCGCGGGGCAAATTGGCATTATCCACGCGGTCACGAAGCCGTTTTGTACCGGTTGCTCGCGGCTGCGCTTGACGGCTTCCGGCGAATTGTTCACGTGCCTCTTTGCCACACGGGGCAAGCCCATTCGCGCGATGTTGCGGGATGGGGCGACGGATGAGGAACTGCGGGCCGCGATGACGGGGGTTTGGAAGGCGCGCACCGATAGATATTCGGAGGAGCGGAACGAACAGACCGTCCATCGGCCACGGATTGAGATGTCTCGCATTGGCGGGTGAGTAGGGAAAACGGCGCAAAGCAGTTGATGCTTTGCGCCGTTTTTCTGTGTAGGTACGGTTATCGACTTTGCCTGGGGCAGGCAGTTCTATACTTGTGATGCGGATTACCGGCGGAAAAACATTCGGCGGACGATAGCCCAAATCACCCAGATAATCACAATATCGAAGAGGATGTGGAACAAACTCAGGCCGGCGCCATAGGCGTACCCGAAGCCGAACGGATTAAACAGATGGCCTAAAAAGAACCCGGCGCCGAATGAGAACAAGTGTGATCCTAATCCGCCAAACGGTGTTCCGAATGTCCTTGTTCCCGTTCCTGTCCGCGAATTATACGACGGAGATGAGTAGGATCGCGAACTGTACGAGCGAGACGAGTATGATCTAGACGTATACGAACGACCACCGCGAATCGGTTGAACCTGAACGGACGCGTGTTGTGCTTTGGTGAGTGTCGCCGTCTGCACCGTCGCCGAGCTGTGTGACACAACTGGCGTGGAGACCGAAGCAAAGGCGGAGGTTGGAATCAACAGCAACACCATTGTAAACAATCCGACGAAAAAGCGTCTCATGATACATCATTCATCCTTATGTTCATTCTTTTGTGCCGCATGTTTTTAAAGCAGTTGATGCCCGACGGATTTGTAAAAAAACATCACGCTGACGACCGACTGTCGAGCGAATTGCATTTTAAGGGTACGCTGGTGTGGTGAAAAATATCGCCGAAGGACAACCACTGGTGGGATTCACGAGCAATCGCTCGACGCAGACTGCCTGAAAAGTGCTAAAATGGTGGATACCATTGAATGCGTGATGTAGAACGAGATCCGCTGGTCGCAAAACCGGCACACTTTCATTGTACGAAACAATTCAAACTTGTGTCCACGGGAGGATTGACCAATTGGAAAAGTTCATCTTATCCTTTGTCAGTCTTGGCTTGTTATTGTTGGCTGGTTTCGCCCTGATGATTTTGGAACATGGCATGGCAAAAGGTGTTGGCGGCTTGATGATGTTGTTGGCGATGATTTCAGCAGCTGGAATTGACATCCGTCTACGGAGCCCGAATCTGCGCAAGTACCGATGATGTCATTATGCTGCGTTTGATGGTTCTCGTTCGATGGTTCTGCCGCCCGTTTTGTCCGATTGCTGGGCAATTGAGGCGCATCTCTTCGTCCTTCGACATATGGTGTGAGGAGGCTCCCCTGTGGAGCGAAATGGACAGAGGAGGATGCAGACACGTGGCGAACCAACCCAATAAACGCAAGCGCAAAGCTTCCCCAAAGGCTGGAGTAAAGCGGCAGCAGCCGGCTGAAGCTCCGTCGACGACCCCGGAAGTGGAAACTGTTGCATCGAAGTCGAGTTCATTCGACAATCTCAAGAACAATTTAACGGGTAAGCGTAAGGCAATTTTCGAGATTCTGGACGATGTGAAAAAAGTGAATCCCGATCAGTGGAAAGACGCCCACCAAGTTGAACAAATGGCCAAATCCTTCGCGAACAAGTTGGGGCTACCAGTTCCCGAACAGCGGATTAAGCAGTTTGTAAAGGCGTACAGTGACGCGACCAAAAATGGCCCGAACGCAAGTGTGGACGATTTGGTCAAGAAATACGGGAAAAACGTAGATGATAAAACGCTCAAGGAAATTAAGAAGTTCGTTCCAAAGAGTAAAGGCTGAGTCTTCTGCGAGAGGGGGCGGCGCGAGATGCGCCGCCCTTTACATTTGTGGGTGTTGTGGCGTGCCAGGCGGCAACGATTGAGGATGCGGTGGCTGCGGCGCAGGAGGTTGCGCTGCCTGTTGCGGCGATGCGGCTGGTTGTGTTGCCGACTCGCTGGAGTCACCGTCATCCCCCTTGAAGAACCCCCCTGCCAGCGGAGACGACATCAGGGCAGCCAGAATGCTGGTGAAATCCTCAGTGTTTAAATTTTTTCCGCGATGTTTGACCAGTTTGTCGAGCACGCCGCTCTCTTTGAGCGAGTTGGTTGTGACAAAAATGGTATCGAGCATCTTATCCGCTTGCTCGAGGTATCCTAGCCAATTTTTCACCATTCCGCGCAAATTGCCGACGGTCTTCATCGTCTCCTGGACATTTTTTGGCGACAGTAGCTGCGACAAACTTTGTTTTTTATTCGACGGCCCGACGGCTTGAATACTGGGGCGAGCGTTGCCATTGGCACGTCCCTTGGACTTGCGCGCAGTGCCTGTCTTTTTGCGGGCCGGTGGCTTCCGGCTCGGTGATTGGCCTTTCGCCAATACGGCGTCGTCCACGCTGGCGCGGATTGGCTTGGTCGATTTCGCCCCCGACAAACTCCCACCGCTCTTGGCCTTGGCCTTGCCGACGCCCTTGGCCAATTTGGGGGCAGCAGAACCTCGTGCCTTGGAGCGGCCTCGGCGTAAATTTGATGTTTGATTCGTGGCGGTTGCACCTCGCTTCCGCATAGAAGTCTCTTCCTATCCTATTCAGTCATGTGCCTCTGGTGATTGTGCCCGCCAAAGCCTAGCGAGTTCGCGAGTTTCGGTGGCGTTTACAGGCGGGCACAGGTGTTGTGCACGCGCGTGTCGATGTGCGCAGTTTGTGAATAGGACGCCACTTCCGGCACAGAATAGCGACAGAGATGGCTCCAGTTCGCAGTCGGGCGATGAGGCGTGGATGACGTGGGCATGCGAAAGCGGCCCGATTCCGAGTCCGACGATATTGCGAGTCACACGCGGGGAAAGGGGTGCAGCACGATGGCATTAAAGCGTCAATTGTACGCGAAGTACGGCGGCGTGCATTTTGTCCAGACGGCACCGGCTCAAGATATCAACGATTTTGTCCGTAGCTTGCCGGCAGACAAGCGCGACAGCCTGTTCGAGGTCCTTCACGAGTTGGACGAGGCAGGGTTGATTGAGATTCGAAATGACGAAAACTGGACGGATCCCTACGGAGAAATCCACCCTGCACACCCGCACGGGCAACAGAATCCAGATACCACAGAGTAAGGGTCATGACGTCCTGTGCATGAAGGGGCTAAGGGCCATCTCTACGTCGGCGGACTCGCGGGCGAGGGGATGGCTCCTTTTTGTTTGCGGCGGTGGTGGTGCTGGGTGGCCGGTGAGGCTGGTGAGGCTGGTGGTGCTATTGGTGCTGGGCGGCCAGTGCGGCTGTGGATGTCTTAATAAGACGATTGGAGGCGTTTGGGGGTCAATAGAGCAGAAAATCTACCTTATTCGGTGCAGATTGGGGCGCATTCCGTTGATTTTGCGGGCATAAGACAAAATTTGTGCACTAAATGCCGCGAATCTGCTGCCGGCCTGCGAATAAGGTAGAAATCGTGCGCTATGCGGCGGCGTGGGGGCTGGTGGGCCGCAGGGTCGCAGGGTCGCAGGGTCGCAGGGTCGCAGGGTCGCAGGGTCGCAGGGTCGCAGGGTCGCAGGGTCGCAGGGTCGCAGGGTCGCAGGGTCGCCGAGCCGCCGAGCCGCCGAGCCGCCGAGCCGCCGAGCCGCCGAGCCGCCGAGCCGCCGAGCCGCCGAGCCGCCGAGCCGCCGAGCCGCCGAGCCGCCGAGCCGCCGAGCCGCCGAGCCGCCGAGCCGCCGAGCCGCCGAGCCGCCGAGCCGCCGAGCCACATCGGCTGCTGGTCTATCCAGCGAGATCCATAGCCTCCGAAGGCACATACCTGACTCCTGGCACTCCGCCTGCATGTCTTAATAAGACATATCAACTGAAAAGCCGCCGGATAAGACCAAAAAAATGCGCTATTTGCCGCACATGGCCTCGATTTTGGGTGAACTGAAGAGGATAAGGTACAAATGTTGCTCTATTGAGTGGGATTCATCAGAAAATTGGGGAATAGGGCAGATTTGATGTCTTAAATCATCGTCATACATCGTCATAAATCATCTATGTACGGTTCAGAGGTGTGTGAATGCACGCGGCCTGAATGTAAAGGTAAAACATTGAAGCGTATAGGCGAAATGACGCGCATTATGCCGCCGCCATAACCGCAGCCGCATCCTCGCTCGCCTGAGGCGTCGCCGCCATAACCGCAGCCACAGCCTCGCCCGCTGGCGCCACGCCAAGGTCAAGCCACCCGGGTGTCCAGTGGCTCTCCCTCCTGCGATCCCGCCGCCTTCAAGCGCACCCCTGCCACACCGTTGCGCTCGCCCGAGTGGGCGAGGCGCCTCTATGAGGCGCCCGCGTCGCGCGCCATTGCGCACAGCTACATCTGCCGCTCGGGCGTTCCACGCGCGATGCTCAGACGAGCTTCTGGTGGAATTCGCGCATGCGCGAAACGGCGTCCGCGACTTGGTCGTCGGCCACGGCGTAGGAGAAGCGCACGTGGTTCGGCGAGCCGAAGGCGTCGCCTGGAACGCTGGCGACCAGCGACTTCTCGAGCAGCAGCTCGCAGTAGTCGGTTGCCGATTGGATGGTTTTGTCTTCGTAGCGCTTGCCGATGACGCCGGAGATGTCCGGGAAGGCGTAGAACGCGCCCTCGGGCACCAGACAACTCACGCCGGAGAGCGAGTTGAGTCCTTCGACGAGAATGTCGCGGCGGTGCTGGAAGGTCTGCACGACTTCCGGATTAAAGTTGGCCAGGGCCGTCAGGCCGGCAGCTTGCGAGATGGAGGACGGGCTGCCGGTCGAGTGACTTTGGAAACTCGCCATGGCCTTTGCGACATCTAGAGGTGCCGCCGCATAACCTAAGCGCCAGCCCGTCATCGCGAAGGCTTTGGAGAAACCGTTGACGACGATGGCGCGATCCTGCAATTCCGGCGCGATAGCCGCCAGGCTGGTCTGCTTGACGTCGTAGACGAGGCGCTCGTAGATTTCGTCGAGCACGACGTAGACGTCGTGGTGGCGAAGTACTCCGGCGAGCGCCAAGAGTTCGTCTTCGTGGTAGACTGCGCCAGTCGGGTTTGACGGTGTGTTCAGGAGCACCGCCTTCGTCTTTGGCGTGATGGCCGCTTCCAGTTGGGCAGCGGTCATTTTGAACCCGGTCGACTCGTCGCAATAGACGATGACCGGTTTCGCGCCCGCGAGCTCAATTTGCTCTGGGTAAGAAACCCAGTACGGCGCAGGCAGGATGACCTCGTCGCCTTCGTCGCAGATGGCGGTGAAGATGTTGTAGAGCGTGTGCTTGGCACCGTTGGAGATGATGATCTGATCCGGCGAGTAGGTGAGTCCATTTTCGGTCATCAGTTTGCTGACAATCGCTTTGCGCAGCGCTACGGTCCCCGCGGCCGGCGTGTAGCGCGTGTTGCCGTTGGTGATGGCGCGGATGCCAGCAAAGGCAGCCGCAGTCGGCGTGTCAAAGTCTGGTTCTCCGACGCTCATATTGATAACGGGTTGTCCCGATGCTAAGAGCGACTTCGTCTTCGCGTCGACGCTCATCGTCGCTGAAGGCTTGATGTTGCGGACGCGTGTGGACAGGCGTTGTTCCATTATGACGCCCCACCCCTCCCTGTTTGTTGCCGCCATTGTAGCACAGTTCTTGGCGTTGTTGGCGCAATTTAGCGCCATATCAGAACCATTTTTGGAACCAGCCAAACAATTTCTCCTTCGGCGAACTCTTCGTCCGCGGTGGTGCCGGATTGTGGATTGGGCAAGATTTGGTCGGTTCCGTGCCCGGGACAAAGTAATCCGTCTCCGTCACCCGGCATTGTGGGGTGGCGAGTTGGCCTGTGAGCGGATCGATTGTGTAAGCCTTGAGGCCCGGCGCTGGTTGGTACCATTTGTACGGCATATGTGCCTGCGCGGTGCCCATGAACTTCGCCCAAATCGGCGACGCCAGGTGCGACTCTGCGACCGACAGGGGGCGGTTTGTGTCATAGCCGACCCAGACTGCGCAGACGAGGTTGGGCGTGTAACCGACCATCCAGGCGTCGGTGTCGGTGGTGCCGGTCTTCGCGGCGGCGACGTTGTGCAGGTAACTGTGCACTGAGTAGCCTGTGCCGTTCGGCTGCAGCACGCTGGTCAGCAAATCCGTCATCTGGTAGGCCACCTGCGGGGACACGACCCGTTCGGTGGCCGGGTGCGTCGCCAATTCGCTGCCTGGCGTGTCGACCTCGGTCACCGCGTGCGGCGTCACTTTGAAGCCGCCGTTGGCGAGCGTCGCGTAAGCGGTGGCCATTTCCAGCGGCGATACCGGGAAGACGCCGAGCGCAAGCGACGGGTATGGCTGTAAGGTTGACTCAATGCCCATCCGGTGCGCCGTTTCGACGACCTTCTCCGGGCCGACGGCGAGGTTCGTGTGGACCGCGTAGACATTGTCTGATCGCGCAAGTGCTTCGCGCAGCGTCAGCGGCCGTTCGGCATAGAAGTCGCCGTAGTCGTGCACGGTGTACTGCTTGTCGTGGTTCGGGCCGTAGACGAACGTCGTCAACTTGCTGTCCACCTGATTTGCCGGGGTCCAGCCATTTTCCAGCGCGGCCGTGTAGAGAATACCTTTAAAGGTCGATCCCGGCTGCCGCGGCGCCATCGCCCGGTTGTAGGGGCTCGTCTGGAAGTCGCGACCGCCGACCAGCGCTTTGATGGCGCCGGTTCTTGGATCAATGGCGACCAGTGCTGCCTGAATGTCACTGTGCTTGGGCAGCGTCTTTTCGATGGCGCGTTCGGCTGCTTGTTGAAGCAGGGGATCGAGTGTCGTGTGAATCTTCAGGTCGCCCTGGTATAGGTGCTCCTCGCTGATTTGAAACTGGTGTTTCGCTTCGTTGACCGCCACCTGCGTGAAATACGGTGCTTGCACGACTGGCGTGTGGTAGGTGGCGATGTGAATCGGTTGGCGGTAGGCCGCGTCGGCCTCGGCTTTTGTCAGGTAGCCCGTCGCGACCATGCGCGAGAGAACGACTTTTTGCCGCGCCTTCGCCAAGTCCATGTTGGACAGCGGCGAGTAGATGGACGGCCCCTTCGGCAGGCCGGCGAGCATGGCGCATTCGGCCAGGTTGAGTTGGTCGACCGATTTATTGAAGTACAGGCGCGACGCGGCTTGTACGCCGTATGCGCCGTGTCCGTAATAGACGACATTCAAGTAGCGGTTGAGAATCCAGTCTTTCGGCTCGTGCAACTCCAGCTGAATGGCCAAGAGCGCCTCGCGCACTTTGCGCGAGTACGTCCTGTCCTGCGTCAGAAACAGGTTCTTCGCCAACTGCTGGGTGATGGTGGAGCCACCTTCGACCACCTCGCCGTGCCGCAGATTGACCAGCATGGCGCGGGCGGTTGATTTGAGATCGATGGCGTGATCGTGATAAAAGTTTGCATCCTCGACGGCCAACGTGGCCTCGACGAGCGCCTTTGGAATCCGTGACAACGGGACTGGCTGCCCCTCTGTGCCACTGCTCGTCCACTCGGCGAGGCGAACCCCGTCTTCGCTGTCGATCTCGGTTGGATTCGCGACAGACTGATCTGGCAGCGGCAGACACCGCAGGAGCAGAATCAACAGGGACATGCCGGAAAAGCCTGTGGCCAAAGGGATGAAGATGGTGGCCATCCACAATTTTTTGCTGCGTGGTTTGCGACGGTACACTTTGGTTGACTGTTTGGATTGATCAGGTTTCCGACGCAACGCGCTTACCTCCCAAGGGGAATGATGGAAGGTAGAATACCCAAAATTTGTTCTGGAAATGTATGGTCAACGAACCTTGTGTACGGCTCGTCTCAGTTTGGTATAATACGGGCTGCATGCCTTATTTGAGAGGAGAGACACGACTGTGCCTCAATCGAATTTATGGTTTACCGAACTTCAGAATGAAAATTTGTCCATCGGTTTGCGCATCGAGAAGACATTACATAGTGAAGTGACCCCTTACCAGACGCTCGACGTCTATGAAACAAAGCAATATGGCCGCTTGCTCGTTTTGGATGGCTGCGTCATGACCACAGATAAGGACGAATTCGTCTATCACGAGATGCTGTCGCATGTGCCGATGCACACGCACCCGAATCCGAAGAACGTCCTGGTCGTCGGCGGCGGGGACGGCGGAATTATCCGCGAGGTCATCAAGCATCCGTCTGTTGAGCGCGCGGTGCTCGCGGAAATCGACGGCGCAGTGGTCGAGGCTTCGAAAAAGTACTTCCCGCAGATTGCGGCGGGGCTGAGTGACCCGCGCGTGGACGTGCAGATTGTCGACGGCATCAAGTATGTCGAAGACCACCCGGACACGTTCGACGTGATTTTAATTGACTCGACCGACCCGATTGGACCGGCTGTCGGCCTGTTCAGCAAAAAGTTTTATGAATCGGTCTTTCGCGCCCTAAAGTCCGACGGCGTGATGGCCGCTCAGACGGAATCTCCGTTCGTCAACCAGGAACTGATTCAGAACGTCATGCGCGACGTTCGCGGAACGTTCCCGATTTCGCAATTGTATTTGGCGCATGTGCCGACGTACCCGACGGGTATGTGGAGTTTTACGATGGGCAGCAAGGTTCACCGCCCGCAGGACGTTCAAACCTGCCGCGTACAAAACACGCGCTACTACAACGCGCAGGTGCATCATGCGTCTTTGGCCCTGCCGCAATTCGTTAAGGAGCTCGTCGAGTCATGAGTTTTGAGTTCGAACTCGCAAAACCGTTCGCGCCTGAGTACAGCGGGAATGTGTTCATCGGATCGAGTGACGATTTCGCTGCCGCACAGGCCGTGATTTACGGGATGCCCATGGATTGGACCGTGTCGTTCCGCTCAGGCACGCGCCTGGGCCCGACGCGCATCCGCGAAGTCAGCCTCGGGCTCGAGGAATACAGCCCGTATCTAGATAAAGATCTCGCGGATATCACCTACTTTGACGCCGGTGATATTCCACTGCCATTCGGCAATCCCGAAGAGAGCGTGCACCGCATCTACACGTACGTGCGTGCGCTCTACGAAGCGGGCAAGTTGCCGATAGGGCTCGGTGGGGAGCATTTGGTCTCGTGGGGATCGATTCGAGCAGCCGCCGAAAAGTACCCGGACTTGCGCGTCATCCATATTGACGCACATACGGATTTGCGCGACCACTACGAAGGCCAGCCGTTTTCGCACGCGACGGTGATTAAGAAGGTATGTGACGCAATCGGGCCGGACAAGGTGTATCAGTTCGGCATTCGCTCCGGCACCCGTGAGGAGTTCGCCTGGGCGCGCGAAAACACGCATTTCTTCCCGTTTGAACTGGCAGATCCACTGCAGACCGTCTTGCCGGAACTTCACGACAAGCCGATTTACGTGACGTGGGATATTGACGTGTTCGATCCCGCCACAGCCCCTGGCACAGGCACCGCCGAGCATGGCGGCATCTTCGCGCCAGAAGCGTTCCGCGCGATGCGCTACTTGGCTTCGCTGGACGTCGTGGGCTTCGATTTGGTCGAGGTATCACCGCAGATTGACCCGACGGAACAGACGCAAATCCTCGCGTCGAAGCTGATTCGCGAGGCGTTGCTTGCGTTTGTCAAGTGAGATGGGTGAGTGAAGCCGATGCATACAAATTCAGGTTCAGGTAATCAGTCGATGTCGCCGGACAAGCGCACTTGTGTGCTCACATGGGTCCGGCGCACGGACGCACTGCAACAGCCGGAGACGGAACAGATTTCGGACGTCGTCTGGCAGCAGAAGGCCGGCGCGCACTACCTGTCGTACGAGGAACCTGTCTCGGACGCCGCTGGCACGGTGCGCACGACCTTGCGCCTCGAGGCGGATGCCATCACGTGGATTCGCCACGGCGTCATCAACTGGACGCACACCTTCCGCGCGGGCGAACACCATACGTCGCACATGGCGATGGGGCCGCAGTCGGTGTCCATTTCGACCACGACGACGAGCCTGCACGTAGACGTCGGGCCAAACGGCGGTCACGCTACCTTGGTCTACGCCATGCAGATGGCGGGCGAGGAGAGCGACGTCGCGCTTGAGCTCACGTTTGAGGCGTAAGTCAGCCTTTGACGCCCGGTAGGGCGTCAAAGGCAGGGCGAGCACCTGCCGCCGGGGACGGCGGCGAGGTGCGGCGCTTCGGCAGCAGGGTGGCTTGTGGGGCCGGCGGGATCGGGCGGTGCGGCTGCGGGGCATCGGCGGGATCGAGCGGGATCGAGCGGGATCGAGCGGGATCGAGCGGGATCGACCGCAGGCAGCGCTCCGAGTGTCGGATGAATGTCCGGCTGGCTGGCTGGAGACAGGATAGCGCACGAAAAGTGCCTTATTGTCGGGATGTGCGGAGAATTAGCCCGTTTAGCGCATGAAATTTGTCTTATGCCCCACAAAACCAACGGAAAATGACGTCTGGGCCGCGAATAAGGCATTTTTTGTGTCTTAACCGGCGGCTTTTCAGTTGATCTGTCTTATTAAGACATGCGCCATCGCTGGCTCGATCCCGGCGGGCGTTCCCATCCCCGCCCCATCACTTGGGTACCTGCAGTGCCTACCGCACCCGCAATCCACGCGGTGACCGCATTTGCGCTACTCACAGCCCGCACTCACCGCAGCCCAATTGCCAATTCCTCCTCCTATACCCAGGATACCCGGTGTTTCGCGACTCAATGGACTGTTTACTCCACGGTTGGACAGAATAATAAAGGTGTGCCTGGCGCATAAGCAGCTGTTGTCCTCGGCGCCAATTCAAAATCGAGGATAGGTGATAGCCGTGGATGTGCGAGAGCAGGAAGCGCGCTTCATTCGAACCCTGATGGAGGCGATGCGCGAAGAGGTCATGCGGGAGTTTGCCGATGCGTCGCCGACAGACACCGGGGATTGGACAAGCCACATGGCGGGTCAATATGGTGCGATGCTGTATCAGCGAGCGAGGCAGATTGTCCGGAAGTCTGCTGATCTGCCGCAGCACGACGGGCACACGAAGCGCCGCAAACGCCCATGACGCGCCCGCGCGCAGCGAGGTCCATTCATCCCCACAAGCCCCTCGAATAAATGTTATCTGTTATCGCTTGGGTATCAGGGCCTTGATGTCCAGCCAGCCCTCCGGGTGGATGTAGAACTCGGGTTCGTATTCGTCTCCCCACTCTTTGAGCATCCGCGTGAAGATGTATCGTTTCACCTCGATGAACTTGTCGCGGGTTTCCGGTTTGGTCATGTTGTCCGCGTGAACGCGTATATTGTACAGATCGTCGTTGACGTAAATAAAGCGGCTGATGTGGATGAGCTTTAGCAGCAGCAGACGGTCTTCGGCCATGCGGCCGTCAGTAATGGGATCCCGCTCGAATCCACCGACCTCGCGTACCGTCGAGGTACGCAAAAATCGTGGGACGAGGGTGGGACCGTAGAGGATGAAATCGTATTGATTGTCAAATGCGCGTCCTGGCTGTTGCGCCTGCTGAATTAACTGGCCGTCTGGATGTTCGTGCCAGATGACGGCGTTGCCACAGACGAGGGAGACGTCGGCGGAGGCCGCCTCGATGGCCGTCAGGCAGGTTTCCAGCGTTTGCGGTGCATACCAATCGTCGCTGTCGAGGATGGTAAAGTAACGCGTGCGCACGGCGTCTAGGCCCGCCTGCAGCGCTTGGCCGAGGCCGCGGTTTTCGGGCAGCGCGAGGCACTGAATGCGCCGGTCGAGTTTGCGATACGTCTCTACGACGTCACGAGTATGGTCAGTGGATCCGTCATCTATCACGATGCAAACAAAGTCTTGCAGCGTTTGCCGTTGAATGCTTTCGATGGCTTGGCCAACATACTGTTCCCGGTTGTAAGCAGGAATCAGGACGGTGACGAGCGGTTCGTTCATAGTATCCCTCCAAAGTTGCTGCGTCCGGAGTGCCTTCGGCCATTATAATCGGTGCTAGATGAGGTGCCAAATGCTGCTCAAAATGCCGCCCCAAATGCTCCCACAAATGTTGCCCGGTTGTGGCGCGTCGCCGGTGAAGTCGCCGCATTTGTCGGCGTAGGAACATAGGCCCATGCGTAAGCGCCTACATTTTCGTGGCGAGAAGGGTTCTTTTCCTCGACAGTTGTGTTATGATTCACAGTATACCGACCGGTTGGTCGGGAGTGAGCGTTGACCGCGTGACCTGAGTGTGCGAGGAGGCATCCCGATGCGATTTGCGATTCAACTCATTCTATTTATTCTCGTGTTTGGAACCGGCGTATTTTTGTTTGCTACGGCGGTGGTGGACCGTTACAAATTCCTTCGTGTCGCACAGGAGGATAACGCGCGTACGGGACGGCACGGGGCGCGTATTTGGAGTTTTATCACCAACGTGCTTCTGCAGAAAAAGGTGATTGCAGAGCCCTCCGGCATTGGTCACCTGTTTATTTTCTGGGGCTTTCTAGTGCTCGTCTTTGGCGATTTGGATTTTCTCGTCTATCACGTGAGCGGTTGGCACTTTCCGTGGGCGGGTATGGCTTGGTATCTCTTCATGCAGGAAATGTTCTCGCTATTTGTAATTGCCGCAATCATCGTGGCGGCATTTCGCCGGTATATCATTCGTCCGATGCGGACTGAACCGACACTTGAGGCGGGATTGATTTTAGGCCTTATCACCATGCTGGTGGTGACGTATTTCGTCGCAACAGGTGCGGAGATGGCAGAACGCGGCGTGTTCCCGGGCAACGCGTCACCCGTGCTCAACGGTATTGCGCACGGGTTTCAAGGGACATCTGCAGGTGTGCTCACCATTGTGGCTGAAATCGCCTTTTGGGTGCACGTCCTGTGTCTGACGGCGTTTCTCTATGTCATCCCGAGATCGAAACATTCGCACATGATGGGCGCGATGGCGAACTGGTATTTCCGACGCTATGACGCTCCTGGTAAATTGCGTAAACTGGATTTGGAAGATGAGCAAGTCGAGGAGTTTGGTGTCGGGCAGATTCACCAATTCACGTGGAAGCAACTGTTGGACGGTTACGCCTGTACGGAATGTGGTCGCTGTCATATCAATTGCCCGGCTACGCTCAGCGGCAAACCGCTGTCGCCGCGAAATGTCATCCTGAAGATGAAAGATACCATCACGGCCGAGGGGCCTGGGCTATTGGCACAGATGGCGGCTGGCGCGGAGACGTTGTCGTCGCAACCACTGTTTGAAGGTGTCTTCACAGAAGAAGAGGTGTGGGCTTGCACGACGTGCCGCGCTTGTGAAGAAGCCTGCCCTGTCGCGAATGAGCACGTCCAGGACATCATTGATTTGCGCCGCTACCTGGTGTTGACAGAAGGCAAGGCTTCGCCAGAGGTCAACAAGGTGTTCCAAAACTTGGAGCGGCAGTCGAATGAGTGGGGGATTAGCCGGCGGGATCGGGCGAAGTGGGTAGGAGAACTGCCGGTCAAGACGATGGCGGAGGTCGATGGTCAGGCGGAGTACCTGTTCTTTGTCGGTACGGCGGCCTCGTTCGATCAGCGCGGTCAGAAAATTGCCCAGGCATTCGCCAAAATTCTTCTGGCGGCTGGCGTGGATTTCGCGATTTTGGCGGAGGAAGAGGAGAGCGACGGCGACTCCGCGAGGCGGCTTGGCAACGAGTTTTTGTATCAAGAGTTTGTCGAGCGCAATATCGAGACGTTCCGCCAGTATGGCGTCAAGAAGATTATCACGACCGATCCGCATGCGTATAACACGTTTAAAAATGAGTACCCGGACTTTGGATTTGAGGCGGAGGTCTATCACGCCACGGAGTTCGCCGTGCAGTTGCTGCAACAAGGGCGTCTTCAGCCGACGGTTGCACTCAATCAGACGGTCACCTACCACGACTCTTGCTATCTTGGGCGCTACAACGGCATATACGACGCTCCGCGTCTGATTTTACAGGCGATTCCCGGCGTCAAACTGGTCGAAATGGAACGGCATCACAACAAGAGCATGTGTTGTGGCGCGGGTGGCGGCGGGATGTTCAAAGAGGAGACAGGAACCCGCATTAATGTCCTGCGGGCCGAACAGGCGATTCGCACGGGCGCCACGGTGATTGGCACTGCTTGCCCGTATTGTATGACGATGATGAACGACGGTACGAAGGCGCACGGGAAGGAAGAAGAGATTCAAACGTACGACGTGGTGGAACTGTTGGCGATGTCGATCGCGCCTGCGGCCGAATAACCTATTGTGCATATGTTGAAACTTGCTTGCGTAACATGAACCACACAACCACAGCCCGTTCCTGTCGGATGCACCGGGCGACGATGGGAGGACTCACTTTGGCACAAGAGAATTTTGTTCAGCTGCAGTTCGAGAATCAGACGGCGATTCTTACCCTCAACCGACCGCAACAACGAAACGTGCTCAATCGCGACGTATTGTCGGAGCTTGGCATGCACATTGCGGTGTTGTCCGGCCGCAGGGACATTCGGACCATTCTTCTGCGCGGTGAAGGCGACGCGTTTAGTGTTGGAGCGGATATCGCTTTGCTCCAGGAGATGAATGCGCAACAAGCGGAACAATTTGCACGGATGGGGCAGCGGGTCTTTAGTGCGCTCGCAAATCTACCACAGCCGACGATTGCGCTCGTTCATGGCTTTGCGTTGGGCGGCGGCCTGGAGTTGGCGTTGGCGTGTGATGTGCGTATTTGTGCAGAAACTGCGCAGTTTGGGCAGCCGGAGGTACAACTTGGCGTCCTGCCAGGCTTCGGAGGTAGTCAGCGGCTGCCGCGAATCATTGGAGTCGGTCGGGCGTTGCACATGATGTTATCCGGTTCGCGGATTGACGCCGCCACTGCGTTGTCGTACGGTTTGGTCACGCAGGTCGTACCCGATGATGCGTTGCTCGAGACGGGCTTGGCTTATGCACAGGGGCTGCATCGGATGGCTCCACTCGCTTTGCAGTATGTCAAGCGGGCGGTGCACGACGGGATGGAGGTAGATCTCCAGCGCGGTCAGTCCCTGGAGGCGACATTGTTTGGCCTCGTCAGCGCGACGGTGGACAAGCAGGAGGGCATGCGAGCGTTTATCGAGAAGAGATCGCCGGAGTTCCGTGGAGAGTAAGTAATCTGTATACTCGTTGTGGTGGGACCGAATGTTCTTTTTCGTGTGGGTCCTGTAGAGCGTAGATACATGCGCCATAGATTGTGTTCACGCGGACTTTGCGGTTAGGTTAAAATCGGTAAAACTATGGGTATGCTGACATAGGTGACGGAAGTTTTTTCTGTTGCCGAGCCAAACTCAGGAAATGCATGACACTGTCTTGCAGCGTATGCTATAATCCATGTATTTGCTACGAGGTGTAGAAGGGACGGGTGTGAATGGCTGTCACCTTGACGCGGTCGGATCATGAGATCCAACAAATGCCGTTAGTGGAGCTTGCCTACGAGATCCTCAAGGCAAAGAAAGAGCCGCTTTATTTTCGCGATATCATGAAGGAAATCCAAGAGTTGCGCAATCTCACGGAGGAGCAGTTCAACGACGTGATTGCCCGGGTCTACACAGAGATCAACGTCGATGGTCGCTTCATCTGTATTGGTCAGAACGTGTGGGGGCTGAACCGTTGGTATCCAACTGACAAGGTAGCCGAACGGCTCAGCGGGAAGAAATTCATCCGCAAGTCCGGCGATGCCTTCAGTGACGATGACGACGATTTGGATGATGAGTACGAGGACGTCGAACCGGTGGATGCCGACGAGTCAGACTTTGACGTACCGGCCGCCGACGATGAAATTGACTTCGATTCGGGCGCGGATGACGACGATGATGCATTGTCGGACGACGACGAAGAGTTCGAGGAAGACGAGTTGTATGATGAAGACGATGAGGACCAAGCGGAAGAGGAAGACTAACGGATAACTCAGTCGTCTTGACTGCGTTCTGGGTGTGACCAGGGCGCAGTTTTTGTGTGTGGTTCGGTGTCTTGCAAATACATGGAAGGGGCAGTGGTTCATGAGCACGAAATATATTTTCGTGACGGGCGGTGTCGTGTCCGGGCTTGGAAAAGGAATTACGGCCGCATCCTTGGGGCGATTGTTAAAAAATCGAGGCCTCAACGTCACGATTCAAAAGTTTGATCCATATATCAATGTCGACCCAGGTACAATGAGTCCATATCAGCACGGCGAGGTGTTTGTGACCGACGACGGCGCCGAAACGGACCTGGATTTAGGGCATTATGAGCGATTTATTGACAACAATTTGAGTCAGGCGAACAACGTCACCAGTGGCCGTATTTACTGGTCGGTCATCTCCAAGGAACGCCGCGGTGACTACCTTGGCGGCACGGTGCAAGTCATCCCTCACGTCACCAACGAAATCAAAGAACGGATTATGCAGGCTGCAAAACCGGATACCGATATTGTGATCACCGAGATTGGCGGCACGGTCGGTGACATCGAAAGCCAACCATTCCTCGAAGCGATTCGCGAGATGAAGGGTGAGGTTGGTCGCAACAACGTTCTCTACATCCACGTGACGTTGATTCCGTATTTGCGGATGGCCGGAGAAGTCAAAACGAAGCCGACACAGCACAGTGTCGCATCCCTGCGCAGCATTGGCATCAGCCCGAATGTGATTGTCTGTCGGACAGAGGTGCCACTGGCTGACGACGTCAAGAAAAAAATCGCCTTGTTCTGCGATACGGATGAAGATTCCGTCGTTGAAGCGCGCGATGCCGACGTCCTTTATGAAGTGCCGTTGATGCTGCGCGACCAAGGGCTGGACGATATTGTATTGCGTCACTTTGGCATTGAGGCACCGGCACCAGACCTCGACGAGTGGATTGCGATGGTCAACCGCGTCAAGTCTCTGCACCGCGAGGTGACGATTGCCGTCGTCGGTAAGTATGTCGCGCTGCCAGACGCCTATGCCAGCGTCATTGCGGCACTGAATCACGGCGGTTATGAGAACGATGCGCACGTCAATATCCGTTGGGTCCATGCAGAAGAGGTCACACAGTTGAATGTGGACAAGTTGTTGGCTGGCGTTGACGGGATTTTGGTACCAGGTGGATTCGGAGACAGAGGGATTGAAGGGAAGATTGTCGCAGCGCAATACGCGCGTGAACGCAATATCCCGTATTTCGGCATTTGTTTGGGAATGCAAATCGCCGTGATTGAGTACGCTAGGCACGTAGCTGGAATGGACGGCGCGCATACCAGTGAAATTGATCCGCAGACGCCGTATCCCGTCATCGATTTATTGCCGGAGCAGCAAGATATTGAGGACAAGGGTGGCACGATGCGTCTAGGCGCGTACCCTTGCCGGTTGCGCGAGGGTTCTTTGGCAGCCGCCGCTTATCAAGCGGATTGGGTTTCCGAACGCCACCGCCACCGCTATGAATTCAATAATGAATTCCGGGCCAAGTTGGAAGAGAATGGCCTCGTGATTACGGGCACCTCACCGGATGGCCGCCTCGTGGAGATTGTCGAGGTTCCAAACCATCGCTGGTATGTTGGCGTGCAATTCCACCCAGAATTCACGTCGCGCCCGAATCGCGCGCAACCGCTGTTCCGTGAATTTATCGCGGCCAGCGTCGCATATCAGTCGGAACGCTGAAAACTTCCGCTGAAAACTTCCTAGGAGACACGAAGGATTCTCTGTCGGACATGCCGAACTCTCCTCTTGCAGATAGAGTGGTATGTCAAGAAGAGGTGTTTGTGTGTCGTATAAAGTCTTGGTAGTTGATGACCAGTTTGGGATTCGAGTACTCTTACAGGAAGTTTTACAGCGAGAAGGCTATGAGATTTTTCAAGCGCCCAATGGTACGACAGCGTTAGACATTGTGCAGCGAGAACACCCGGATTTGATTTTGCTGGATATGAAGATTCCAGGGATGGACGGACTGGAGATCTTGAGAAACATTCGCAAACTCGAGTTAGACACAAAAGTGATTATGATGACGGCTTACGGTGAACTCGATTTGATTCAAGAGGCGATGGAGATGGGCGCGCTCGCGCATTTCACCAAGCCGTTTGATATAGATGAGTTGCGACAGGCAGTAAAAGATCAGTTGCAATCTTAAGGCGAGTCTGCGCGTTCGGCTGCAGAGGTCTGCGACGGTACGAATGATGACACGGGCTGTTGGGTCAGGTGACTGCGATGAGAAATGACTGCATGAGGAGTGACTGTAATGAAGTTGTTTCTCGACACGATACACGTCGAAGACATTCGTCAGGCTGCCCAAATGGGGATTCTCAGAGGCGTCACCACGAACCCGAGCCTCGTGGCAAAGGCAGGTCGCGATTACATCGAGGTGCTTCAGCAGATTGTGCCGCTGGTGGACGGCCCGACCAGCGCCGAAGTGGTGAGTTTGGACGCGGATGGCATGGTGAGAGAGGCGTTGTCTCTCGCTGACCTCGACCACAACATCGTGATTCAGGTTCCCATGACGACAGAGGGGCTCAAGGCGGTCTACCAGCTGGCGAATCTCGGAATCCACACCAATGTGACCTTGGTGTTCAGCGTCAATCAGGCGTTGTTGGCCGCACAGGCGGGCGCGCGATACGTCAGTCCGTTCCTCGGGCGGCTCGACGATATCAGCCTCGACGGGGTCGCGTTGATTGCGGACATCGTACAGGTTTTTCGCACACACGACATCGATACCGAGGTGATTGCGTCGAGTATCCGCCATCCCAGCCACGTGACACAGGCGGCAAAGGCGGGCGCACATATTGCCGCCGTGCCATTTGACGTGTTAGACCAGATGATTAAGCATCCGCTGACAGATAGAGGAATTGAACGTTTCTTGGCTGATTGGAGTACATTACAAAAGAGATGACCTCAGGACTTCAAACGCTGTGACTAGGCCGCCAATCGGCGGCTCGTCAGGGCACCTGAAACTTGTACAGCTTCCCCGCTTGTAGAATTGGGTAGAACGGGTCTATACTATGCTTATCATCCGCTGTGTCACCCTATTCCATTGATTCACATGGCATGTATTGCTCTCCTCGACACCGGATAAAAAGAGATCACTATCCTCTCCACCTTCGTTTCCTTCCGTGTGAATTGGACGGTGTTATGCCAAACGGTAACTTCTGAATGCGAAAGTCAGCCACGGAGGCGTGACTACAATTTTATTTGCTTTTATCGCGCGAAATGCGCGTGACCCACACCGCAGTTTGTGTATGGCGGAGAAGAAAGAGGGACAAATTTGGACATTCGTGAACTGGAAGAAAAGAAACTAACCGAACTTTATAAGTTTGCAAAGGAATATCAAATCCCATATTACGGGACGATGAAAAAACGCGAACTCATCTTCGCCATTTTGAAGGCGCAAGCAGAAAAAGACGGTTTGATGTTTGCTGAGGGCGTACTCGAAATTATGCAGGACGGCTATGGATTCCTGCGGCCGGTAGGCTACTTGCCGAGCCAGGAGGACATCTACGTTGCCGCGTCGCAGATTCGCCGCTTTGACCTGCGCACAGGCGACCTCGTCTCCGGTAAAGTACGGCCGCCGAAGGAAAACGAACGGTACTTTGGCCTGCTCCACGTGGAAGCTGTGAATGGATACAGCCCAGAGGTTGCTGCAGAACGCGTACACTTCCCAGCATTGACTCCGCTGTTTCCAACCGAGCGCATCCGCATGGAAACCACACCAGAACACATCGCAACCCGGTTGATTGACTTGTTCACACCAGTCGGCTTTGGTCAACGCGGATTGATTGTTGCACCGCCCAAAGCTGGTAAGACGCTTCTTCTCAAAGAGATTGCCAACAGCATCGCGGAAAACTACCCGGAAGCCCATCTATTCGTACTCCTGATTGACGAACGCCCAGAGGAAGTCACAGACATGCAGCGCTCGGTCACCGGTGAGGTTGTCGCTTCGACCTTTGATGAGTTGCCGGAAAACCACATCAAGGTGGCAGAACTGGTCTTGGAGCGCGCACTTCGTCTGGTTGAGCACGGTCAAAACGTCATCATTTTGATGGACAGTATTACGCGGCTCGCGCGCGCCTACAACCTCGTCGTTCCACCAAGCGGGCGTACGCTTTCCGGTGGTATTGACCCTGCAGCATTTCACCGGCCTAAGCGATTCTTTGGCTCGGCGCGCAATGTGGAGGAAGGCGGCAGCTTGACTATCCTCGCGACGGCGCTCATTGAGACCGGATCGCGAATGGACGATGTCATTTATGAGGAATTCAAAGGAACCGGGAACATGGAACTTCACCTCGACCGCAAGCTCGCTGAGAAGCGCGTCTTTCCAGCGCTCGACATTCGTCGCTCCGGCACGCGCAGAGAAGAAGCCTTGCTAACCAAAGACGAGCTCGAGAAGATGTGGGCTATCCGCAAATCGATGGGTGACAATCAAGAATTCACCGAGATGTTCCTCCGCAAATTCCGTCACTATAAGACGAACCAGGAGTTCCTCGACAGCTTGTCGCTGCACCGCGAGAAAAAGCCGAGTGGCACCGCTGCTGTAGGGGCTTCCAATTCATAAGGAATCGACAATGATTTCCTGTAAGATTGCGCAGCGTTCTGTACAATTTAAAAAAGTTTTCTTGCACACACGGGGCCCCGTGACAATGGAACAAATCTGTGTTATAATCAACGGCAGTGTTTAAATGCTCGAAGGGCGGTGAACAGACATGAAATCGGATATCCATCCGCATTACCATACAGTGACTGTAACCTGCGCATGTGGCAACACGTTTGAGACAGGCTCCGTGAAAGAGTCTCTTCGCGTGGAAATCTGCTCGAAGTGCCATCCGTTCTATACCGGTAAGCAAAAGCTCATCGATGCAGGCGGTCGTGTTGACAGGTTTAACAAGAAGTACGGGATGAAAGCACAATAAGTGCTTGAACACAGCTTCTTCTAGTCGGTGCGCTTTGGGTTCTTGTGGCAGTGTTCCTGCACACGGGAACCCATCGTGCCATATAAGCCATCGTTGGAACCGATGGTCGCCCGTTCGGGTGGCTTTTGTACGTGTCGGGTAACCAACTTTGGCTTTTTTATATCCTGTAAGACCCAGCGAGGTTGGAGGTGAGTGTCGTGTTTGAACGATTGGCGTCGATGGAGAATCGCTATGACCAGTTGAGTCAATTCTTGTGTGATCCGGCTGTAGTCAGCGACCCGAACCAACTCCGCACCTATGCCAAGGAGCAGTCGGATTTGCAAGAGACGGTCGAGACGTACCGGGCACTCAAGGCGGCGCAGCAGCAGCTCGCGGAGGCCAAGGAGATGCTGCAGGAGAAGTTGGACGACGAGATGAAGGAGTTTGTTCGCGCCGAGGTTGAACAGTTGCAGGGCGAGATCGACAACTTGCAGAACAAACTTCAGATTCTCTTGTTGCCGAAAGATCCGAACGACGACAAAAACGTCTTTGTCGAGATTCGGGCGGCGGCCGGCGGGGAGGAAGCCGCGTTGTTTGCCGGAACGCTTTTGCGCATGTACACGCGGTATGCGGAAGATCAAGGCTGGAAGACGCAGATGATTGACGCGCATTATACCGATATGGGTGGCTTCCGCGAAGTGACGTTGTCCATTCAGGGGCAAGGTGCGTTTAGCAAACTGAAGTTTGAAAGTGGGACACATCGCGTTCAACGCGTTCCAGTGACGGAGTCCGGTGGGCGTATTCACACGTCGACCGCAACCGTCGCTGTGCTGCCAGAGGTCGAAGAGGTCGAAGTCGAGGTGCAGGAGAAGGACATCCGCATCGACACGTTCTGCTCGACGGGACCGGGTGGGCAGAGTGTCAACACGACGCAATCGGCTGTCCGTATCACGCACCTACCGACTGGGATTGTGGTCTCCTGTCAGGATGAGAAATCGCAGATTAAGAACCGGGAAAAGGCGATGAAAGTCCTGCGTGCGCGGCTGTTCGAAAAGTATCAGCGCGAACAACAGGAGGAACAGGCTGCGTCCCGGAAAAACCAGGTGGGTACGGGGGATCGGAGCGAGCGGATTCGCACCTATAACTTTCCGCAAAGTCGGGTCACTGACCACCGCATCGGGATGACCCTCCACAAGCTGGAGCAGGTCCTTGCCGGAGATCTCGACGAAATCATCCACGGCCTCGTCGTGGCGGAGCGGGCGTCGATGTTGGAACAGGCTGCGGAGGCGTAAATGGAGCTATCTATCACATTTGCCCAGCTGGTGAAACAGGTGGCGCAGCGGCTCGGTACCAGTGCGGCATACCGCGATTGGCCTGCTGACGAGTTGGCGCATCAGACGCGCACGGAGGCAGAGCAATTGGTCTGCGCCGCTATGGACTGGACTAAGCTCGCCTTGCTGCAGCATTTGCCAGAAACTGTGCCAAATTCCGTAATCGACGTGGTTGACGGGTTGGTTCGCCGGCGCATAGACGGTGAGCCACTCGCTTACATACTGGGTTATACGTATTTTTACGGGCGGGTCTTTCGGGCGCGCCCTGGTGCTTTAATTCCGCGTCCGGATACGGAAACGTTGGTGGAGACGGTTTTGAATTGGATTCAGTCGCAAACCGACTCGGATGCGAGCGCCCTGACATCGCCGATTCGCGTGGTTGAAATTGGCCCTGGCACGGGTTGTATTTCTATCACGCTTCAACTTGAATGCCCTGCATCCGTGGTGACGGCGGTGGATATCTCCGCTGATGCGGTGAATCTAACGCGGGAAAATTGTAGCCGCTTGAACGCGGCGGTGGATGTGGTGCAAGGGGATGGCTTTGCGTACATCCAGCAACAGGGGCAGGCTGGTTACGCATTCGACGTGATTGTCAGCAACCCGCCGTACATCCCCCGTGGTGAGATTGACGAACTGGAGACGAGTGTGCGTCTGTACGAGCCCCATCTAGCGCTCGACGGTGGCGCGGATGGCCTCGATTTTTATCGGCGATTCGCAGCGCTACCACCTACGCTACTCGGACGAGCGGGTGCGCCTGCCGGACTCTTTTTAGAGGTTGGGATGGGGCAGGCGGAGGCAGTGGCGGAATTGTTCCGCGCCCACAGCGCGTGGCAGTCTTTTACGGTGTCCCTTCATCGCGATGTGCGAGGTGTCCATCGCGTGGTGGCCGTGACGCGGGGCGGTGATCGTTTTGGATGGGTTGATTGACCGGGGAAAAAGCCATAGTTTTTGCCCCGTCAATCTATCGCTACGAAAAATCTAGTAATCCGGTTTAAACCTACTAATGTCTGGCTAGAATGTTGCTAGATACGGTAGGAGGGATTCCGGATGCGGATTTCAAGACGGTTTGTAGCTTTTGTTGGGATAGTGGCTGTGGTCGTCGGTGGCGGGCGGATGTTGTTGCACAAGCCTGCGGCAGCAGAAGCAAAGGACGTCGTGTATCAAAACGTGGCGACACCACACGACGCGCCGATTCCAAAAGAAGCGCTCCGTCTTCGGATTATCGCGAACAGCGATAGCCCAGCAGATCAGAAGTTGAAGCTGGAAATCCGCGATGCGGTCGTCGAGCAAGTCGGTTCTTGGGTATCTGGCGCGAAAAACTCGACACAGGCACGGCAAATCGTCCTCAATCACATTCAACAAATTCAAGCGACGGCCACCCAGGTCGAACATGCGCACGGGGTCGATGAACCGATTCACACGGACGTCGGCAAGGTACCGTTCCCCACGAAGATCTACGGTAATCGCGTGTATCCAGCCGGTAATTACGAGGCACTTCGAATCACGATTGGTAAAGGTCAGGGCGCGAATTGGTGGTGTGTGCTGTACCCGCCGCTTTGTTTCATTGACGTTGCAGAGGGTGACGCAGTGCCGAACACCGGATCATTTCCTGATTTGCCGCCCCTCGAAACCATTCAGGTGCCTGGTGCGGATGGAAAAAAACAAACGGTACAGGTTCGCTTGGCGAGCGAGGATTACGGGGAATCGGCCATTAAGGCGTTGAAGCATTTGCTTGGCAAGTGATGCATGTTCGCCGGGGCTCATTTGCGGGATTTCGTATCTTGTGGGATGCTGTGATACGGTGATGAAACTAGAATTTTGTGAGGTGTGTCAAATGCAACGGTGGACTTTGGGTGATGACGACGGACACAATCGGGCGGCGCTCTCGCAAGCGGCTTCCTTGTTGCAGGGTGGCAAGCTCGTGGCTTTTCCGACGGAGACTGTGTACGGACTTGGTGCAAGCGCGCTAGATGAAGCCGCGGTCTTAAAAATTTTTCGCGCGAAACAGCGACCTGCCGACAACCCTTTAATCGTCCACATTGCAGATGAAACGCAACTCGCTTCTGTCCTGCCATCAGACTATGAACCAAGCAGGGCACATAAACAGTTGATGGACGCGTTTTGGCCGGGGCCGCTAACGCTCCTTTTTCCTGTGGGCGATGCCATTGCGCCTGCAGTGCATCCCGGGACCGATTTGGTCGGGGTGCGAATGCCGGACCACACTATCGCGCGTACGCTGATTCGCCTGAGTGACGTACCGATTGCGGCTCCGAGCGCGAACACCTCGGGGCGGCCGAGCCCGACGACGGCAGATGCCGTGGCGGAGGACCTTGGCGAAGTCATTGATGGACTAGTCGACGCGGGACCCTGTGGCATTGGCGTCGAGTCCACGGTGCTGCTCGTCGAGGAGGAGCGCGCGTTGATTCTGCGGCCCGGCGGAATTACCCAAGAGATGATAGCCGATGTCATCGATTTGCCCGTGGTTTACGATGCGCACTTGATCGATCTCGACGCGCCAGCGCTCGCACCGGGCATGAAATACCGTCACTATGCGCCAGATGCGCGGGTACATGTCTGGTGGGGCCAACCGGAGGAGATTTACCGGGCGATGCTCGAATTGCTGCTCGACGACGAAGTAGATCACGAATTGCGCGCGGCCATCGTTGCGCCGGACGATTTTCTCAGTCGTTACGAGTTGCCCGTCGCGCGTGACCTTGCGCGCCCACTGTGCCATGAGGCGTATGACGAAGCGCTGGCGAAACATCTGTATCGCCTGTTGCGCGAGTTCGATCACGCCGGCGCCACCGATATCCTCATCTATGGCGTCAATCCAGCGCGCGGGCTAGGGACTGCCGTGATGAACCGACTTCAAAAGGCCTCTGGAGGCCGCGTGTTGCGGGTGTAGGCGTGATTCGCCTGCCCCCAGCACATAATAATGAGCCCCTTTTATTTCCGCAAATGTGTCGGAAGTGAGAAGCAACTGAGAACAAACTGCGACAAGTCTAGTGATAGCGCCTTCATTCCATGAGTTTTCCCGTTGACCGGTCTATAATAGCCAGAATAGCCAGTGCAAAGAGGAATTCATCAAGGGCACGGAGGTTGAACTACATGGTTGGACTTTTAGTTGTGGGTATTGTTCTTTTGCTGGTCGTTGGGATTGGCATGTTGGTTGGCAACTCCGTGATGGAGAAAGCTGTTCATCGTGACGCCCTTCAGGAGTCGACACAAGGAAACCATGACGCGGGGCATCGCTCTGCATAACGACTGGTTCGGCGAGTGATGATTTTTGGTGAAACAACGCGGTGGCTGTCCGCTTAAAACCATGCCCTCGAACACCCACGCATGTGCGCAGGTCGTTTCGAGGGCATTTTGTGCATGTGCTGCGTTTGACGGCTGTTACGTGAACGAGAAGTAGTTCTTTGCATTGTCATAACAAATGGCCTGGACCATTTTCCCGAGTAACGCCATATCGTTCGGCGCCTCTCCCTTTTCCACCCATTCGCCCAATAGATTGCATAATAACCGCCGGAAGTACTCGTGGCGCGGGTAGGACATGAAGCTGCGCGAGTCTGTCAGCATGCCGACAAACTGGCTGAGTAGACCGACATCCGCCAGGGCTTGCATTTGGCGCAGCATGCCTTCCTTTGTATCGTTAAACCACCAGGCAGCGCCGAGTTGCAGTTTGCCCGGGATGCCGCCGCCTTGGAAACTCCCGAGAAGGGCCGCGAGCACAGGGAAATCCTTTGGATTTAGGGAATAGAGGATGGTTTTTGGCAGGGAGTCCGTCATCTCCAGTTCATTTAGCAACTGGCATAATGGCGCTGCCAATTGGCCGTCATACATAGAATCAAAGCCTGTGTCTGGACCAAGTCGTTGAAACATGCGCGTGTTATTATTTCGGGCTGCATGCATATGTAGCTGCATCACCCAGCCCAGTCGAGCGTACAGCTTCCCGAGAAACACCATGGTGTACGTCTTGTACTTGTGATCCTCCACAAGGCTGATGTCTTCACCTTTGAGCGCTTTGTCGAAAATGCGCGCGGCTTCGTCCAGGGTTGTGGGGGTGTACGGTACCGTGTCGAGCGCGTGATCGGATGCGCGACAGCCGACTTCATGAAAGTATTCGGCACGAGCGGTGATGGCGTCGAGCAGCGCTCGATAGTCGGAGATGGGCGCGCCGATAGCCTGTTCGAGTTGTTTTATCCAGGGGACAAACGTATCTCGACGGACTTCTAAAGCCTTGTCAGGGCGAAAAGCAGGGATGACCTTCACGGGAAATGTGTCATCTGCTTTTAGTTTTAGATGATATTCCAGTGTATCCGTTGGATCGTCGGTGGTACAGATGACTTGTACGTTGAACTTGGTAATCAGGTTGCGGACTCTGTAGTCCTCTGTAGCCAACAATTCGTTGGTGCGTTGCCAGATCTCTGGTGCGGTCGTCTCGTCAAGCAGGGCGGTGATGCCAAAGAAGCGCTGCAACTCGAGGTGCGACCAATGGTACAGTGGATTGCCAAGGGTCATGGGGACGGTTCTTGCCCACGCGAGAAACTTCTCATAATCGTCGGCGTCGCCGGTAATCAACGATTCGTCTACACCATTCGCGCGCATCAAGCGCCACTTGTAATGGTCGCCGCCCAACCAAATTTCGGTGATGTTTTTGAATTGATGATTCTCGTAGATTTGTTGTGGGCTGATGTGGCAGTGATAATCAATGATTGGCATATCCTTGGCAAAGGATTCGTATAGCGCAATCGCAGTTTCGTTAGACAGTAAAAAATGCTCATCTAAAAATGCACGCATCATGGATGTCCTCCCATTCTTCCAGCATCTCACAAAACCTCTGCGACGGATTGCAGCGCCGTTACCACGCCGTTCTGTCGCACGCGGCGGATAAACGCTACCATCTGCGCGTGTAATCCGTCTAATTGCGTCAAATCTTGGCCCCATAGTTGGGGATGGCGAAGTAGTGCCGCAACGGTTTCCTCCAGGCCGACTGTTGATTCCTTGGCCCAAATGTCTTCGAGGGTCGAGACCCATGCGCTATCGTCCTGAATCGGCCAGCGCTTCAGCGGGTTATCCGCGTTCCGATAGAACAGCAGTTGTCCAGCGAGCGCTGCTGACAAACAGCGTGGCGCCCGACCGTAGCGCGCGTAGTAATCGTTTAGCGTCGGTAACAGGCGCACGCGGATTTTCGATAAACCATTGAGCGTCAGTGACGTCAATTCGTGGTGAATATATGGATTGGCGAATCGCTCCATGACAGCATTCGCAAATTCCTCCAACTGGTCCTCGCTGTCTACGTGGTCGGCTAAAGTGGGTACAACTTCCCCGAAAAGTAGGCCGTGTATAAATGGGCCGAACACGGGGTGGATGACGACCTCTCGTACGCTAGACAGTCCAGCCAAGAGTCCTAGCGCCGCCATGGCGGTGTGTGCGCCGTTTAGAATTCGGACCTTTTGTACGCGATAGGGGGTCACGTCGGCTACATACCGAACGTTGAGACCGATTTTCTCAAATGGCCAAGCTTGCGCAAGTCTATCATCCGCCTCAATGGCCCACAGATGATACGGTTCGCCGACGGTGACGAGTTCATCACGATAACCCAGGCTGTCCAGTAGCTCTTGACCGCTGGTGCCCTTCGGAAAACCCGTGACGATTCTATCGACTAGTGTATTGCAAAAGTGGTTGTGCTGGCGGATCCAATCTTGGAACGTGGTGGGAAGCCCCCAGTCGGCTGCGTGGCGCAAGACAATTTCCCGAAGTTTCTCACCGTTGTCCTCGATTAACTCGCAGGGCACAATGGTCATTCCCGCCGCTGCAGCGCCCTGGAAGAATGTGTAGCGGTGGTGTAAATAGGCCGTCAATTTTCCCGGAAATGACATCAGCGGCTGGCCCATCTGGTAGTCTTCCTGGACGTATTGAATGCCGGATTCGGTGGTGTTGGACACCAGGATGTCGATAGTCGGATTCTCCGCACAGCGCAAGAATTCGCTCCAATCCTGGTGGGGATCAATGCCGCGACGGATGGAAGACACGATTTCCCGGTCGTCGATGTTGATACCCTGGTGGATACCGCGCAGGCAAACGGTGAACAGGCCATCCTGGGCATTTAGGCGTGCAATATTCGTCGCGCCGCTCGGTCGCGGTGCGACGACGACGACACTGCCTTCATATAACCCTTGTTTATTCAATTGGTGAATCATCCAGTCCACAAAGCCGCGCAGGAAATTTCCCTCGCCAATTTGAATGATTCGCTCTGGAAATTTAACGCTTCGGTGTGACGCGTCGAGTTGTACAGATAATTGCATAGCGGGTCCCCCATTTTGCGGATTGGCGAAGAACTTGTGCGCCGGACGCCAAGGGATGCGACGTGCAAGTTACCGTGCGCTGTTGTCCCATCGTGATCACAATGTGACGCCATCCTTAAAGATGGCAATTTCACGGAACCCATTTCGCTCATTTCGGGTTTGCACTATTCCCGAGGCAATGTCCACGACGCGCCGATACAACTCGGCCGCTAAAGTGTCCATGTCGTCGCCTGTAAGAAGGGTACCGGCGTTAAAATCTATCCAATTTTTCTTTCGCTCGTACAGCGGCGTGTTGGTAGAGATTTTCACGGTTGGAACCGCCGCGCCCATCGGCGTTCCGCGTCCAGTTGTAAATAGCACGATATGAGCGCCTGCTGCGACTAATGCGGTGACGGAAACCATATCGTTTCCGGGCGCTTGCACGAGATTGAGTCCAGGTGTCGTCGCCCGTGTTCCATAGGGCAGGACATCGACCACGCTTGCCGTGCCGCCTTTCTGTGTACAGCCGAGCGATTTTTCTTCCAGTGTCGTGATGCCACCGTCTTTGTTGCCCGGTGACGGGTTTTCGTAAATGACCTGGCCGTGCCGGGTATAGTAGTCTTTAAAGTCGTTGATGAGTGATACGACATTCTGAAAGACCGTGTCGTTTATCGCGCGGTTCATCAGGATGGTTTCTGCGCCGAACATCTCCGGCACTTCGGTCAGGAGCGTGGTACCCCCATTTGCGACGAGGATGTCGGAGACGCGGCCTACCAGGGGATTCGCTGTGATGCCGGAGAATCCGTCCGATCCGCCACATTTCAACCCAACTTTCAACCGCGCGACAGGCACGCGCTGACGTTGGAAGGTGCGGGCGTAGTCTGCTAGTTCTCGAAGTAGTCGCATGCCTTCTTCGAATTCGTCGTCGACGTCCTGGAGTGCCAGGAATCTGAGCTTTTCTTCGGGGACATCTTGAAGGAAGGGGCGAAATGACGAAATGCGGTTGTTCTCGCACCCAAGCCCTAGAATGAGGACACCTGCTGCGTTGGGGTGGCGCGCGAGTCCAGCCAGGGCTTTTTGCGTGTACGTTAAATCGTCGCCCAGTTGGGAACAGCCGTACGGGTGGGCAAAGTGGTAGACACCGTCAACGCCATCGCCCCGAAGTTCGGAATCTGCCATCCGTGCCAACGCTTCTGCAGCTTTGTTGACGCAACCGACCGTGTTTAGAATCCAAATTTCATTTCGAATGCCGACCTCGCCGTTTGGACGGACGTACCCTTCAAACGAGGTAGGCAAATCAGATTTCTGTGGCGTCGCAATCGGTTTGACCGGATGGTACGCGTAGTCCGTCTTTCCGCTCAGATTGGTCTGGACGTTATGGGTGTGAACCCATTCGCCCTTGGCGATGTATTGGGTCGCGTGGCCAATTGGGTACCCGTATTTGACGATGTTCGTCCCCTCTGGGATGTCCACCAACGCAATTTTGTGCCCGCGCAGAATATCTTCTGTCGCTTGTAAGATTTCATCGGAAAACGTCACGACGTCGCCTTTTGAAATAGATTCGGTGACGACGCCAACGTTATCGTGGTCGTGTATCCGCAGTATCTTTGCTGCACACATCGTCGATTCCTCGTTTCTCTGGACGTCTCGATTTGCCACTAAACGTGATGACAGCCATTATCCATGCCGCGTCATGGGGTGAGGATAGACGCGGTGCTAAATGCACCTCCTAATGTGAAATATAACATAAATTTAAACAAGGCCTGTTGAAAGGTCTACGTGGCGAAACGGATGCGATTTTCTTTTGAATCCAAGCTTAGGTAGCATTCAATACATAAAATGTATTCGCTTTCTCGCGGCGGTGTCAATATGTTATAAATAACATTAACGCTGATAGGAATGTCATGTTCTTTGGTGAACGGCATAGCAGCTACGTGAAATTTTATGCGTTGTACTTTCGCTGTTGTACACGACTTCTCGGGACTGCGTGTTAAAATCAAACTGCTTGTTTTGCTTGAACAATGAACACAGGGTGGTGACTCCATGGCAACGATGGCTGATGTGGCGAGGCGAGCGGGGGTTTCAGTGATGACGGTATCCCGCATTATCAGTGGGAATGGAGCCGTCAAGGAATCCACCCGCAAGAAGGTCCTGCGGGCCATGGAAGAGGTTAATTACGTCCCGAAGGGGTACACCAAACAGGTTATCCAGCACGAAATTAGTACATTGGTATTGATTATTCCGGATATCACGAATCCGTTTTTTACGTTTATCGCGCGGGGTATGGAAGATGTCGCGAAAAAACAAGGTTACCGGGTGTTTTTGGCCAATACGGATGAAAATCTGAATAAGGAACAGCAGTATATTCAGATGTGCATTGAATTTCACGCCGACGGCGTCCTCATCGCGCCTGTTGGCGACGAGTCGCGGGCGAATTTGGCGTTATTGGACAAGGAAGGCATTCCGTACGTCTTGATTGACAGGGAAGTGGAAGGCGTCCAAGTGGACGTGGTGAAAAGCGATATTGTCGGCACCTCAAAGGCTTTGGTCGAGCACCTAATTGAACTGGGGCACCGCCGAATTGGCGTCGTCACTGGCGCACCGAACAACCGGACGAGCCGGGAGCGCGTGGAAGGTTACTTTCAGGCTTTGGCGGCGCACGGAGTGGCGAGATCGGATGAGTTGGTGAAGTACTCCGTCATGACACGGGATATTGAACCCACGTTCATTGACGAGTTATTGCAGTTGGCGGAACCGCCGACGGCGCTCTTTGTAGCCAATATGTTTCAGTACGCGCATTCGGTCAACCGGCTCAAGGAATTCGGCCTTTGCGTGCCGGATGATATGAGTATTGTGGGCTTTGGGAATTCTGACTACCTGGCGGCAATCGACTCGTCGTTTACATCGGCGATTCAGCCTACCTACAGCTTCGGTTCGCTTGGTACGCAAATGTTGCTAGAAAGAATCGAAGGGCTGCGCGAGATGCCGAGGCGGATTGTGTTGGAAGGGGATATTGTCATCCGGAGATCGACCGCACCACCTCGAAACTGACCTCTTACTGTTAAAAATAACATTGACATATGATTTATCACAACATAATATTCTGTTAATGAATCAATGAAATCGCTTTACAATGTGATAAGTGGAAGGGAGGCGTGTTGCGTCACTGCACATATCCGGGGCGAGCTGCGTAGACATTGGCGGATGTTCGTGGTCTCCTGCTGGATGATTTTATCTAATGGTGAAATGAAAGCGTTTTAATTGATTTGGTGTACATGGTGTAGCACCGTTTCCTCGTACTCGATGTGAATGTGAAGTGTGGAATTATCCTCGTCGAGAAGGTGACTAGAGTGGGCAATGCAAATACGACATTGCAGGAGCAAGCGGATGCGGCCAAATCTGGTGTCGGGTACGTCACCGTTGTGGTCATTATCGCGTCACTGGGTGGTCTGTTGTTTGGTTATGACACGGGTGTCATCTCTGGCGCCAATGGCTTTTTGCAGTCGGAGTTTCACATGAGCGCCGCCGTGACCGGACTTGTCTCGAGCAGTATTGACCTGGGTGCGATGCTTGGCGTGCTCATCGCCGGTTACTTGGGCGATACGCTGGGACGTAAGAAGACGCTCATGATAGCCGGCTTGACGTTCGTTCTGTGCAGCCTGTTGACGGCGTTTGCGAACAGTGTAGCGATGTTGGTCATTGGCCGGTTTTGCGGAGGTGTCGGGATCGGGCTTGCTTCGCTGTTGTCCCCGCTGTACATCGCGGAAATTGCGCCGCCAAAGATTCGTGGTCGGTTAGTCGGGTCAAATCAGTTGGCGATTGTGACAGGCATTTTTATTGTCTACTTTGTAAACGCAGCCATTGTCAGCACACACGCTACCGCTTGGAATCAAACCACGGGCTGGCGCTGGATGTTTGGGATGGGCGTCATCCCAGGTGTCATTTTCTTCTGCCTGCTTTTCTTTGTTCCCGAAAGCCCAAGGTACCTCGCCACACGCGAAAAGTACAACCAGGCGTTCGACATTTTGTACCGCGTCAATGGCCAGGAAAAAGCCACTGCGGAATTGGCCGAAATTCGAGGTTCCATCGCGGATGTCAAAGACTCATTTTTCAAAGAGTTGTTTAGCCCTGGGATTCGCAAGGCGCTACTGATTGGGGTCCTTTTGGCCATATTTCAGCAATTCACAGGGACAAACGCAGTTGGCTATTACGCGCCGATGATTTTCAAGGCAGCCGGTGCTGGAACCAATGCATCCTTTTACGACACCGTTTGGATTGGCGCTATCAAGGTGCTCTTTGTCATCGTTCTGATGCTGATTGTCGACAGGGCAGGACGCAAACGCCTGTTGGTGTGGAATGGCTGGGCCATGGCCGTGTTTCTCGTGATATTGGGGATTGCGTTCAGCATGCCGCACATGCTTACTTGGCTCGTTTTATCCTTGGTGTTCTTACACACCATCGCTTACGAGTTGTCATGGGGCGGCGGCGTCTGGATTGTGCTCTCGGAAATTTATCCGACGAAGATTCGCGGCAGGACGATGGCGATTGCCTCGTTTGCACTTTGGTTTGCGACGTACTTGGTCGCGCAATTTTTCCCGATTCTGTTACAAGCCATCGGTGGCACATGGACGTTTTGGGTGTTCGCCGCATTTTGTATCGTCATGGCGGTGTTTATGCACAAAGCAGTCCCGGAGACCAGTGGTAAGACCATGGAGCGAATTCAGGCAGATTGGATGGGTGGCGAGCATTCGACGACGCTCGACCGCTAAATGGTTACACAGGATGAATTGAACCGAAGCGGGGCTGGCAGATTATTGTGCGCTGCCGCTTGCCCCGCTGTTTCCTGATGCCGATCTCGACGTGTGCCCCGTGTTGCCCGACGAACTCCCGGTGCTCAATCCGCTGCTACCCGCGCTCGTTCCACTGCCCGTGCTACCCGTGGAACTCGATGAAGGGCTGGTCGTCTGTCCACCCGTGCTCGCCCCATCGTCTGGCTTCCCAGTACTACTTGTGCCAGAGGTGCCCGTACTCGTTCCCCCACTGGGTGTCGTACTTGCCCCGCCGGAATCGACTTGTCCGCTGCTGTTATCTGTCCCCGTCGCGCCCGTTGATGTCTCATTGCTGCTGGTCCCGGTGCTTTCGGAGGGACTCGTTGCGCCAGTGGTCGCGCCGGATTCCGCTTGCGTACTGCTCGATACGCTGCTTCCTGTGCTAGCGGTACTTGCGCTAGAACTGGTAGTCGCGGATGAGGTGGACGAAGCCGTGGTCGACGTTACGGACGAGGAACTGCCACCGTAGTAAATCTCGTCAGAGGTAAGTGGTGGCTCTGTCGTTGGCACAATTTTTTGCGTCGGCGTCGTGGTATCGTTTGTCGCGATGGACGCCGCTTGTGCGGTCGAATTGGCCGTCGCTGTGGCATTGGCCGCTGTCGTGTTCGCGGTGGATCCCGCCGGCGCCGCTGCGGGATGTTCGGAGCAACCGACCAGGACGGCTATGCAACAGGTCGCGATGCCGAGAACTGTAACCGATTTCCGATTGCCTACCATAAGTAACCCCCTTTGCTTCGTAACGTAATCCGAGTCTACTTGCCACTCTATCCTACTCTATTTCCGTTACAAATTGGAGAGGCAGATTGTTGGTGGGAAACGAAAATCCACCCATCCGCCTGGCCGGGGTTTTGCCCGGTCAGGCGCCCTAAGATCAGTACATTCTCCGAACGGCAGTTAGGTGTTTGCCCCACTCGCTGTCGGGGCCGAGGGAGACGACGCCCACCTTGCCGAGTCCGCCGCCGCATTGAATCATCTCGTCGTTGCCGAGATAGATGCCAACGTGCTGTCCGTTGCCGAAGATGAGCAGGTCTCCTTTGCGCATGTCCCACTTCGGGACGGTGACTCCGACCGTGTCTTGCTGCACATTGGCGTTGCCACTCATTTGATAACCAAGGGCGTGGTGGTAGACATAGGCGACGAAGTTGCTGCTGTCAAAGCCGAGTTCGCCCCGGTCCTCATTGTGTCCCCAAACGAACGGGGTGCCTTCGAGGTCGGAGGCGACAGTCACGACCGCGTCCGCCTTGTCCTCTGGCGCGGCGTTGATGGCCGCTTTCGGTGTCAGTTTGTGGTCTATCGTGACGCCGGGCGGTGGCGCTTGGATGCGCTGGCCGAGGGAGAACGTCGCCGCGGAGGCATTGACAGACTCGGAGACCTCGCCCTTTGTCGAGACGCTTGTGTCCAGGACGACCGTTCCATCCTGGCGCAAAACGACGACGCGGCGCACCACATCCTCGGGGAATTGTGCGGTGATGTAGTTGAGAAGGCCGTCGGGGCTGGCGAGATCGATCACGCTTTCTCCAGTCGCCCCGGCCTGCGCGGGCTGAACGACCACCTTCACGGTCTGTTTATCGATCACGTCTGCACGCCGTACTTGGACGATGCCGAGTGGGTATGAAGCGGGAGCGGGCTGCCCGGTTGTCCCGGGAAGGCCCGCAAATGAAGCGGTGTCGTTGACGATGGGCAGGGCGCTGTTCGTCGTGTGCCCCGTTTGCCCGCAACCGGGCAAAAGCGCGATGGCGCCGGCGACGAGGGCGCTGATAGACAGTGTGCGCACGTGTGAATGCACGGAAAGGGCCTCCTTCGTCATGTTGATATGGACGTTGTCCGCTGCGAGTGGTAAACAGTTTGTTCAGTTCATCCAGCAAATGGGCATGTAGCCGTGAAATGAATTTACATAGGAGAAGCGTTTATCAAGTGGTCCGCACTTATGCATGAATATGGAAATTTCCTATCGAGACGCTCGTCTCTTTCCCGCTCATGAGTGCGTGGACGAGCGCATAGATATGGATTTAGTTGAGTAGAGGGGGAGCCACGGCGTGAATCATCTCCAGACCATGATTGAAATTCTCCTAATGTCGTTCGCCTTGGGTATGGATGCGCTCTCGCTGTCGATTGGCGTTGGGCTGAGTAATATCGACCGAAAGACGGCGCTGCAGCTGTGTTTCTCCATTGGTGTATTTCACGTCATTTTGACGTTTGCGGGCCTCGCGTTTGGCAATCTGGTCGGCTATTATCTCGGTCAATACGCCCACTGGTTCGGCGCGCTTCTATTGATGGGCTTAGGTGTCCACATGCTCTATACGAGTCTCTTTGGCAAGGAAGAGACGCCCAAGGCGATGGGGAATGCCGTGGCGATGGCGTTGTTCTCGGCAAGTGTCTCATTGGACGCGTTGTCTGTCGGATTCAGCCTTGGGCTTCGCAGTGCTACATATGGTGTGGTATCGGCGTTTTCGTTTGGGTTCGTGAGTATGCTGATGTGTGGTGTTGGCTTGTTCATCGGCAAGAAGTTCAGTCAATCTGTTGGGCGGTACGGGGAGATTCTCGGCGCCGTCGTGTTGATTGGCTGTGGGGTCAAGTTTTTGATGTAGGTAACCACTGAGGATATCCAATCGAATGGATGGTGCGTGGGGCGCATCGATTGCATGGATAAAAACCGCAGGGATATACTGAAGAGCAAGAGTGACAGAAAAGATTCGAGCCATGACCAGTCGTCTCGGCCTTGTGGCACGGCTCAGGAATATAGGTGAGACGATTCATGCAGATTCTGTTCGTTTGTACGGGAAATACATGCCGCAGTCCCATGGCTGCGGCTTTGGCGCGACACCATGCCGCAATCCATGGGCTGGACGCCACCATTGATTCAGCGGGGATTTACGCGGTGCCGGGACAACCGATGACGCCACTTGCGACAGATGCCTTGATCCGCCGTCACGTGGTGGTCCCGCAGCACAACTCGAAACCGGTGAGTCCGTCGCTCATCTCCGACGCCGATTTTATTTTTACAATGACGACCTCGCATAAAGCGGATTTGCTGCGCGAATTCCCGGGGGCTGCAGGGAAGACCTACACGCTTCGCGAGTTCGTTGAGGGTGGTGCGGCGGGGGATGTGCCGGATCCGTTTGGTGGACCAGCCGAAGTCTACGAGGCCTGCGCCGATGCACTCAATTCCGTCGTAGAACAATTAATTCGCAAGCTAGCAGAGGAACAGGGCCGTTGACATAGTGTAGCGGCGTTGGTGGTGGGTGGGATCGCTACCCACGGGATGGTGCACCGCTGCCGCATTTCGCCACGCGTTTCAATGGTCGCTAGCAATTCGTTTTGAGAATGTATGAATGTAATGTATGGATGAAAACGAAAGTGGGCGGTACGACATGGACAACACATGTGATGAACCGATTTCAACTGGGTCTGCCCCAATGAGCGCCGACCTTACCTCGGGCGCCGCTGGCGCGGTCGATGGTGCATCTGCAGTGGCGAACGGGGTGGGGACGTCGGTGGCCGATTTGCTCTCGGGCGTTTCGCACACACTTCGCGGTCTCCTGGACGACTTGCAGGCTGCTGCGAACCTTCGTCCGGGGCAGATGGTGGTCGTTGGCGCGTCGTCCAGTGAAGTCCAAGGTCAGCGCATTGGCACGGCGACATCGCTCGCAGTCGGGGAGGCCATCGTCGATACGGTGTTGGCCTGGGCAACTGAACTTGGTTTGACGGTCGCGTTTCAATGTTGCGAGCACCTGAACCGCGCCCTTGTCGTCTCACGTAGTACGGCTGTCGCGCGCAACTTGGAGGAGGTCTCCGCTGTCCCGGTGCCGGGTGCGGGAGGCGCCGTCGCGGCGACGGCGTATTTCCGCCTTGAGGACGCTTGTCTCGTTCGTGCGGTGCAAGCGGACGCGGGAATTGACATCGGCGACACGTTCATCGGCATGCACCTCAAACCTGTGGTGGTTCCAGTGCGTGGCCGCACGCGGGAACTTGGCGCCGCGCACGTCACAATGGCGCGCACACGGCCGCCGTTGATTGGCGGTGCTCGCGCGGTTTACGACGTGGAGACGGCGCGACAACGCCTGCAGGGCGTGTGACTCGTCATTCCCAGAAAACTTTTACAACTGGGGTTAGCCGCGGCAGGGAATTGTCAATTCATCGCGAATCCGTAGGGATGTGTTGACAGGGCGTTATCGCCGAGAAAAAGGAGAGGACACCGGAACATGAACTTATCCGATTTCGATCACGACGTAGCCATCGCGATGGAGCAAGAACTTCATCGACAACAAGATAAAATTGAACTGATTGCCTCGGAGAACTTTGTCAGCGAATCGGTTTTGGCCGCGCTGGGCTCCGTGCTGACCAACAAGTATGCCGAAGGGTATCCGGGACGCCGGTACTATGGCGGCTGTGAGTATGTGGACGTCGTCGAGAACATCGCGCGCGACCGCGTAAAAGCGCTGTTCGGCGCCGAACACGCCAACGTCCAACCGCACTCGGGCGCCCAGGCGAACATGGCGGTCTATTTCAGCGTCCTGAAACCTGGCGACAAGGTGTTGGGTATGAACTTGGCTCACGGTGGGCACCTCACGCACGGTAGTCCGGTGAACTTCTCGGGCCAACTGTACGAGTTTGTCTCCTATGGCGTCGACGCAGAGACGCACAGGATTGACTACGATGAAGTACACGCTGTCGCAAAAGAGCACCGACCGAAAATCATCGTCGCCGGCGCCAGCGCCTACCCGCGTTTCATCGACTTCGAACGCATGCGCGCCATCGCCGACGAAGTGGGCGCATACCTCATGGTCGACATGGCCCACATCGCCGGTCTCGTCGCCACGGGCCTGCATCCTTCTCCGATCCCGTACGCCGATTTCGTCACCTCGACGACGCACAAGACGTTGCGCGGTCCTCGCGGCGGTCTCATCCTCTGCAAGGCCGAATTTGCGAAGCAAATTGACAAGGCCATCTTCCCAGGCATCCAAGGCGGCCCGTTGATGCACGTCATCGCGGCCAAAGCTGTCGCGTTCGGCGAAGCCCTCAAGCCTGAGTTCAAGGATTACTCGCGCCAAATCGTGAACAACGCGCAGGCATTGGCGACGGCGCTCAGCGACAAGGGCTTTCAGCTCATCTCCGGTGGCACGGACAACCACCTGATTCTCATCGACGTCCGCAACTTCAACCTCACCGGCAAAGAGGCCGAGCACCGGCTCGACGAAGTCGGCGTCACCGTCAACAAAAACGCTATCCCGTTCGATCCCGCCAGCCCCATGGTCACCAGCGGCATCCGCATTGGCACGCCAGCCGTGACCACCCGCGGCATGGACGAAGAGGCGATGGCGGAGATAGCGGAAATTTTCCACCTCGTCCTCTCGAGCGACTTCTCAGACGCCGTCCGCCACGCCGCCAGCGCGAAAGTCCAGGCGCTCACCGCCCGCTTCCCGCTCTACGACGCACTGAGCTACATCGAATAAGCCAGCCGTGGCCCGGCTCGCCCCGCCAGCCTTCGCCATCCCGGATGGGGCGGTGAGGGCGGGCGGCTGGTGGCTGGTGGCTTTGCTGCGCGGTGCCGGGGCTGTGCCGCGGCCGCCGCCGCTGCCGCGAGCGGTCGGTCGAGCATCCGCCTTGGGGCGGCTTACGGTGGCCGGCGGCACGCGCATCCGCTGAACCTGCCCGGCCCCTGCTCAGCGGGAACCCGGCGGCACGCAGCTGCGTGTCTTAATAAGACAATGGTGGGCTTTGAGGCCGAGATAAGGCACGAAATTTGCTCTATTTGCGGATTTTTGGGGTTAAACCGGCGGCTCTTGAGGGTTTAAGACAAAATTCATGTCCTAAAGTCCGCCGGATAGAAAGAAATGCGGAAATAGGGCAGAATTTGTGCCTTATTCCGCTGTCCAGCCGCCCCCACACCCACACCTGCCACAATCCGTTCCTAAATTCTGCGCGAACTTGAATCGCAGGATCGGTCGATTTGCTATAATAACGGTAAATGACCACAAAAGGAGCGTCGCCTCTTGGGACAAGTCCATGTGCTGGACCATCCATTGATTCAACACAAGCTCACATATATTCGAAACAAGGACACGGGCACCAAAGAATTTCGCGCATTGGTGCAGGAAGTGTCGATGCTGATGGCGTACGAAATCACCCGCAATCTGCCGCTCGCTGAGACGGACGTCGAAACGCCGGTCGCCACGGCGCGCACGAAGGTGATTGCCGGGAAGACGCTGGCACTCGTGCCAGTGCTGCGCGCAGGACTCGGGATGCTCGATGGCATTCTCAACCTGATTCCGAATGCGAAAGTCGGGCATGTTGGGTTGTATCGTGATCCAGAGACGCTAAAGCCAGTCGAGTACTACTGCAAGTTGCCGCCAAATGTCGAGGAGCGGGATGTTATCGTGGTCGATCCGATGTTGGCCACGGGCGGATCAGCCTCGGCCGCCCTCACCGCCGTCAAAGCGCGAGGCGCAAAGCAGCCGAAGTTGATGTGTCTGGTCGCGGTGCCGGAGGGCATTCGTACCGTTCAGGCTGATCACGAGGACGTCGACATTTACACGGCGGCGATTGACGAGTACCTGAACGATCACGGCTATATCGTCCCTGGCCTCGGTGACGCAGGGGACAGGCTGTTTGGCACGAAGTAATCGCCGGCGCCGGATGGCCCAGCGCCGGGTGGCGCTCATCGGTCGGCTGAATCGACTGAATCGGCCGCTCGGGCTTCGCAGCGCGCCAACGCGCCAACGCCCGGTGGCGCCTGCCTGCACCGCGACGCGGCCATAGCCGCATTCGCCACTCGGCAGTAGCCCGGCCGGCCATTCGGCAGCAGCCCGGCCACTCGGCTGTCGGCGTCACCGCCGGCGACAAGCCGACCTCGCGCCTGGCCACACCAGGCCACCAGTTAAGTTGTCAGTTTGAGGAGGAGCCACTTTGAGTTCAACGCCTTTGCGCGTGATGACTGTGTTTGGAACGAGACCGGAAGCGGTGAAGATGGCGCCGCTGGTGCGCGCGCTCGACGCGCATCCGGAGATTGAATCCATTGTCTGTGTGACTGCACAGCACCGGGAGATGCTAGATCAGGTGCTCGAGGTGTTTGGCGTTCAGCCGGACGTCGATTTGGACATCATGGAGCCACACCAGAGCTTGGCGAAAATCACGACCAAGGCATTAACCGGTTTGGATTCGGCATTGGCAGAGCACAAGCCGGACGTGGTGCTGGTGCACGGCGATACGACGACGACCTTTGCGGCAGCGCTGGCGGCGTTTTATCAGCAAATTGCCATCGGCCACGTGGAGGCAGGGCTGCGGACGTACAACAAGTACTCGCCGTTCCCCGAGGAGATGAACCGCCAGTTGGCGGACGTCCTGTGCGATCTCTTCTTTGCCCCGACAGACCTGTCAGCTCAAAATTTGCTCAATGAAGGGCGGGCAAAGCAGGCCATTTTCGTGACGGGGAATACGGCGATTGACGCGATGCGCACGACCGTCAAAGAAACCTATCATCATCCGGTTCTCGATGCGTTTCCACAAGGAAGCCGGATGATTTATATGACGTCGCACCGCCGCGAGAACTGGGGGGAGAAACTGGCCCAGATCTGCCGCGCCGCGAGACAAATTGTCGAGGCGCACGAGGATGTAGAGCTCGTCTATCCCGTCCATCTCAACCCGACTGTACGCGATACCGTCTTCACCATTCTCGACGGGCATCCGCGCATTCATTTGCTCGATCCGCTCGGAATTGTGGACAACCACAATTTCATGGCGAGAGCGACCTTGATTCTCACTGACTCCGGCGGGATCCAGGAAGAGGCGCCGTCGCTGGGCGTACCGGTGCTCGTGCTGCGGGATACGACGGAGCGTCCGGAGGGGATTGAGGCGGGGACCTTGAAACTCGTCGGAACCGATGAAGCGACCATTGTGGCTGAGGCCAACCGGTTGTTGACCGACTCCGCTGCGTACGACGATATGGCTGGTCGCAAGAACCCTTATGGGGATGGGCGGGCGTCGGATCGGATTGTTCAGGCGATTCTTCACCACTTTGGCAGAGGGGAAGCCCCTGCGCCGTTTCGCTATCAAGAGAGTGATAGACTGTTTCGGGCATAGGTTGCCCACGGTGACTTGCCTGCGCAGAGCTCAACCAATTTGAAGCAGATTCGCGAACGTTTTATGAACAAGTGCTAAATGGAATCTAGAAACTTGGAATGTCAAGCCCGCATTCGTTGACATAGGAATTTACCCTAGTGTACTATAGGCGAGGGTTATGGCATTTCACCATTAAGAACAGGTGTTTCATACTACGAAACGAATGAGCTAGCGCAGGCGTTTCTGGAAATACTCGACATTCACGGATTACCTTTTATTGTAAATGGGTAGGATGTGAATGTGGTGGTGAATTTGCTTGGATAGCCAACACCGCGATGAATAACTCATTCATCTGATGCCCTCTCTTCATCCTGTACTAGGTGGTGTGCGCGTTCGAGAACGAACAGCGTCCTAAGTCGGAGAAATCCCGGTTAAGTAACCAAAATCCGTGGAAAACGTTTGCAGTTTACTCCGGTGCAACACTACAGCTGGCTGTTTGCATTGTGGTATTTACTCTGCTTGGAGTTCACTTTGCGCACCAGCTGCACCATGTCTGGCTGACGGTTGTTGGGGCCATTGTGGGTGTCGTCGTGGGTGGATCGGGACTCGCAGTCCTCGCCAAACAGATTCTAGGAGACAAACCATGAGTGTAGACCGATTGAACAAACGGCTTCGTACAATCACAATATCTTGGCTGGTGTTCATCGGCCTGACTGTACTCGGCTGGGTTATCCTAGCCGACTGGCGGGTAGCGTTGAACGGGCTGCTTCTTGGGGAAGTCGGCGGCTTTTATGTGGTGTTCAGCATGATCCGCCAGGGTCATCACAATCGCGACACGCAGGGGGCTGCGCTGTTTGCTTCAGGAATGGTGGGGATGTTTACACGTCTCATCCTCATTGCTGCGATTATGGTGATTTCCCTGAAATTCCGTGCTGTGTTTAATCCGTACACAGCACTCATCGGGTACCTACTTGGTTTCGTCTTCGTCTTTGTCGGACTGTACAGTTATGCCATGAACCCGAGTGACAATACCAAAGAGAAGTAGGTGAGATAGTGCCAGCATTCCCCACGTTATTTGCGGGGACCATTTGGCAGACCAATTTTACCGTGATTGCCACGATATTCTTCACTGGTCTGGTCATGTTCATCCTGTTGCGCATCGCTGTTGCGCGCATGGATATGCGACGTCCCCGCGGATTGCAAAACCTGATGGAATGGGCGGCTGAGTTCACGACCAACATGGCCCGTGAGACCATGCCGACGGAGCAATCGGTGAGGTTTGTCCTCCCACTTGCGTTTACCATGCTCTTGTTCTTGTTTATCGCCAACTGGTTGGGGCTCATTATGACGATTTCCGTCCACTTTGGTGTGCACGCACATGTGTGGGGTCTGAAGCCGTCCGACTTGGCTGGATCGAATGGTGACGTCGAACTCTTCGACTCGCCGACATCGAGCATGAGTATGGCGCTCGGTATCGCTGTGATGGTGTGGGTAATCAGCCACGCGCGCGGATTGCGCCATCCAAAGCAGTGGTTCAAGCACTTCTACTCGCCGTCGCCGCTCGCCGTCATCGAGGAAATTACCAACCCGTTGACGCACGGTATGCGACTTTACGGCAACATTTTTGCGGGTGAGGCCCTGTTGGGTATCATGCTGAAGGCGCCATTTGCGTTCCATTGGCTGCCGTGGCAGCTTCCGCTGATTGTCCTGTGGCTGTTGTACAGCGGCTTTGTGGCAACGATTCAGGCGTACGTCTTCTCGATTCTGATGTGCCTGTACATTGGCAACAAGTCGTTTGAAGGCCACGCAAATCACTAATCTCGAGTGAACGAGTGAACCATTGAGGAGGATTTCAACCTATGGCACAAATGGTACAAGCGATTTATGATGTTGCGGTTGCGCTGCTTTTGGGTCTTGCAGCCGTTGGTTCCGGTGTTGGTGACGGTTTGGTTATGAGCAAGTACGTCGAAGGCGTAGCTCGTCAACCAGAAGCTCGTGGTTCGATTTTTGCAAGTGCATTGCTTGGTGTCGCGCTTGTCGAGGCTTTCCCGGTTATCGCGCTGGCGTTCGGTATCATCATCCTGTTTACAGCCGGCAAACTTTAATTCGATTGCGTTGACCGAGTGCCGCGAGAGGCGGCACTACGCTATCGATTAGCGTCCGAACGCGATTCCATAGTAGAAGGGAGTGGCGCGAAATGGGGGGCGTCTTCCAGTTAGGGACGTTTATTTTCTCCATCATTAGTTTCTTGATTGTCTTCTTCATCATCCAACGCTTTGCGTTTAGACCGCTCGCCAATATGTTGGAGCAGCGTCGCAAACACGTTGAATCGCAGATTACAGATGCTGAGCAGAGCCGCGAGGAAGCTGCAAAGCTGTTGTCTGAACAGAAACGGTTACTCGATGAAGCGCGCAAAGAAGCTAAAAATATTCTCGATGCAGCCCGTGTCCGCGCTGACGAACAGGCTCGGGAGATCATTCAAAAAGCGGAAGAAGAAGTTTCACGGATCCTCGAAGAGAACCGCGCTGCCATCGCGCGTGAGCGCGACGAGGCCCTTGCGGCAGTGACACAACGCGTCGCAGAGTTGACAGTCGAACTGACTTCGAAACTGTTGCGTGACCACGTCACGGCTGAGGTGCACAACGAGATGGTAGCCGAGGCGGAAAAACGCCTGGGTGAGCTCGTATGTTAAGCGGGGCAGTAATTAATCGATACGCTCGCGGTTTGCTGGCATACGCCAAGGCGCACGATGTGACCGACGCGCTGGATGCGCAACTCGGTGAACTGGGGCGCGCGCTCGCGGCTTCGGCTGAACTCAAGGCGCTGTTGGCCAATCCGGTTCTTACGCAGGAAATGAAGCTTTCAACCATAGATAAACTGTTCGCAGGTGAGCTACGTTCAGACCTGCGCAACTTCATCGCCCTTTTGCTGGAACGGCAACGTGGTAGTTACGTGTCGGCCATCGCAGAACGGTATCACGAATTAGTCGACGAGTTGAAGGGTCGGCTTGAAGTAGAAATCGAGGCGGCACAGCCGCTCTCCGAGGCGCAAACAGAGGCGATTGTCGCACGGTTGTCGCAATCGTATGGCAAAGAGATTCACCCGGTCGTCCGCATCAACCCGGCACTCCTCGCGGGGTATCGGATTCAGGTCGGCAACCGCGTGCTCGACGCCACGACGCAAAATCAGCTTCGTCAGTTTCGGAGTCGGCTCGTCCTCGGTAACGCTCGCAAGGAGGGAACACGTTGAGTATTCGGCCGGATGAAATCAGTGCGCTGATCAAACAGCAAATTGAGCAGTTTGACGCGCAGATTCAAGTGAACGATACCGGTATTGTCCTGTCGGTCGGTGACGGTATCGCCCGTCTTCACGGTCTTGACAATGTCATGGCTGGTGAGTTGGTCGAGTTTGAGAACGGCGGCTACGGCATGACGCTGAACCTCGAAGAAGACAACGTTGGTGTCGTCGTCTTGGGTTCGGTGACGGGAATTCAGGAAGGCGAGCAGGTTCGTCGTACAGGGCGCTTGGTCCAGGTTCCTGTCGGCGACGCACTGTTGGGTCGCGTCGTCAACGCCCTCGGACAACCTCTTGACAACAACGGCCCGATTCAGACGGACACCTACCGTCCTGTTGAATCGCCAGCACCAGGTGTCATCGTTCGTAAGTCAGTCCACGAGCCACTTGAGACGGGGATTAAGGCTATCGATTCGATGGTGCCAATTGGTCGTGGGCAGCGCGAACTGATCATTGGTGACCGGCAAACCGGTAAGACGGCAATTGCGCTGGACACCATCATCAACCAAAAGGGCAAAGGCGTCATTTGTGTGTACGTCGCCATCGGCCAAAAGCAATCCACCATCGCACAGGTTGTGGAGACGCTGCGCCGCCACGGTGCCCTCGAATATACCATCGTCGTTGCGGCGAGCGCTTCTGAAGCAGCACCGCTTCTGTACCTGGCTCCGTACGCAGGTTGCGCGATGGCAGAGCATTACCTCTACAACGGCGGGCACGCCCTCGTCGTGTATGACGATTTGACCAAGCACGCTGCAGCATACCGCGAAATGTCCTTGCTGCTGCGCCGTCCGCCAGGCCGCGAGGCATATCCTGGTGACGTCTTCTATCTGCACTCTCGCCTGCTCGAACGCGCGGCGAAGTTGAACGACGAAAATGGCGCAGGCTCCTTGACGGCATTGCCGTTCATCGAGACGCAAGCGGGTGACATCTCGGCGTACATTCCGACGAACGTCATCTCCATCACGGACGGTCAGGTCTTCTTGGAATCCGATTTGTTCTTCGCGGGTGTCCGTCCGGCTGTCAACGTCGGTAGCTCCGTTTCTCGTGTCGGTAGCTCGGCGCAGACGAAGGCGATGAAGAAGGTCGCTGGTACGTTGAAACTCGACTTGGCGCAGTATCGCGAACTTCAAGCGTTCACGCAGTTCGGTAGCGATCTCGACAAGGCCACACAAGACACCCTCAAGCGCGGCGCGCGCATGACGGAACTTCTGAAGCAGCCGCAGTATCAGCCGCTGACGTTCGACCGTCAGGTTGCATCGCTGTGGACGGGTATCAACGGCTACTTGGACGATGTTCCGCTTGAGGCAGTACTCAAGTTCGAGCGCGAGTGGTTGGCGTTCATCGACCGCGAGTATCCGCAAATCTTCCAGCAGATGCAAGAACGCACGACGCTCGAAGATGACACGGTTGCACTTCTCAAGGAAGCAGTCGCGAAGTTTAAGGCGACGTTTGTGGCGTAAACCGCCCACAGTGTTGGTTCTTGATTGCGCGGCCAAATCCTGAGAGACGATGGGTGGTGAAAGGCATTGCCGCAAAATACGCGTGAAATTAAACGCCGCATTCGCAGCGTTCAGAATACATCTCAAATCACGAAGGCCATGGAGATGGTCGCGGCTGCGAAATTGCGTCGCGTTCAGGACGCAGTTCAGCAGTCCAAACCTTACTTGGCTAAGTTACAAGACATGTTGGCGAACGTTTCTGCATCGGCCCGCCACGTGAAGCACCCTCTGTTGGCGTCGCGTCCGGTCAAACGGACGGGCTACTTGGTCATCACGGCCGACAGGGGACTTGCTGGCCCGTACAACGCGCAAGTAGTCCGCGCCGCGATGCAGGAGTTCGGTAAAAAAGACAAGTCGGCGTTCACGATTTTCGCCGTCGGCAAGCGGGGAAGAGATTTCTTCAAACATCGTGACTACCCTATCGGTGCGGAAGTCATCGATTTGGACGACTCGCCGACCTATAGCTCCATCCGCAATCTCGCGGAGGAGATGGTGCAGTCGTACGAGCGCGAAGAGTTCGATGAACTGTACTTCATTTACAACGAATTTATCAACGCGGTGTCGCAGCGGGCGGTCGTCAAGAAAGTGTTGCCGCTCGATAGTTTGACAGACGAGCAAACAGGCCCGCGTCATCAATACGAGTTCGAACCCGACGAGGACGCGGTCATGGCCGCACTTTTACCTCGTTACGCAGAAACGTTGGTCTACCAAGCGGTTCTCGACGCGAAAGCCTCCGAGCACGCCGCGCGGATGACTGCAATGGGTAATGCAACCGAAAATGCGAAGGACATCATCGCTGACTATACGCTTTCGCTCAACCGTGCTCGCCAAGCGGCGATTACGACGCAGATTGCGGAAATCGTCGGCGGAGCGAATGCCCTAAGCTAAACGAGAACAGGAGGGAACTACGTGAGCAAAGGATATGTCGTGCAGGTCACGGGTCCGGTGGTCGACGTCCGCTTCGAAGACGGTCAACTGCCGGCTATCAACAACGCCCTGCGCATTGACCACCAAGGTGAAATCGACATCCACTTGACGTTGGAAGTCGCGTTGCACCTTGGCGATAACGTGGTTCGCGCCGTCGCGATGTCGTCTACGGACGGCCTCGTGCGCGGCACCGAAGTAGTAGATACTGGCCATGCTATCAGCATGCCAGTTGGCCAAGGAACATTGGGACGCATCTTCAACGTATTGGGTGAAACGATTGACGAACAGGGCCCTGCGGACGCAAAGGAAAGCTGGCCGATTCACCGCGATGCTCCGAAGTTCAGTGAACTGACCACGAAGACGGAGATCTTCGAAACGGGTATCAAGGTCGTCGATTTGCTCGCTCCGTACATCAAGGGCGGTAAGGTCGGCCTGTTCGGCGGCGCCGGCGTCGGTAAAACCGTCTTGATTCAGGAATTGATTCACAACATCGCAAAGGAACACGGCGGTTATTCCGTCTTCGCGGGTGTCGGCGAACGTACCCGTGAGGGGAATGACTTGTACCACGAAATGAAGGACTCTGGCGTCCTCGACAAGACCAGCATGGTGTTCGGTCAGATGAACGAGCCGCCAGGTGCGCGTCTACGCGTCGCCCTCTCGGGTCTGACATTGGCGGAGTACTTCCGTGACGTCGAAGAACGCGACGTGCTGTTCTTCATCGACAACATCTTCCGTTTCACCCAGGCGGGTGCCGAAGTGTCCGCATTGCTCGGCCGTATGCCGTCCGCCGTCGGTTACCAACCGACGTTGGCGACAGAAATGGGCCAACTGCAAGAGCGTATCGCGTCGACCGTCAAAGGTTCCATCACGTCCATCCAGGCCGTTTACGTGCCTGCCGATGACTACACGGACCCAGCGCCGGCCAACACGTTTGCGCACTTGGACGCAACGACCAACCTGGATCGCCGGATTTCCGACATGGGCTTGTACCCCGCCGTCGATCCGCTCGCCTCGACCTCCCGCGCCCTCCAGCCGGACATTGTCGGCCAGGAGCACTACGATGTCGCTCGCGGCGTCCAGGCGGTATTGCAACGCTACCGCGAATTGCAGGACATCATCGCGATTCTCGGTATGGACGAGTTGACGGACGAAGATCGTCTGACAGTCGCTCGTGCGCGTAAGATTCAAAACTTCCTGTCGCAGCCGTTCTTCGTCGGTGAAGTGTTTACGGGTATCCCTGGCAAATACGTCACCGTACAGGACACGGTGCGCAGTTTCCGTGAAATCCTCGATGGCAAGCACGACGACATTCCGGAAACCTATTTCCGGTACTGTGGTCCGATTGAAGACGTTATTGAAAAGGCCAAGAAGGACGGCTACGCTTCGTGACGTCGAAGTGCCTGTCGCAGGAAGGTAGGTGAGCGGGTTGCTAACGGTACCTCTCGAAATCGTGACGCCTGAGCGCGTCATTCTCGAACAGGACGTTCGGATGGTGACGCTTCAGGGCGGATATGGCGAGCTCGGCATTTTGCCGAGGCACATGCCCCTGGCAACTTCCGTGAAACCTTGTTTGGTTCGCATTAAACTGGAAGATGGCCGCGAGGACGTCATTCCAGTCTCCGGCGGATTCGTCGAGATTCTGCCCGACAAGATCACCTTGTTGGCAGATACCGCCGAATTGCCGGAGGATATCGACGCCGACCGTGCACAATTGGCCAAGGAGCGCGCAGAGCGCCGCCTCAGCCAAAGTGCCGACGACGTCGATGTGAACCGCGCCAAGGATGCACTGTTGCGGTCAGAGCTTCGCCTCCAGGCAATTGAAGAGCATCAGAAGTTGAATGGCTTTCTCACAAGCGCCCAATAAGCGCAACAAAATCACAGATTACCCACGACACCCGGCGCCTTTCGCGTCGGGTGTTTGTGTTTGTGGAGCGCGCAGGGGCGCGGTTGAGGATGGGCGGCGTGATCGAGGAGGGCTGGGTTGTGGCCGGGGGCCGCGTCGGCAGGGGGCCTGGGCGGCTGGCGATGGAGACGGTGGCAATAAGGCACATTATCTGCGCTATTTGTGTCGAGACGGGCGGATCGGGCGATATAGCGCAGAATTTCTACCTTATTTGCCCGGATCTACCGGGAATACGGCCAGGATGAGCGCATTAAGACATTTTACGTGCCTTAATCAGTGCCGACGGCCGGAAAGGCAGAGAATAAGGTAGAAATTCGACCTTAATGTACCCGGGTGGCCGATGTGGGCGCGGATCGGGGTGTGTTGTGTGGCGCGATTGACGAGAAGCGGCTCCGGTGGCTGGCGCCAAGCCCTCAGTCCCGTGCGTGCATGGCGTGATAAGGCACATTATCTGCCCTATTTGCGCGATGGCGGGGAGAATGGCCGATATAGGGCAGGAATTTTACTTTATTTGCCCGGATAAACCCCAAAATCCGCATCATGACGCGGATTAAGGCACGTCAGTTGCCTTAATTCACACTTGTGCGGCTAGGCCAGCGGAATAAGGCACTTTTTCGCCCTTAAGCGCCTGGCATCCAGCCGGTGGCCTGCGTGCCAAGCCCTCACCGCCGCGGCTCACCCACGCCCGCCGCCGCCCGCCGCCCGCCGCCCCGGCGACTGGACATCATGATAAGTTAGGTATTTACTTTATTCAGGTGATTCCAGCAGCATAGAAGATTTGGCATGGGTCATCGCGATGGACAGGGCGGGTTGATTTGGGCATACTTAGCAGATGCTTCATAATGTCTGAGGAGGCTCATACACTAGTGGTGCCCGTCCTCGGTTTGGCTCCCGGCGGAAATCGGAAATCTGTCGCCGCTGCCTGTTCGCATCGGGTGCCGTGTCGTTCGTGCGCCTCCAGGCAGGCTTTGTAACCCGACGTTGATACCACCCACCGTAAGGAGGATTGGTTTGACTTCTTGGATTTGGTTGTCGTCCCTGTTGTCACTTTCTGGACTTGTGTTTCTTGTTATTTCTGGTCCTCGAACCCCGTCGCGGGTGTCTTATTCATTGTCTACGTGTCTCTATGCGGTATCGAGCATTGCTGCGCTCCTAGGGTTGATAGGTGTGCTGTTCAGTCATGGGGAGACGGAGACATACCTGTTTTCGTTGTTCGGGCTGCAGCACTATGAAGGTTTTCGGGTCGGTCTGGCGACCTCCATCATCACGCTGATTCTGTATGTGCTCTGTGCGCTCTGGATGGGGTGGAGGTGGCGGGCTGCGTCTGCGGCTGATGTGACCGAGGTGGCGCACGACGAGGCGCTGTTGATGGCGTGGGTGACGTTCGGGCTGTCCATCTTGATTTTGGCGCCGTCTTTGGGGCAGGCGTTTGTCGGGGTGGCCATTGCCGTGCTCGGTGCCATATATGTTGTGTGGCGGGCGACGCTTCGGGAGGGCGTGCGGGCGCTTGAGGTGAGGGTTGTGGGATCGGTTGCCTTGGCGATCGCGACAATTTTACAAACTCTGCCGACGTGGGTAGCGTGGCATGTACTTCACACGGTACAATTGAGCGAGATTCACTATCAGGTCACAAGCGCTTCCTGGCATGGTCCGATGTGGCTGATTTGGGTATGGTTTATCGGATCCCTCTTGGCCATTGCCACGGTTGCACTTGCACCGAGGTTTGTACAGCCGCGACCGTGGGCGTCAACGACGGGGATGCCGTTGCGGATTGCTGCAATTCTTGGGCTGTCGGGCGGTTTTTACGTTTGGTTGGTATGGCCTGTCGTGATCGCGTCAAGCTGGCAGATTGCGATTGTCGCCGTCGCCGGCTTGCTGATGTTGGGCGCTGTCGTGATGGCGTTCAGGCGCAGTCAAGCAGTTCTATAGGAGGACTGTAACGGGTGATTCCAGTGGATGGGAAACGGATGGTTGATGAGGTGAACTGGGCGTGACGAACACAGCGGCAAATACCCCGTTGACACTGGGCGTTGACGGCACCGTGACATTGCTGTTTTTCTTTTTGGGGCTGGTTGCTGCCTGGTGGGCCCTTGGTGCGGTCAAATGGGATAAGTTTGTGAACCAGCCGTTGAGTTCGCAGGTTCAGATGCTTCGATTCTTCCTTGCGCTTCTCGGGGGCATTGTTGCAGTTCTTGTGGCACTCTTGTTACTTGGTGCTATGATGTTTGTGCGCGCACTTTAGCGCCATCGTGTGGCCGTCGTGCGCGCACGTGTGCGTCACATTTTGTCGAATGGGCGCACAGACGACCCCCGTTCTTCGGGGGCCGGGGTCGTAATTGTATGATGGTACAGCAGTGTGGGTCACTCGAGCGCGGCAATTGGCTACTAGACGAGTGAAACTAGTAAATCGTAGTATGAAGTCGGTATAAACGGCCTTCAATCTGTCCAACCTGTTGATAGAAACGCGAGATTCGCGAGAACGCGAAGCGCGACAAATCTTACGGTTGGATGGAGGCAGTACAAATGGCACAAACTAGCGCACAGAAGCGAATGGCTCGACTCAGAAATCGCCGGATCAAGCGAAGGGTCAAACAGTTCGGATGGGCGGGTGTTTTGGTTGCCATAGGTGCTTGCCTTGTGCATAGTCCGTCGGGATCGACCGTTCAGGCATCGACGATGAGTCAGCCGGTTGACACGACGTCGGCTGCGTCGGACGGGGTCCGGCAGTTGAACTATTTGCAGACGGCGATGTCAGCGATGAAGGCGACACCGACGGGATACGCGATTCACGATTGGACCGTGCTGGATGACGAATACCACACGGAGAAACAATTGGAAACCATCGCGATCCAGTTGGAGCAGGAATTTGATTTAACGAACGCGAAAGTAACTACTCGGTCCGAACAAAATGAAACGTTTTATCAAGTGGACGGGACTTGGTCGGGATCCACAGATGTACGCATGGTTTTGACCAGTCTCCAGGGAGAGCAGGCCTCGCAGCAGACGACGAGCACCGGCGATGAATCGGTGCTAACGGTCACCGCGCTCGGCACGGCAGCGGGGATGAATTTGTTTGCCCAGCAGTACGACACGGTGGAACAGATGGTGGCTGCAGTGCAGGGGACGCCGCAGATGAGCGCGTACCTGACTGGGACGCTACCGACTGAGACGGACGAAGCGCAGGCGAACGCCATTGCATCGACGGCGCTTGCGAGCGTTCATGCGACGACGGTGGAGGCGCTGCGCACGCAACTGGAGACCAGTCTATCGGGGTATTCCGCAGACCCGTTGACGTACATTGATACGAATGGGAAGCGCATGGACGTTCAAGTAGCGGTTCATGACGATACATACCATCATAGAACTGACGTCTTGGTCGGAACACCAATCATAACCACTACGTACTAGGCGACACGTCCACGTAACGCTTCGTGACGAGGAGTCCTGAGACTTGAGCGGAGGTTACGGAATGGCAAGAATACTTATCGAAGGCGGGCATCGGCTGGAAGGGTCCGTCCGCGTGAGCGGTGCAAAGAACGCCGTCTTACCGATATTGGCTGCAAGCCTGCTCGCAGCAGAAGGCATCAGCGAAATTGATGAAGTCCCGCATCTCTTAGATGTGGAAAATATGGCGAATACCGTGGCGGCGCTCGGCGCAGTCGTCGAGTGGAAGCGCGGCGGTGTCCGCATCAACGCACAGAATATCCACAGTGTGACGCCTCCGTACGATCTCGTTCGCCGCATGCGAGCCTCGTTTGTTGTGGCAGGTCCGCTTTTGGCGCGCTTTGGCGAGGCGAGCATCGCATTGCCCGGCGGCTGCAACATTGGGCCGCGCCCAGTTGATTTGCACATCAAGGGACTTGAGGCGATGGGTGCCAAGGCGACGGTGGAGAACGGTTTTGTCCACCTCAAGGCGCCTGCGGGCGGCTTGCGCGGGGCGCGCATTTATCTCGATATCCCAAGTGTCGGCGCGACGCAGAACATCATGATGGCGGCGGCGTTGGCAGAGGGGCAGACCGTCATTGAGAATGCGGCGAAGGAGCCTGAAAATGTCGATCTCGCCAATTACCTCAACGCCATGGGCGCCCGCGTCCGCGGTGCGGGCACGGATATCATCCGCATTGACGGCGTCGACGTGATGCACGGGGCATCTCACTCTGTGATTCCGGATAGAATCGAGGCGGGCACGTTCCTGGTGGCAGGCGCCTTGATGGGCAACGGCCTGTATGTTGAAAATGCGGTGTCGCAGCACATCATGTCGCTTATCGCGAAACTCGAAGAGGCAGGCGCCCAAATCGAGGACAGGGTCGACGGCATCAAGGTCTGGCCTTGCGAATCTGGCCGCATGCGTCCGCTCGACGTGAAGACGCACTATTATCCGTCCTACCCGACGGATATGCAGGCTCAGATGCTCGCGGCCCTCACGGTCGCTTCGGGCACGAGCACGGTTACGGAGACCGTCTTCGAGAACCGCTTCATGCACGTGGCCGAGCTCCAACGGATGGGCGCGAACATTCACATCGAAGGTCGTACAGCGGTGGTCGATGGCGTTGATCGCCTATCCGGCGCTCGCGTCACGTCGACTGACTTGCGCGCTGGTGCTGCGCTCGTCATCGCCGGCTTGATGGCCGATGGCCTCACAGAAGTACACGGCCTGCACCACATCGACAGGGGCTACGACAACCTCGTCGGCAAGTTCCAAGCCATCGGCGCAAAAATCGAGCGCTACGACGACGAGGAAACCATCCCTTTGCGCGCCGAATCAGCGGGCTGATTCGGTCGGGGGCCGGCCGGAGGCATGGCGCTTTGGCGCTGGCCGGGCCGGAGCATGGCTTGCGTGGCTAGGCGCTGGTCGGGGCGGCTGGATGCCGTCCAGGGTCGCGGTGCGCGATTTGACGCATGGTGCCTGACTTGGTGCTTGGGTGCTTGGGTGCTTGGGTGCTTGGGTGCTTGGGTGCTTGGGTGCTTGGGTGCTTGGGTGCTTGGGTGCTTGGCACCTGACGGGCGCTTTGGCCTGGGCGGCAGTGGGGCACTTGGGTGACGTCGCGTCCGCACGCGAAGCGAAGCCCATATAGCAATTTCAGCATGGTCAATGGGGACCGTCCGAGATGGGCGGTCTTTTTTGTTAGGCGGGCGCCCCGGGGCGTGTGGCTGAGTGCGTGTTGCTGCGCCCTGCACAGCGCTTTGCATGTGGCCGCGCTTAGGCTGGCGGGGCGGGCAGGGCGGGCATCCCGCCGCGAATAGAGCAGAATTTGTGCCTTATTTGTGCCGGATCCGGAGAAAACGTGAAAATAGAGTAGGAAAAATACCTTATTGGCTACCGAATGGGCGGAAATAGAGGTTTTGAGGGGCAATAGAGCATAAATTATGTCTAAAATCCGCCGGAAGAAACCAAAGAATCCGAATAAGGCATGAAATGTGTCTTAATCCGCCGGATCCCGGCCCCAGCCACCCATACCACGCGCTCCGCTCCACGCCCCACCTCGCGTCTCCCGGCCCACGCGCCCCGGCCCGCGCCACATCACTTACACCGCTACTCTGCCACGCCCCCCCGGCCCACGCGCCCCCACCCCCATCTACCTATCACCAGGACAGCCTTTCATATCGATGTCTATCGACGCATATCTATCTGCTAGTCAAGTAATCCGGGGCACGAGCAACCTACTTGTCGGGGCACCAGGCGCCCATATCGGCCTCTAGTGCCGCGCCAGGCGCCCACCTGGGCCTCCGGTGCCACGCCAGACGCCGCGCTGGCGCCGCACCAGACACCAGGCACCAGGCGCCCACGCCCGATACTCGTGCCCCGGTGAAACCTACCCGGCCCCGGCCATCGATACTGAAAGGAGATGCAGCTCAGATGAGGCAGCGGCGGTTTGTGGCAGTGGGATCGAAAGCCTATCAGAAGCAACGCCAAGCGCCCGCAGGACCTGGGCGGCAGACGGGGGACAGTGGCCCTGCTGTGACGCCTGGCGAGGTGATACGATTCGTCGTTTGCGTGGCGCTGATATTCTTTGGAATGATTGGCGTCCCGACTATCGTTGCGAAGTTGGTGCACCGCGGCGCGATGCCGGACGTGACGGCTTGGCTTCACACGGCGGACGCGAAACGGACGGTGCGCGTCTACCAAACGTCTAGCGACACGACGACCTCTATGGCGCTCAACGACTATGTGCTGGACGTGCTGGCCGCCGAGTTTTCGCCCGGTGCGCCGATGGCCAGTTTGAAGGCAGCGGCGGTGGCGACGCGGACGTATGCGATTCACGCGATGATAAGCGGCGCGCCGGGGGGCGTCGCTGCGAAACACGATGCAAATGTCACGGATGATTCGGGGCTCGATCTCCCCCTGTCCTCACAATCAGACATTGAAGCGGAGTACCCCAGTCAGTCGCTCCAGTTTCTTTCGCAGCTGCAGGCGGCGGTGGAGGAGACGGACGGGTTGATTGTGACCTATCAGCAGCAGCCGATTCTCGCATTTATGTTTGATGTGTCGCCGGGCGAGACGCGCACGAGCCAAGCTGCGCTGCATCAGAAGATACCCTACTTGACGGCCATCGCGTGCCCGGATGATAAGGTTGATCCCGACGCCACCACCACCCACACCTTCACCGCGCGAGAGTTGGGACAGGCGTTCGGCTTAAACCAAGTGGACGTGGCGAAACTGAAACTGACGCGGGCGTCGGACGGATTTGTGACGGCGGTGTCGAGCGGGACCAAGACGATTTCAGGCGCGGACTTTTCTGCCGCGTTGAACCTGCCGTCCGCCGACTTTACTTGGAAGTCTAGTGGTGGGAATTTGACGATCACGACGCACGGACGCGGACTAGACCTCGGGATGAGTTTACACGAAGCGCAAGCGCTGGCCGCGCGCGGGATGGGTTGGCAGACTATAATATCCCATTTCTATCCAGGAACATCGATTCAATCGGACACGAAAGTTACCTGATGCCTGTAGGTCTATGACCGGTTTCTTTCTTATAAGAGAACCCATTCTAGTCCTTTTTTGGACACTAGGTATAGAATCTATTTTCCGTGGCGAGACTCACTACTGAGGTGAGCGCCAAATGGATGAAAAACAACATCCGAACCATGAAAAGAAGACTCCGGATGCCCAAAACAATAAATCGACGGGGCGTCCAACAGCTGCAAAACGGGTCATGTCAAAGCGCTGGCTCTATCCAGCTATCTACCTTGGAGCAGCAGCCGTCATCATCGGATTGATGTATGCCCGTAGCCAAATGGGATCCAGTCCGACGAGTTCGACGTCTGCCAATGATACCGCCACGAGCGACACGACGAGCACGTCGATTACAGAGCCGAAGGAACCGTTTGTCTGGCCGGTTGCGGACGGTACGCAGACGGAAGTGACCGTTCCGTTCTTCCCAGTCAAAGGTACCTTGAAGGAACAGGAATCTGCACTCGTCGAGTACGACAACGAGTATTATCCGCATAAGGGGATTGATATCAAGACCGAGGGCGGATCGAGTTTCGAAGTCGACGCAGCGCTGAGTGGTACAGTCACCAAGGTTGACGACCAACCGCTCTACGGCCAAGAAGTGGTCGTTCAAAGCGACGATGGGTACACAGAAACCTATCAATCGCTCGAATCGGTTGACGTCAAGGCTGGCGAGAAGATTCACCAGGGTCAGACGATTGGTACGGCAGGCTCCAACACGTTCGAAAAGGGTCAGGGGAACCACCTTTATTTCGAAGTCGATTACAACAATGAGCCTATCGATCCACAATCCGTCCTGCCAAAGCAATAATCACAACAGTAGACGCTTGACTCATCTGCCGTCTCGGAAGCCCGGGGCGGTTCTTTTTTGTGTCTTGGGCCATTGCGCAAAAATCCAAAAATCACCGAAGTGCTTCGTGGGGCTTGTCTGTTGCAACTGGACGGCGTGGATCGACAAAAAATTTAGCGGTCGCAGAAAATGGGCTACCGAATGTTAAAAAAGGCCTGGGTAATAAGGTGTTGAGACTTATTTCCCGGGAGGTCTCTGTGGTGGACAGGTCGAAAAGCCTGATAGTCCAAGCCTTGCGCGGTTCAGCCAAGGCATACGGTGTACACCCCCTCATATACTGTATCAGACCATCTGACCTGCATGGGGAGGCGAGGGGAGTGCATGACTACATCAAGGAGCGTACTCTTAAAATCGGGGAGTATATCGTCGAGACGCGCAACACCGTCCGCACGATAGCCCGTGAATTTGGCGTTTCCAAAAGTACGGTGCACAAGGATTTAACGGAGCGCCTGCCGGAAATTAATCCGGATTTGGCCAATCGCGTCAAAGAAATTCTTGAGTACCACAAGTCCATCCGACATCTACGTGGTGGCGAAGCGACAAAGATGAAGTATCATAAGGAAGACGAGCCGCAAATTGAGTCGAAAAACTTCGAATCTCGTAAAGGAGTTTCCAGCGGCCTGTAGAACTACATTCTAGTTAATATCATTCTACTACCTTATGCACGAACATATGAACGCATTGTACGCTTCGGTGCACGCCCTAGATTAGGAGGACTCGCCGCAAATGTTTTCTCGGGATATTGGAGTCGACTTAGGAACCGCGAACGTGCTGGTGCACGTCAAAGGACAAGGAATTGTACTCGATGAACCCTCCGTCGTTGCGATAGATCAGGTGACAAAACAGGTGGTTGCGGTCGGCGAAGAGGCCCGCCGCATGCTCGGGCGAACACCCGGTAATATCGTGGCGATTCGCCCGCTTCGCGAAGGTGTGATTGCGGATTTCGACGTGACGGAAATTATGCTCCGCCACTTTTTGAACAAGACCATCGGCAAAAGTGCGTTTGCGAAGCCGCGCCTCATGATTTGCATTCCTGCTGGTATCACGTCCGTCGAGAAAAAGGCGGTACGCGAAGCTGCGGAGGCGGTTGGCGTGAAGCATGTGGATTTGATTGAAGAACCAAAAGCAGCTGCCATTGGTGCGGGACTCAACATCTTTGAGCCCAGCGGCAGCATGGTCGTCGACATTGGTGGGGGAACGACGGACATCGCTGTCCTGTCTCTTGGCGACGTCGTCACCTCCGCCTCTCTTCGTATCGCGGGCGACAAGCTCGACGAAGCCATCGTGAAGTACATCCGTCGGGAGTATAACCTGATGATTGGCGAGCGGACCGCGGAAGAATTGAAGAAGGAACTGGCGACCGTATTCCCTGGCGGCCGACAAAACGAGATGGACGTGCGCGGTCGCGACATGGTCACAGGTCTTCCGAAGACGGTGACGGTCCATGCAGAAGAGATGAGGTCTGCGCTGCAGGAACCAGTTCAGGCGATTGTCCAGGCGACCAAAGGCGTCCTGGAGAAGACGTCGCCGGAATTGGCTGCTGACATCTTTGACAAAGGCGTCATGTTGACGGGCGGCGGTGCATTGGTCGACGGTTTGGACAAGCTGATGCAGGAAGAATTGCAGATTCCGGTGCACATCGCCGAGAATCCGATGCAGTGCGTCGTCATCGGCACGGGACAAGTGCTCGACAGCCCAGAATGGCGTCGGTATCGCGAACAACAGACGAAACCCAGCCGCCGTCGGCGCTGGTTTAGTTGATTGCTAAGGTTTACTTTGGATAGGAGAGAACGAACATGATACCGGGGCTTACGACGGCTGCCGCAGGCATGAATGTCAACGAACTCACGCAGCAGTTGCTGGCGAACAACCTCGCCAATGACGATACACCGGGTTTTAAGGCGTCGATGGCCGAGTATATCGAGTCGCCTGTGCAAGACATTTATGAGTCCCCTTATGGTGGCCCGATGACTTCGTATGTGGGACAAATGGGCACTGGCGTCACGTTTCAGGAAGGCGTGCCGGACTTCACTGCAGGGACCATGCAGCAGACCGGTCGCGCACTGGATGTAGGCATTGCCGATACGCTACTCAGCGGCAGCTACGCTAGCGTACAGGGCGCTGGCAGTGTCGCAGGCCCAGTTACCGTGGGCGCGCAGGGGCGGCTTGGCGTGAACGGGCAGCCACTTGCGGTCTATGACGCGAACGGCAACGTGTTGCCAGGCGTTTATGCTGTGCGCAATCCGCAGTATCAAGGGTCGGCGGCGCTCACTGGAACAGATGGCGCACCGGATTACGACGCGTCGGGCAATCCGTCGTATGTGTTTGCCAACGCAGCGGGGCAGGTCGTTGGCGTACCGGGTCAAGAGAACGCGCAGGGGATGGCCATTCGCGTCGGAACAAACGCCGACATGGGCTATCACAGCTTCTTCCCAGTCGACTACTCGTCGGTGGGCGGCGCGACGGGCATTGCGCTGACGAAGGACGGCGCCTTGCAGCTGGACGGGAACAACACGCTGGTCGACGCAGCAGGGCATCCTATTTTGCCGATTGGCGCGAACGGTCAACCGATAGTCGGCGGGCGCATTGTCGTCAATCCGAATTATGAAGGGACAAGCCTCTTCGGTGCGGATGGTCAGCCGTTGACCGACGCCAACGGGCAGGTATCCTATCGCGTCTATGACGCGAATAACAATGTCGTGGCAGGGCGACTCGGTACGGTCGACGCCGATGTGACACAGCTGAGCCCGCTTGGGCAGACCGAGTTTATGGTCGGAAACAGCCTGAGTGCCGCGTCGGTTTTACCTCAGCTTCGGGCGGGCACGGGCCAATTGAACCCTGGCAGCCTGGAGGAGAGCAATGTCAATACGACGTCCATCATGACGCAGATGCTGAACGCCTCGAGCGCCTATGAGGCAAATCAGCGGATGGTGCAGACAGAAGATCAACTCATGCAAACCGCGGTGACCGACGTCGGTAAAGTCAATAGCTAAGGCATTTGTGCTGCGCACAGCGCAGGGATGCCCTTTTGCAAGTGAGATGGCCCAGAGGAGAGTAGAGCGTCATGGCGATGCAATCATTATGGACAGGCCTCTCCGGACTCCAAGCGTCGTCCGGGTGGCTCGATAGAGTGGGAGATAATCTCGCGAACTTAAATACGGTCGGCTTCGCACAAGACCAGGGGACGTTTGCGGATGCGTTGACGATGCAATTGTATGGATCCGCCACGGATCCCACCAACGCCCGCCGCACGACACCGCCTGGTTGGCGCGGCGGAACGGGTGTGCAGTCGGTCTCGGAGGGTAACGATTTCGACGGTATGTCCGCCCAGCAGACGGGCAACAGCATGGATCTCGCGATTCAGGGACCGGGCTTCTTTGAAGTACAGGGCCCGAATGGCCCGCTCTACACGAAAGCGGGCAACTTTATCTGGAGTAAACGCCTCGACGGCCAATTCCAGTTGGCCACTCCAAACGGCTACCCGGTGCTCTCGACGAACGGACAGCCTATCATTCGCCCGGCGAACGCAGCGAATATGTCGGTCGGCCCGAATGGCCAAGTGTCGTTTGGCAACGTCAAGGGTCCGCAGTTGGCGATTGTCGAGATTGGGGAACCCTCCTCGCACCTCGCGGCACAAGGAAACAATCTGTACGCCTTAACCGCAGGCGGCACGGCGCGCCCGGCGCAGCAGTCGACGGTCGAGCAAGGGTACCTCGCGACCAGCAATGTCGATGAGACGCAGATGTTCGCCGACATGATGGAGGCCCAACAGAACTACCAATTGAACGCGCAGAGTATTTCCATCACCAATCAGATGATGGGCGTCGCCAACAGCATCCGCTCGTAAGGGCGGGTGCGCCCCTCGGCGCGCGGCGAGATCGCTCACAAGGTATCCCCCTCACAACCCCTTCTTATTTTCCCATCTACTATCCAACTGATATAATGTTTTTTGTGTTGTGGCATACTTGTGCTGCTTGCTCGATGAGCGGTCTGTCCGGGAGAGGGGGGCGAAACATTGAACTTACCGAACTTGTTGACCCTGCTCAGGCTTTTATTGATTCCTTGTTATCTTTGGGCGTTCTACGCAACGCAAAGCCCACACAAAGTCCTAGCGCTGTTTGTATTGCTGTTTGCCGGGTTGACCGACGTGCTCGACGGCTACATCGCGCGGACGTACAAGTTGGAGACGTACGCGGGACAACTGTTAGATCCGCTCGCGGATAAACTGATGATGGTGGCCGTGCTGTTCAGTTTAATCAACTCCGACAGGGTACCATGGGTGCAGGCGGGGCTCTTGGTGCTTCGCGACGTACTGATGATTCTCGGGGCCGCATTTTTTTATTTTCAGGGCAAGCGTGCTGTACCCAAGGCCAACGTCTGGGGCAAGGTGACCACCCTGTGCTATTATATCGGCATTTGTTCCATTATCCTGGCTTGGCCCAGCGACGTGGCGGGGGAGACGTTCCTCTGGTTTACCGTTGCGTTGTCTTATATCACCACGATTTTGTACGTGAGATCAATGGAAATCATCAGTATTCGCCGCCGCGTGTACTAACGGGATGGACACAGTCCGTCACCGGTGAAGAAGACGAGGAGTGACCGTATTGGACTTCAATCTGCCACTGTACGTGGAGGACATTCGAAAAATCTTGCCGCACCGCTATCCATTTTTACTCGTGGATAGGGTGACCGACATCAACCCAGGCGTCAGCGTCAAAGGGTACAAACTCGTCACGACCAACGAGCCACACTTCACCGGCCACTATCCGGATTACAACATCATGCCGGGCGTCCTCATCGTCGAGGCCATGGCACAGCTTGGCGGTGTGGCCATCCTGTCGCAAGACGACTTCGAAGGCAAGCGGCCCTTGCTCTCCGGCATCGACGGCGCCCGCTTCCGCGGTCAGGTGCGACCAGGGGACAAGCTCGATTTAGAGGTCACGATTGACCGTCTGAAAGGCCGCATCGGCAAAGGCCGCGGCACCGCACACGTCGACGGCAAACTCGTCGCCGAGGCGGAAATCCTGTTCGCCATCGTCGACGCAGACGCCGAATAACGCGAGCGTCGCAAAACAGGCCAGCACCCACGTAGGCGTGCTGGCCTGTTTTGCGATGTTGGCGTAAGTCGTAGTGCCCATCCCGCTGCGCCGTCGCTTACACGCGCCGTCGATTCAATCGCCGAATCTCGACATCGTGCTCAATGACTTTGACTGACAGGCCTTCAAGGAGTTTCGAATGTTGCAGGAGCGTCGCTTTGACTTCGACCATGTCGTGCTCAAACGCATCAAACCGTGCCGAGAGCACTTCTTGTCCCTCCAACAAGGCCCGATACATGTATCGCAGCTCGCCGAGGTCCTCCTTGTGCACTAAATCGTCCATGTTTTCTCGGATGTCCTTTACCTCATCTAGTAACCGCTCTAGCAGTTCCTGCACCAAAACACCTCCGTTTCCCTGTGTGCTATACGACTGTGTTGACGGATACGTCTGTAACCAACCGAGGATCTTAAGCGATACACGACAAACTAAGTATTTTTAGTATAAGTCGGTGGTTCAGTGTTCGCCATGACGTGCACAACCATTTCAGCATCAATTGTGTGCCTACTGCCGCCTTACACGCGCCGTGTCACGCGCGACAGCTTGTACATACCCTGCCTCCATGAGACAGGCTATGCGGATCGCACCGTCATCCGCACAGCCCCTCACCAAAGGAGGCGTCACGATGAAAAACCTCATTGCCTTGTATCATGGCAGCATCCGCGACAACACATTCTACTTCGACCCGATTATCAACGGCCAGCGCGTGCAAAATATCGTGCTCGACACCGGTGCATTCGAACTCGCGCTCAACCCGCAGGTGGCCCGTCAACTGCGTCTTCCAAATCTCGGGCCCCTCCAGATCTCCGGCGTCGGTGGAGCAGTCAACGCGTACGTATCCCGTTGCGACATTCGCATGTGGAAACACCTCTACCGCAATGTACCTTGCTTGGTCGATCCCACCCTCACCGAACAAGGCCTCTTTGGCCTGCGTTTCTTCATCGACAATCATCTGCGGCTCACACTGAACCCGACGAAGGGGACGCTCGCCATTCGCGAGTCGTAAAGCAATCCACCCGGGGCAGAGCATGCGCTGACCATCACACATCCATCCAGTGCCAATGCGCACATATTCCACCGCCCGTGCCGCCTGTCCCGGCGCGGGCATCAGTTAAACAAAATCTGAAAACGTGATCCCAAGCGTCAATGCCGACTGCCGCAATTTCGCCAAGGCTCGCTTGCGCCACGTGCGCACCGTCTCGACGCTGACGTGAAACGCTGTGGCCATGGCTTCAGGCGTCCAGCCCTCAATAAACCCATGTAGCCACGCCCGCTCGCGCTCGCTCAGCTTTGCGGCCTCTATCATCATCCGCAAGATTTCCGTGGTTATCCAAGCGCTCTGAGGCGTTGTGCGAGGGCGTATTCGGTCGCCACTGCCTTCCATCACCGCCCGTTCAAACGCATCCGCATCGACTTCGCCTTCGAATGCGTGAACATCCTGCCGCCTATCTGTGATTCGCCATAAACGTCGCATGGCGGTCCGCACATCACCACGCACTTTGCGCGCAGCGTACGCGACAAAGGGTCCGCGTCCGGGATTATATAGCTGAATTGCCACCAAAAAAGACAAAGAGGCTTCCTGGTAGACTTCCTCAAACCCGCATGTCCCTTGGTACCGCCGGGCAACGGAACAAATCAGCCCGTGGAACCGCCTGAGAAGTTCAAGACACATCAATTCTTCGCCCAACTGCGCCCGCATCACGGCCTCTTCGATTGACACGGTCTCAACGTCCATACTCGATAAGCCTTCTTGCGCGGGCCGGCCCGCAGTAAATTACGCGCACTTCGAGCATACGGGCGAACGATGTCGATCGGCGATGTGGGTCATTCTACACAGACATGTAGCGATATCCTGAAATAGCACCGATTGGACTGTAGGTTCATCGTCGATTGATAAGACATGACCTCAAGACTAAGCCGATAGATCTAGAAATGATTCTGAAAATTACTTAAATGGAACTACAATTTTGTATCAAAAATTGTATAATATGAGTAAATATCCAAGTGATAAATTGACCCAAGGGGTGGTGTGATATGAAATTCGACACGAAAATCGTCATTGACGAGCACACGGTGCATCCTTTGCAGGGTGCCGTGGTCTATCAATCCTCGCGGCAGGTGCCGCCGATACGAGATTGGATCTCAAACGTCAGCCTATTTATCCCTGTTTACTACAATGGGAATGTCAGTTTGGTGATTTTTAGGGATTCATCTCGCTGGTATGTGCCGTGGTCCACGCCGAATTTGTACCGGCGGGGCTTGAAAGCGCTTATGTTGGATCCGCAGGAGGTCCGCCGCGCCTACGAGTTGGAATTAGGCCGTCATCAGTACGCCCCATTTATCAATCCGCACAATCACACGGTCTACCCGGCGCTGAAAGTGCGCAACCCCCACACGCGAAACGACGGGGCAGTCGGCTATTTTCGACTGGATGACGGCGAGGTGATAAAGCCCGTCGCGGCCATGCGAAGTGTGCTCTATACTCAGTTTGATTTCGCCTTCGACATCTTGATGTCGAAACACTGCGCGATGAATCGCCGGCGTGACAGTCATAACTTTCTAGTGCTCTCGGAATATCGCCACGTGAATACATGGCTGTAACGCGAAGGGGAACCGGAGGGAGTTTGGCCTCAAGAGTTCCCGGACGGCCAGACACCGCGAACCAAACTCCCATCTTGCGCAATGCCCATGTATTCAGCCGGCAGTACGTCCACTTTCACCTGGCCGTTGGTCCACTCCGATAGTGCAGCCACCTGTGCCTCCACATCCGCCTCAGGCACCACAATGTCGAATGCGACCACATCGGTAAACGTCTTGTCGTACATGACAATCCCTTGCTGACCAAGTGTGTACTCCAACTTCCCGTATATCCCGTAATCACATGTGACATGCAGCGTGCACATTAAGTCACAGATGAGCATCGGCGCTGCGGAGAGTCCTTGACTCGCCCCATCCGCGTAGGCGCGCACCAGTCCGTTTGCTCCGAGCAAAATCCCACCAAAGTACCGCGTGACCACAACCAGCACATTGTCGATCTGCTGCCGCCGAATCACTTCCAGTATCGGGCGCCCTGCTGTGCCACTCGGCTCCCCATCATCTGAGAATCGCTCAATCGGTACACCCAGTCCCACGCGATACGCGAAACAGTTGTGGTTGGCGCCCTTGTGCTTCTCCCGAATCGCTGCAAGCGCCTGTTCCGCTTCGTCAACCCCTAAAATCGGGACAACGGTGGTAATAAATCTGGACTTCTTCTCAGTAGTTTCCACTGTGATTTCCAGCTGCGGTGTAGTAAACTTCATTCCAGTAAGACACTTCCTCGCTTGCCAAGTGGGCTAGTGGTCATAACGACTGTACATATCGGAGACATGTCGTGTCAAAAAAAAGTTTGCAACACGCTGTAACGTTTTTGGAATTCGCAACGTCTATATACGTGGAGCGAGTTGGGCGCATGTCTCATCTGCCTTTCGAGTGCTCCGCGAATGTACCGCAGGTGTTCTCGTGCATCACCCAAAATGGTTCGTTTAGAAACCTTAGCGAAAATTGTGGTCTAGGATTCTAAAACTTGCATACATATGGGATGTTTCGATATGATGTAAAGGAATTTTTGGGGTGAAAACTATTATTTCGCTTTACTCAATAAAGGAGAAAGCGTATAATGCAGCATAGGCATGGTTTTGGGTACATAATTTTCTAGTATCCAATCAAAATCGAATTACGTCGAAAATCGATTCCGTTTAGCAGGAAAACTAGATTCTATGTCGTAATCCATGACATAGATACCAATTCGGTGCACATCGCACTGAAGGGAGGGATGTCTTCCTACGTGTCGGGATTGCCGATTGAATGAGGGCGTTTGACGACTGTCGCATGGAACGCATGGCTTGTGGTAGCGTCGACAAACTGGTTCATCGTCATGGACTCGTGGGGACAGTGACGAAGTCCAAGTTCCAAGGTGACCTCGTCACCAAATCTTCAGTACTCATCTCACTTGTCGAATATGGGAGGAGAAATACTCTTGAAACGTTCGCTTACAGGTATCGCTGCAGCAGCAGTCGTACTCGGAGCAATGTCTCCGATGGCGTTCGCTGCAACGTCTAAAGCAACAGGATTGACCAAAGCGAGCCAATTGCCAATCGTGGTAAATGGCAAAGTTTTGTCTAACCCTTACGAAATGACGGGTAAGGATTCCGGTAACACCACTGGTTTCTTCCCAATTTACTACTTCAACCAAGCGCTTGCGAAGATTGGCTTCACAGCTACTTGGGATGGTACGACCCACACTTGGGCTATCACGGCTCCTGGCGTAACGCCGACCGTTGGTACTGTTGGTACGGGTAACACCACCGTTACTGTTAACGGTACCGTTGTTCGTAAGTTCAACACGCAAGTTGCGAAGGATCCAGCTGGTGGCGCAAAGGCACAAGCTACGACCTACTTGCCGATTTATTATGTTCAGAGCGTTTTGTCGGCTCTCGGTGTTCAGGGTAGCTTTTCTGGCCAAACCGGTTTGAGCATTTCTGGTGGTTCTACAACCGTTTCTGCTGGCTTGAGCACCCTCGCAGTTAGTGGTGCAACCAGTGGGACAGGTGCCATCAACAGCCCGGCAGTGTCCCTTAACGACGCAGCTGTAACGTTGAGCACAACATTGACAGATGCGAGCGGTAACGCATTGGGCAATACGGCTGTTACGTTCAACATCTCTAACTATGGTAACTACCCAAGTGACCTTCCGACTGTGAAGGACGCAAACGGTAATGTTTTGTCCGTGACAAAGCAATCCAATGCAGCACAGTATACGACCTACACCAACGCTAGTGGCGTAGCTTCTATCTCTATCACCACACCTGGTGGTACGACAGATGCTTATGAAGTTGTAGCGACTGCACCTTATGGCAGTTCTACTGGTGGCACGGTAAGCAGCCAACCAGCATATGTACAATTCGTTGCGAACAACGAAGCTGGTCTCTCACCGTACGCAGGTTCTGGCAACCCATTCAAGGCTTCCATCGGTAATGCGGTACCTATTACTGTAACATTGCCACCAACAGCTGATGGCCAGGCGCAAGCTAACGCTTTGGTAACCTTGACTGTTACTAATGCTGACGGTAGCACGACCCACGCGCAGTTTGTAAACTCTGCCGGTCAAGCAGTTGGAACCTCGATTCAGGTTGCAACGAACTCCTCCGGTATCGCTCAAGCGAACTTGATTGATGCGAATGGTGAGACGGTGGAAGTTACAGCTTCTGGATTGCCGACGAATGTTAACACTCCAGACCCGACATACATTTCGTTTGCTCAAGGTGGGATTCCGGCTAAGATTTCCAACATCTCTGTAAGCTCGAACACACCAAACATTGGTGACAATGTAGTGGTATCGGGTCAATTGCAGGATGCGTCTGGTAACCCGGTAGCAAACGGACAAATCTTGGTTACATCGCCAAACGGTGATTCCAATGATTTTGCTTATGTCAGCGGCAGCACTACCACAGACTTCCCGTTGATTGCTCAAGGTAGTGTAACGGTTGGAACGCCTGCTACATCCGCATATGGCGATCTAGTAACGGCTGATGCGAACGGCAACTTTAGCTTCACAGTTACTGACCCACGCGTCGAGACCGAGGACTTCTACATCTATCCAGTAGCTAACGGTGAGGTTCAGAGTGCTACACCGCTTAACACCAGCAGCACGGATGACTATCAGTTGGCATTCCAGGCTTCGAGTAACTTGAAGTACCTGTCAATTGGTGCCAATGATAATTATGTTGCTTCAAACTCTGACACATCGATGACAGGTTTGACGGCTACGGCTAACGCTGGTGGCATTACGGGTGGCGGACTTGGTGCTGACCCAATGAACGGTAGCAACCCTCAGATCACTGACATTTATGTTGAGCCACAAAACGCAGCTGGTCACCACACGGGCGGTGCATTGGTTAACCAATCGTTCACCTATTCGTTGACGGCTGACAATGGTGGGGAAATCTACAGCATTAACGGTCAGGCTCTGTCCAGCCCAGCTGGTGGTGTAACGCTGCAGTATACACCAGGAAAAGGATTTACTGTGAATGGCGTAGCATTCCCGTCGCTAAGTGGTGCTAAGTACGCTTCTGATTTTGAAGTTGGCGTAATCAATAGCAACACTGGCACAACGAATTTCACAGTTTCGTCGGGTAGTGTGAAGTCTACTGCATCTATCACGTTTAATGGTGGTTCTCCGAACTACGTTGACACCTTTACGCCTGCTGCTGCAAGCATTAATGGTGGTGGTCAGCAGAAAGTAACGTTTACAGTTGAAGATGCAAACGGCAACCCTGTACCGGATACTGCTACAGACATCTACACTGATGGTAGCGCGAGTGACAAGCTCTGGTTGACCCAAGTTAATGGTATAACATTGACGGGTAACCTGAACTTGCAAACTTCCGGTAGTACGTCTGCATCTTGGAGCACGGTGAATACGCCGATTCCGCTTGGTACAGATGTTGTAAACTATAGCGTGAGTGATTCTGGTGTAGCTTCATGGAGCGGTAAGGCTGGCGACCCCATCGAGGTTTACTCGGACGATAGCGGTAACGTGTCCCTTACCCTGCAGGCTGGTGGCTTGAGCTACCCGACGCAGTATGAAGGCAGCACAGATGGTAACCCATCTACACCTGTTCCAGCTGCAACGACAGGCGGTCAAGTTGGTTTCTGGTCGGATACGAATGGTGATTTGAGCACGACCGTGCCTTTGTATATCGGTGTATCGGCGCCGACTGGTATTGCAAATG